>JAITVA010000105.1 GCA_031286045.1 Propionibacteriaceae bacterium | reverse complement strand
CAGTCGCGACGATGGCTCGCTCGGCGGCCAGATGATCGAAGGCGTCGGTCGACACCAGAGCCTCGACGCGGCGCACGCCGGAACCGACGGAGGCCTCACTCAGCAGGCTCACCAAACCGATCTGTGCGGTCGAAGCGACGTGGGTGCCACCGCACAATTCCCGAGACCATGGACCGGCGAACTCGACCATACGCACGATGTCGCCGTACTTCTCGCCGAACATGGCCTGCGCCCCGAGCGCTTTGGCCTGGGTGATCGGCATCTCGGTCGCTGTCACGGCCCAATCGGCGCGAATGGCCTGGTTGGCGACCCCTTCGAGTTCCTGACGCATGTCAGTGGACATGCCCGACAAGGCGTTGAAGTCGAAGCGAAGGTAACCCGGTTTGTTGTACGAACCAGCCTGATGAGTCTGGGGACCGAGCAACTGACGAAGGGTCGCATTGACGACGTGCGTGGCGGTGTGAGCCTGGCACGAGCCAAACCTGGCTGCGGCGTCGACATCGGCCATGACTTCACTGCCCACCTCAATGGCGCCATCGGTGACGATGCCCCGATGGACGATCAGTCCGGCGACTGGTTTCTGCACATCGACGATGTCGACGTGTAGCCCAGCGGCGGTGATCACACCGGTGTCGGCGTCCTGACCGCCCGCTTCAGCGTAGAACGGAGTGTCGTTGAGGACGATCTCAACCTCGTCGCCGATGCCCACTTGGTTGACCTGGACCCCTTCCTTCATCAACCCCAGGACTCGCGCCGGGACGCTCAGATCGGTGTAACCCAAGAAATGGGACTCCCCCTCCTTGCGCAGATCAGCGTAGGCCGCGTTCGAATGGATATTGCCCTTCTTCAGCTTGGCGTCGGCCTTGGCCCTGGCCTTCTGTTCGGCCATGAGCGAGGCGAAACCGTCGAGATCGACCTTGATGCCTGCCTCCTGGGCCATCTCCATTGTCACATCAATCGGGAAGCCGTAGGTGTCATGCAACTGGAATGCCTTGTCACCTGCCAGAACATGACCATGGTTCTGCTTGGTTTGAGCCACAGCCAGATCGAACAACTGGGTGCCGGACGCGAGTGTGCGACTGAAACTGTCTTCCTCAGCCTGGGCCATCGCCGTGATGCGTGGCCACTGGTCGGCAATCTCGGGATAGGACGACTCCATCTGTTCACGACTGACGGCGAGCAGATCGACCAAGACCGGGTCGGTGACGCCCAACAACCGCATGGAGCGCACCGAGCGGCGCAGCAGACGCCGCAGAACATAGCCACGGGCCTCGTTGCCGGGGGTGACACCATCAGTCATCAGCATCAGCCCTGAACGAACATGGTCTGCCACCACTCGGAATTTGACGTCGTCGTCATGATCGGCGCCGTAACGACGGCCAGAAATCTCGCTGACACACTGGATCACCGGGAAAACCTGGTCGATCTCGTACATGTTGTCGACATCCTGGAGCAGGAGAGCGGTGCGCTCCAAACCCATACCTGTGTCGATGTTGCGGCTGGGCAGTTTCGAGGCCACATCGAAATCATCTTTGGCACGCACTACCGACAGATCCTCAGTCTGAAAAACAAGGTTCCAGATCTCCAAGAAACGATCTTCGTCGGCTTCTGGACCGCCGTCAGGCCCGTAGGCTGCGCCCCGGTCGATGTAGACCTCGGAGCAGGGGCCGCCGGGACCAGGCACCCCCATGTTCCAGTAGTTGTCCTTCAGGCCACGCCATTGAATGTGGTCGGGGCTCACACCCGCCTTCAGCCAGAGGTCACGGGCTTCGACATCACCGTCGGGGTAATCCGGATGGACCCCTGGGCCCAAGGTCGTCACCCACACCCGATCCGACGCGAAGCCATAGTTGCCTTCCGACTGGGAGCCGGTGACGAGTTCCCAGGCGAACCCGATCGCGCCTTCCTTGAAGTAGTCGCCAAAGGAGAAGTTGCCATTCATCTGGAAAAAGGTGCCGTGGCGAGTGGTCTTGCCCACCTCGTCAATGTCAAGGGTGCGCACACACTTCTGCACAGACACCGCGCGCTTGTACGGTGACGGCTCGACCTCGGTGAAGTAGTTTTTGAAGGGCACCATGCCCGCATTGACGAACAACAGGGTCGGGTCATTGTAAAGCAGGGAGGCGGAGGGCACCACGGCGTGATCGTGACGTGCGAAGTAGTCGAGAAAGCGACGGCGAATCTCAGCGGTTTCCATAGTGTCCCTCGTCTTGATGCGATGCCGAGCGTCGATTGACCCCGGTCGGGAGGAGCCGAACCGGCCCACAATTGCCCTATTCTAGTCCGGTTCTGAAGCCGACTTGGCGTCTGACCTGCCCAAGATCGAGTCGATCAGGTGGAGGCGCTCGGCCACCGTGGCCTCATAACCGTGGTCGGAGGGGACATAGTAGGTCGCCTCAACCAGGTCATCGGGCAGATACTGTTGTCTGGCGACACCATGAGGAGCGTCGTGGGCATACTGATAGCCGGCGCCATGGCCCAGGGACTGGGCCGAAGAGTAGTGAGCGTCGCGCAAATGGAGCGGCACCGGCCCGCCGCGCCCCCTCTCCACATCGGACTGGGCAGCGTCGATGGCCACCACCACAGCGTTCGACTTCGGCGCGGTCGCGCAGGCGACGACGGCATGAGCCAAAATGATGCGCCCCTCAGGCATGCCAAGCATCTGCACCGCCTGAGCGGCTGCCACAGTCAAAGCCAGCGTGCTGGGAGCAGCCATACCGATGTCCTCGCTGGCGAGAATCATGAGGCGGCGAGCGATGAACCGTGGGTCCTCACCGGCCGAGATCATGCGCGCCAAGTAATGCAGACCCGCCTGGACGTCCGACCCCCGAATCGACTTGATGAAGGCACTGATGACGTCATAATGCTGATCGCCGTCAGCGTCGTAGCGCACTGCCGCTCGATCGACCGCCTGAGCCAGGATGGGCGCGGTGATCGTGGTTGATTGAAGCGCGGTTGCCGTAGCCGCAGCCTCCTCGACATAGGTCAGAACTCGCCGGGCGTCCCCGTTGCCCAGCTGGATGAGATTGGCTCTGGCGTCATCGTCGAGCGTGAACAAGCCACCGGTCACGGTGCGCACACCCCGCTCATCCGTCAG
>JAITVA010000067.1 GCA_031286045.1 Propionibacteriaceae bacterium | reverse complement strand
GCCCTCCCGAGTTGGTCTGCCAGACGCCCTCTGTGTGATCGTCGCCTGCGGCATCATCGCCACTGGCCTGCTCGTAGCCCTTGTCAGCGGTCACTTCCGCTGGATCGGCGATGTGCTGTGACCACCTGATCACAAGATGACCCTCGTCACCGCACCCCGGAGGACAAATGAGCAAAATCGACACGCCCCACCGCAGGACCGGAGCGGTCCACCGGTAGCCGTCTGAAGATGGCAAATTCCGGTAAGGTGAATAATGTGTACACAGTGGTGACGGGCGATTTGTCTTTCTTCAATAGAATGACAACATTAACGTTACCTTGCCGACCGAACTGGACTTTTGCCTTGGAGCTGCAACCACAAGCGACTCGGTGTCTACCAATTTTCGGCAATCTCTACCGGTCAATGGTCGCAAAACACACGGTGTTGCAGGCGCAGACCCGAGCGTAAGCGTCGAGGTAGAACTCCCAAATGGGAAAGGTGATGTGAAACGGTGAAAAGGATATTACTGACCGAGGGGACAAGCCTTACCGCTCGTGAAACCATAACATCCCTCAGAGCAAGCGGTTACGAGATAGATATTTTGTCTTCTGATCGGCTTCCTCTTAGCGCGTTCAGCCGATGGAAACATAGAATTATTCCGACAGTCAACCCTAACGAGGATCCTGAGCAGTACCTAGGACACATCTCAAACCTATTGCGATCGGGAAACTATGTGGCCGTTGTGCCCACGCATGAGCAAGCCTGGCTACTGGCGGAGGGAAGAAAACTCCTGCCCCCAAATCCGCCTATCGCCTTGGCGCCGACAAGCGCGTTTCGTCAAGTACAAGGCAAATCCTCTTTTGCCAGTCTCGCGGATAAACTGGGAATTCCTGTGCCACGTTGGGAGAAGGTCAATAAGGGGGCTTCTATCGGGATTTCGTATCCTTATTGGCTAAAGTCAGACTTTGGAACGGCCGGGCGCTCTGTCTGCAAGGTTCGCAGTGACGAGGAAAAGGGCAAGGCCTTTCTGCTGCTTTCTCCTGATAACGGTCAACTCATGGCGCAAGAACATATCAGCGGTCACTATGGGCAAGTGGAAGCGGCATTCGCACAGGGGAAAATGATTGCGGCACACACAACCATGAGCCGAGCTGTCGGCGCGGGAGGTTCAGCAGCCGCAAGATTAAGCGTCGATGATCCGGAAACAAGAGAACATATCGAAAGAATCGGCGGCCATTTGGATTGGAATGGTTGCCTCACCCTGGATTTTATCCGCAGCAATAACAAGCTATATTATATTGAGTGCAATCCCCGCATGATCGAACCCGCGAATGCCGCAGAATCCGGAGTCAATTTCGCTGAAATTCTCATCGAAATGTCCTCTGGTCAACCTCTGCCCGCCCATGTGAGAGTTGGTAAAGCGGGCGTAAAAACACATAGCATAATGGCTCTCTTGCTTGGAGCAGCCGAACAGACCGGGAGCCGTAAAGCACTAGCAAGAGTGCTGCGGGAATATATGACTTCGAGCGGGCTCTTTGAAAACAGTACTGAGGTGCTGACGCCGATTGGCCAAGACCCTTCAAGCCTCGTCCCCCTTGTCGCGACGGCATTTGGATTGCTGATCAACCCCCAGAGAAGTGAAAAAACAGTGGCAAAGGCAGTTGAGCACTATCGAATTCAGCCAGAAACAATCAGAGCAGTTCGCGAACTAGCTGACAAGGCCAGACAGTAGAATTAGGTAACTGCATTCTTCGCTTTGCATCAGTGATGTCGACCACTGACACACAGTCGACGCTCAAGCATCCAATTGAACCTCACCTGACGGGAGGACGACCCCGCAACCGCCCGAGTCAACTGACCACAGCGACCCTCCGAGCGATGAGTGACTCCACCGCAGGACCATTTCGGGCCCGCGCTCGAGATCGGCCTTTCAGCGGTACACCGCGGCTGCAAAGAGGCCAAGCGCGATCATGCCCATAATGGCCACCACACCGATGCCCAGCAACACCGTGGCAACGATGCCGAGGACCCGGCCAACCTTGAGTTGGTCAGACGCGGTGTACATCCCTGCCGCGCATTCACGCATCGCCTTGTTGCCCATGTACCACGCGACCGGTCCGAGCACGCCAGCCACGATAAAACTGAGGATCCCCAACACAAGCACAGTCGTTGCCTGCGGATGCTCAGGTCGCTGGCCAGGCATGACCCCGGGATAAGGCATGGTCGGATAGACACTCATCGATAGTGGCACGGTTCCGCTGCCGGTCGGCGACGGCGCCGTCATCGGCGGAGTGTACGGCTGGTAATCGGTCATGGTCATCCTCCCTGGAGCCATCCTAGGGTATCGTGCGATCAATACCTGTCATCCCTCGACGGTGACGACAAGATCACCTGCACAAGCATTGGCCATGACCTCGTCCGAAAAGGCACACTTCCCGCCCCACGATAGGACCATGAGCATCCACCATCAGCCCAACACGAGCCGGCGAGTTCGACACTCAATCTCAGCGGGCGCACCCAGCATCGGCCCCACAAACACAGGCGCCCTGTGACGCATGCGGTGATGTGTCACAGGGCGCCTGGTGCGTCGATCAGCTCAGCGCTGCCAACTCGTCCATCGGAGAGTCTGGAATCGTCGACTTGGCCGTGCCCTGGAAGGTGAAGGCCGACTCTCCACCCTCCGGCGCGACGTCGACCAGAACCAACTGGCCTGGCTGCAACTCGCCGAAGAGGATCTTCTCAGCCATCGGATCCTCGATGTCGCGCTGGATGGCCCGACGCAAGGGCCGCGCGCCCAGGGTCGGATCGTAACCACGATCAGCCAGCAGCGACTTGGCTGCAGGAGTCAACTCGATTCCCATGTCCCGATCGGCCAGACGGGTCTCCAACTGGGCGATCATCAGATCGACGATGCGCTCGATCTCGTCGTGACTCAACTGGTGGAAGACGACGATCTCGTCGACACGGTTGAGGAACTCTGGACGGAAATGCTGCTTCAACTCGTCGGTCACCTTGGCCTTCATCGTCTCGTACGACGCCTCGCCGTCACCGGCCTTGGAGAAGCCCAAACCGACTGCCTTGGAGATGTCGCGCGTGCCGAGGTTGGTCGTCATGACAATGACGGTGTTCTTGAAGTCCACCACGCGGCCCTGAGCGTCGGTCAGGCGACCCTCGTCCAGAATCTGCAAGAGGGAGTTGAAGATGTCAGGATGAGCCTTCTCGACCTCGTCGAACAGAACCACCGAGAACGGACGACGGCGCACCTTCTCGGTCAGCTGACCGCCCTCTTCGTAACCGACATAGCCAGGAGGCGAGCCGAACAGACGCGAGGCCGTGTGCTTCTCGGAATACTCCGACATGTCTAGCGTGATCAGGGCGTCCTCGTCACCGAACAGGAATTCGGTCAAGGCCTTGGTCAACTCGGTCTTGCCGACCCCGGACGGGCCAGCGAAGATGAAGGAACCCGACGGACGCTTGGGATCCTTCAGACCCGCACGAGTTCGCCGGATCGAGCGAGCCAGAGCATGCACAGCATCGGTCTGGCCGATGATGCGCTTGCCGATCTCCGTCTCCATCTGCAGCAGGCGCGAGCTTTCCTCTTCGGTCAGCTTGAACACGGGAATGCCGGTCGAGGAACTGAGCACCTCAGCGATCTGCTCCTCGTCGACGACAGCCGAAACGGCTTGCCCGGAGGCCTTCCACTCGGCGTCCAGCCGCTCACGCTCACCCAGCAAGGCCAGCTCTTGAGAACGAGAGTTGGCTGCCGCCTCGTAGTCCATCGACTCGGCCGCCTTCTCCCGGTCACGACGGACCTGGGCGATCTTCTCGTCGATCTCGCGCAGGTTGGCCGGAGCGGTCATCAGCTTGATGCGCAAGCGGGCGCCGGCCTCATCAATCAGGTCGATTGCCTTGTCAGGTAGGAAACGATCAGCGACGTAACGGTCAGCCAGTTGGGCCGCCGCCGTCAGTGCCTGATCGGTGATGGTGATGCGGTGGTGCGTCTCGTAGCGATCACGCAGGCCCTTCAAGATGTCGATGGTCAAACCGATCGACGGCTCGTCGACCTGGATGGGCTGGAAACGACGCTCCAGAGCGGCGTCCTTCTCAATGTACTTGCGGTACTCATCGAGCGTGGTGGCGCCGATGGTCTGCAGCTCGCCACGGGCCAGCATGGGCTTCAGAATCGAAGAGGCGTCGATGGCGCCCTCAGCCGCGCCGGCGCCGACCAAGGTGTGGATCTCATCGATGAAAATCATGATGTCGCCACGCTGTTTGATCTCGGCCAAAACCTTCTTCAGACGCTCTTCGAAGTCGCCACGGTAACGCGAGCCGGCCACCAAAGCGCCCATGTCGAGCGAATAGATCTGCTTGTCCTTGAGCGTCTCAGGCACGTCGCCGCGAATGATGGCCTCGGCCAACCCTTCGACCACGGCCGTCTTGCCGACGCCAGGCTCGCCGACCAGAACAGGGTTGTTCTTGGTGCGGCGCGACAACACCGTCATGACGCGCTCAATCTCCTTGACACGCCCGACCACCGGATCAAGTTTGCCCTCACGGGCGGCCTGAGTCAGATTACGACCGAACTGGTCAAGGATCTTCGAACCAGTGGTGTTGGCTCGCTCAGGAGCGCCGGCCATGGCGGCCTGTTTGGTCTGCTGGAAACCCGACAGCATCGACAGCACCGTCTCGCGAACCTGCCCCAGATCGGCCCCCATCTTGATCATGACCTGCGACGCGACACCCTCGCCCTCACGCAGGACGCCGAGCAGGATGTGCTCCGTGCCGATGTAGGGATGATTGAGTTGCAGAGCCTCACGCAGTGACAACTCCAAGACGCGCTTGGCGCGGGCCGTGAAGGGGATGTGACCGGCCGGGGCTTGCGAACCCTTGCCGATGATCTCCTCGACCTGGGCCCGGGCTCCGTCGAGTGTGATGCCCAGTTGCCCCAGCGCTTTGGCTGCGACGCCCTCGCCCTCGTGGATCAGACCCAGAAGAATATGCTCCGTGCCGACATAGTTGTGGTTCATCGCCCGGGCTTCGTCCTGGGCCAAGATAACGACTCGACGTGCACGGTCCGTGAATCTTTCGAACATTCCATCTCCTCATTGGTGGAGCGATGGCGCCCCCCATTGCGAGGTCCGCCGAGCCTGGGCCGACGTTCCTCATCCGACTTATCATTCTACCAACGCCAGCCTGGCGACAAAGATTCCCAGTTCCCCGAATAATCCCGGACTTATTTGCACACACGCTTCCGGCAAGCCAGAAAGGACGATGCCTTGGCGGCATCAGGGGGAGCGATGGTCGATACCCCCTTTACGGGGCGTCTAGGCGCGTCTAGGATGAAAAAGTGTCTGGAGGATGGGCCTCTGGACACGACACAAGGAAGTGACCGTATGGCTACAGCGAAGACGCCGGAACCCCTGACGGAGAACGACGAACAGTACATCATCCGCAACAAGGACGGCGTGCCGGTCGGCACGAAGCCTCACACCAAGTGGACGCCGCTGCGCATCATCATCTGGGCTGTGATCGCCCTGGCCGGAGCCTTCGGCTGGTTGATGCTGGCCGTCATCCGAGGCGAACAGGTCAACACCTTGTGGTTCGTCGTGGCCGCCGTCTGCACCTACGCCATCGCCTACCGCTTCTATGCCTTGTTCATCCAGAAGACGGTCATGCGCCCGGACGACACCAATGCCACACCGGCGGAACGCATCGACAACGGACGTGACTACGACCTGACTGACCGCCGCGTCCTCTACGGCCATCACTTCGCCGCCATCGCTGGGGCCGGTCCCCTGGTCGGGCCGGTGCTGGCCGCTCAAATGGGGTACCTGCCAGGCACCATCTGGATCATCGTCGGAGTCTGCCTGGCCGGAGCCGTCCAGGACATGCTGGTGCTGTTCATCTCAATGCGGCGCGGCGGTCGCTCGCTCGGTCAGATCGCCCGCGACGAGATCGGCCCGATCGGCGGCACCATCGCCATGGTCGGCATCTTCGTCATGCTCATGATCGTGCTCGCCGTCTTGGCCCTGATCTGCGTGAACGCCATGACGGGTTCACCGTGGAGCGTCTTCTCCATCGGCTGCACCATCGTGATCGCCCTGCTGATGGGCGTGTACCTCCGCTTCATCCGGCCCGGCAAAGTGGCTGAAGTCTCCATCATCGGCTTCGCCTTGTTGATCTTCTCGATCATCGCGGGCAACTGGGTGGCGCAGTCCCCCATCGCCAACGCTTTGGCCCTGTCGGGCACCGAGTTGACCATCGCCGTCATGGTTTACGGCTTCTTCGCCGCCGTCTTGCCGGTCTGGCTGCTGCTGACACCGCGCGACTACCTCTCAACCTTCATGAAGGTCGGCACCATCGTCGTCCTCGCCGTCGGCATCGTCATCGTCCAGCCCTTCGCCCGTACCGCCGCAGTCTCGGAGTTCGCTGGCAACACCGCCGGACCGGTCTTCGCCGGGGCCCTGTTCCCCTTCCTGTTCATCACCATCGCCTGCGGGGCACTGTCCGGCATGCACGCCACCGTCGCTTCCGGCACGACACCGAAGATGATCCAAAAGGAGTCCCAGGTCCGCATGATCGGATACGGCGGCATGCTGATGGAATCCTTCGTGGCGATCATGGCCTTGGCCGCCGCAGTCTCGCTGAGCACCGGCACCTACTTCGCCATGAACATGTCGACGGCCGGCATCATCAAACTCGACACCGCCGCCGTCAAGGCCGGAGCGCTGATCGACACCGACCAAGCCACCGGTGACATCACAGTGTGGCTGCCAGGCCAAGAAGGCGTGCCGTCGTCAGCCAAGCCCCTGACCGCAGAACAAGTCACGGCATGGTCCACCGACATGTCGGCGGGTGTCGTGGCCGGAGCGACCGCCGAACAGAAGGAGGCGGCCAACCAGGCCAAAGCGGCCTCGGCGGCTGTCGCCGTCACCCAGTTGGGCGTGACCGACGCCCAAGGCAACAAGCCGAGAGTCGAGTGGGATCAACAAGACCCAACCAATCCTTCCGCCACCATCGCGATGTACGACGAGGCGGCGCTGCAACAAATCGCTGAAGATGTCGGCGAACCGTCGATCGTCTCCCGCACCGGTGGCGCGCCCACGCTGGCCGTCGCCATGGCCAACATCCTGCACCGCATCTTCGGCGGCAAAGAGATGATGAGCTTCTGGTACCACTTCGCAGTGATGTTCGAGGCCCTCTTCATCCTCTCCGCCGTCGACGCGGTGACCCGTGTGACCAGGTTCCAATTGGCCGACGCCATTGGCAACTGGGCGCCGAAGTTCCGCGACCCCTCATGGCGGCTCGGCTCCTGGATCTGCACAGCGATCGTGGTTGGAGCCTGGGGATCGCTGCTGTTGATGGGTGTGACCGATCCGAACGGTGGCATCCAGACCCTGTATCCCTTGTTTGGGATCGCCAACCAATTGATCGCCGCCATCGCCTTGATGATCGTGACGGTGGTGATCATCCGGAAGGGCTACGCCAAGTGGAGTTGGATACCACTGATACCACTGGCCTGGGACGTCTCGACGACCTTCACCGCCTCGTGGCAGAAGATCTTCTCGCCCGACCCGGCGCTGGGCTACTGGACACAGTTCACCAACGCCCGCGCCTTGATCGCATCAGGGGACTTGACCGGCACCGCCTTGGCGAACGCCCAAGCCACGGTTCGCAACACCGCCATCCAGGGAACCTTGTCTATCATCTTCTTGGCCATGGCGGTCGCCATTTTGGTCACGAGCGTCATCCGAGTGATCACGACCCTGCGTAGCGGTGACACCACGACCTCGGAGGATCCCCACCAAGACTCCGCCTTCTATGCCCCGAGCACCTTCCTTGGCACTCGGCTGGAGAACCGGGTCGCCAGACAGTTCATGGAAGTCGGCGATCCCAAGCACATCCCGCATCGGCGCTGACTCGCGATGATTCTCAGCAGACATGATTCGCTTGGTCAGGGCGTCGCTGGCCGTCCTGACCAAGCGGCGCTTCCAGAGCCAGATACCAGGTCGGCGGTGGCTGAGTCCGAGTCTGGTGGATTATCAGCGGGTGGAGCAGACTTGACCATGTCGTCGTCAGGGTTGGCGCACTGCTTCGGGCAGGTGATTCGAGGATTCAAGACCGCGTGGTGGTACGTCTGTGAACTGTTGGGGGCCAACGCCTACCAGCACTATCTGGACCGTTTCACTCTCGATCATCACAACGGTGAGGACGGACATCAACCTATGTCAGAGAAGGAATTCTGGAGGCGGCGCATCGATGAGGCGCCCGTCGAGGGCGGGTGCTGCTAAGGACTTCACAGTCGTCATTCGCCCTCTTGTCTATGATCAGCTTCAGCACCAACCAGAACTGGCCGTAGCAAATCCTCAGTCCCCAGACCCATCCGACGATTCTGGTCAGTTTTGCGCCAATATCGGCCTGGAAAGTACGTGAATTTGACCGAAATCGTGCACGAAGCCGGTGGGGCGACGATCTCGGTCAAACTCGCTGTCCTGCCATCGACGAAGCACCCAAGTGCTTTCGTGGGATGACATTGGTTTACAATTCGGCGCGACCGCTGAAACCACTTGTCAACAGCACATGACCAGAATCTGGCGGCACTTGCTCCGCCGTGATGGAGACGGGTAATCGCCACTCACAGGTCGAGATCGTCCAAGCCCACGGCATAACGGTAGGTCAGGCCCACGGCTTCGACACGTTCTTTTGCGCCGGTGTTGCGGTCGACGACGACGGCCACGCCGACGGGGAGCCCACCAGCGGCCTTCACCGCCTCGACTGCTTGGAGAACTGAGCCGCCCGTTGTGGAGGTGTCTTCGACGACCAGGACCGGGCGACCAGCAATATCGGGGCCTTCGATTTGTCGTTGCATGCCGTGAGTCTTGGCCTCTTTGCGCACCACGAAGGCATCGAGGCGCTGGCCAGCGGCAGCGGCGGCGTGCAGCATGGCAACGGCCACGGGATCAGCTCCCAAAGTCAGCCCGCCAACCGCGTCGAAGTGCCAGTCAGCCACCAGATCACGCATGACCCGGCCCACCAAGGGCGCCGCCTGGCCGTCAAGGGTGACGCGGCGCATATCGACGTAATAGTCAGCCTCTCGTCCCGAGGCGAGGGTGACACGACCGCGGACGACGGCCAGATTGTTGATGGACTCGATGAGGGCGGTGCGTGCGTCAGGCATGGCAGTCAGTGTACTTCACGAGCGCGACACATCCGCTGGCATTTCAGCCTCGGATCCACCAACCCTGCTCGCGACCAAGCGGGCGGAATGGACCCGTCGAAACACCCAGGCCCACCCGCGTCTCACGACTCAGCAGTCAACTCACCGACCACAACCACACGTTGCGGGCTCGGCAGGATGTGGGCCGACGTCGTCAAGGTGATCAGGGAGGTGGAGGCAGCCCGATCGATGTCACCGGGCACAGGCGCGAGCACACTGACATCCGTGGCTGACACCACGGTCGGACCTGTCACGATGGAGTAGGTGTAAGTCTTCGCTCCAGCCTCGACAATCACCTTGTCACCGACTCGAAGATCATCCACACGGGCGAAAGGTTGCCCCCAACCGAAGCGGTACCCCGTCAAGGCGAAGTTGCCCAGCTCACCAGGAGCGGCCGTCCCGTCGTACCAGCCGACGCCTTGGCGCAGCTGCTCACCGTCGGTGCCACCCAGAATCGGAACAGCGTAGGTCGACCCGAAACGCGGCACCGTCAAAACGGCGACGTCATCCCCAGCGGCGACACGGCTCTCATAACCCCTCGTCGCGATGACATTGGACACCAGCACCGCGACCACACCGACCACGGCCAAGACGACGGCGACCAAGACCACCACCAGCCAACCCCACGACATGCGGCGTCGCGCCCGACGCGCCGAGGGCGCCGCCTGATTGTCACCTGTAGCCATCGACATCACAGAAAGCTGGAGGACCAAATGTTGATGTCGGAGTCGAGGGCGTAGCGGTCGATCAGGGCCAGAGTGGCGTCATCGAACTCGAGAGCGTCGAGGGCGCCGACCGTGTCATCAAGCTGGGCCACGCTGGAGGCTCCGACCAGGGCGGAGGTCACCGTTGGTTGACGCAAGACCCAGGCGACAGCCATCTGAGCCAGGGTTTGACCGCGCTTGGCGGCCAGCGAATTGAGCGCGCGTACCCTTGTCAGGTTCTCGTCCGTCAGCATCGACTCGTTCCAACTGGGTGACTTGGTGGCGCGCGAGCCGGCTGGCACCCCTTCGAGGTACTTGTCCGTCAGCAGCCCCTGGGCCAGCGGTGAGAAAACGATGCAGCCCATCTGCTCATCGGCCAGGACGTCGATCAGCGACTCGTGCTTGGCGCTGTCGGAGCCGAAGCCTGCGCCACCATGACGAGCGGCATGCGGATCGTCGCCACTGTAGGGCTCCTCGATCCAGCGATTCAACATGGAATAGGACGGCTGATGGATGATGATCGGCGTGCCAAGATCATGGGCGATCGCCTAGGCCTCACGAGTGCGCGGGGCCGAGTAGGAAGAAATCCCGACGTAACGTGCGCGTCCGGAACGCACGGCGAAGTCAAGCGCCCCCATCGTCTCCTCCAGCGGCGTCTCTGGGTCGAAACGATGGGAGTAGAAAATATCGACATAATCCAATCCCATACGCTGCAAGGACTCATCAAGCGAGTCGAGCAGGTACTTTCGGGACCCGCCGACACCATAGGGACCAGCCCACATGTCGTACCCGGCCTTGGTTGAGATGACCAACTGGTGGCGCAGTCCAACAAAGGTCCGGCGCATGTGGCGACCGAAATTCTCCTCGGCCGCTCCAGCGAGTGGGCCGTAGTTGTTGGCCAGATCGAAATGAGTGACGCCCAGATCGAAGGCCCGCCTCAGAATCGCCTCTTGTCGCGCGAAGGGAACGTCGTCGCCGAAGTTCTGCCACAAGCCCAAGGAGATGGCAGGCAATCTCAGCCCCCACTTGCCGACCTTGCGATAGGGCATCCTTCCGTCATAGCGCCCAGCGTCGGGAACATATGGAACGGGTGTGGGCATAGGAACCTCCTGGTCGATGACAACTATAGACACCACTGTAGACCCAGGGACCCTCAATCGTCGCGCTCAGCGACGCCCGATCATGGGTTGCGGGCCGTAACGCACACCAGTGGTCGGGTGGACCGGCGCGGTGACTGTTCGGCTGGCGGCCATGGCGTCGAAGAAGCGACGCGCCGGCGGCAACCACAAGAGCGCGGCGCCGATGGCGAGCGGCGCCATGGCGGCAGTGAACCACCAGGTCAACAGGAAGGACAGACCAGTGACCGCCAGACAGATCAGAGCGGCGACGCGCACCCAGCGCTGACCCGTCCAAGCGTTGTACCCCACCAAACCGGCGGCGGCAACCATCAACACGGCGATCGCGGCGATCACCAGCACCAAGGTGATGGCGAGGGCTGAGACCGGATCAGGTTGGGTCCAGGTCAACAGACGCGCTGAGGCGTGAAAGGTCGGTATGTGGGCGGCCTGCCACCACCACTGGCCGAAGGCCACGATTGTCGTCGCCACACTCAACCAACACGCCACGATCGCCACCATCACCAGCGCTGGGCGTTTGGGCTCGCCGGTGCGTGAGCTGGTGGGGTAGGAATCTTGATCGACGGCCTCCAAGGGGGACAAAGTCGCGATCTCAGTAGGAACCGCAGCGACCGCATCTGCCTGCGGCGAGCCGAGGGGCGCGCGATCAGCGCGATCAGCGACCACTGGGGCCAGGTCAGACGACTCCACAAGCACAGCACCGGTCGGGGCAGGCGCGACTGGCGCACTTGCCCCGACCGACGATGACAGACGTTCTTCGGTCATCAGGCCTTCATCGTGCCTGTCTCCAGGCAACGAACATGCCAGCTCAAAGCCTCGCGCAGATCATGCGGGGTGTGCAGGCTGGTGGCGGTCTTCTCGGCCCGCTCCAGATAGTCGAGCAAGGCGTCCTTGTAGTCCGGGTGGGCACAGTTCTCGATGATGACACGAGCACGCTTGCGCGGAGCCAGATGGCGCAGGTCGGCCACGCCCTGCTCAGTGATGACGACCATGACGTCGTGCTCAGTGTGGTCGTGATGCGACACCATCGGCACGATGCAGGAGATGTCGCCGCGCTTGGCGGTGGACGGGGTGACGAAGCAGGAGATGAAGGCGTTGCGCGTGAAGTCGCCCGACCCGCCGATGCCGTTTTGCATCTTGGAGCCCATGATGTGGGTCGAGTTGACGTTGCCGTAGATGTCCGCCTCGATCAGGCCGTTGCAGGCGATGACGCCGAGACGGCGGATCGGCTCCGGGTTGTTCGAGATCTCCTGCGGACGCAAGACGATGTGCTGACGGTAGAACTTGGCGTTGTCATTCATCTTGTCGGCATACTCGGGTGACAAGGAGAAGGCTGTGGCCGAGGCGACAGTCAGCTTGCCCGCGTCGATCAGGTCGACCATACCGTCCTGAATGACTTCGGTGTAGCTGGTGAGGTTCTCCAAGTCGGAGTTGAGCAGGCCCGACAACACAGCGTTGGCGATGTTGCCGACACCCGATTGCAGGGGCTGCAGGTTCTTCGGCAAGCGCCCCTGCTTGACCTCGTTCTGCAAGAAATCGAGGAAGTAGCCGGCGATGGTCTTGGAGTCCTCGTCGAGCGGCTTGAAAGGCGTGTTACGGTCGGGGTCCTTGGTCTCGACGACTGCGATCACCTTGCTCGGATCGACCCGCAAGGTCGTCTGACCAATACGATCACCGGGCTTGACCAGCGGAATCGGCACGTTGTTCGGAGGCAACTGGGTGCCGTAGTAGACATCATGCATGCCCTCCAGATCGGCTGACTGCCAGGAGTTGACCTCAAGGATGACCTTGTCGGCGCAATCGAGGTAGACGTTGTTGTTGCCGATCGAACTCGACGGGATCAGATCGCCGTCCTCAGTGATGGCGGTCACTTCGACGACAGCCACATCCATGTTGCCCAAGAAACCCTGGCGGACCTGCGGACCCGAGTGCGACAGGTGGATGTCGCAATAGTCGGTGATACCAGCGTTGATGGCCTTGCGCAGCTCTGGATCGGACTGATAGGGAGTGCGGAAGCTCATGCCGCCGGTGCTGGCCAGAGCGCCGTCGAGTTCCGGCGCGGTCGAGGCGCCAGTGAAGATGCCGACACGCATCTCCTGGCCAGCCGCGTTCGCCGCCGTGATGCGCTCAGCCAGAGCGACCGGCACCTCCTTTGGGTAGCCGGAACCCGTGAAGCCGGACACGCCAACATTGTCACCATCTTTGATCAACGCGGCGGCATCGGCGGCGCTCATCACCTTGGCTTGGAATTGTGGAGAGTGGATACGCGACATCATGGCCTTTCTCGTGGCGATCCCGCCACGCCTGTTATCTGCTGAACCGAAACGAAACCTTGACATCAAGGTTATCGAAGTTGGATAGACGAGTTCCACTTTGTGTGACGAGCAGGCGCCTGCCGGTGAGCCCGACACAAGCACCGATTCGGCGCCCTGCCATCGTTGATCAGAATCACCAAAGAAACCGCGACTCACGCCAGCCGATGCGTCCAGCGTCAGGGGACACGCAACACGCGCACCGGATCGCGTAGCGAAGCAAGAATGGCTGGCGGGACGGCCGCGACCACGGCGCAGGCGACAGCCAGGACCACAAGACCGACCGTGAAAGCAAGGCTGGGCGAGGAGGCTGACGCGACAGCGTTGACCACCTGAGCACAGCCGACGCCGACAGCCGCTCCGACCAGCGCGGCGACCAAGGCCTGTACCATGACCACAACGATGACAGCGGAACGCGACGCCCCCAAGGCTCGACGACGGCCAAAATCGGCCTTTCGATCAGTGACGGCTGCCAGCATGGTGACTGCGACGAGGACTAGGCCCGTCGCCAAGGTGGCAAGCATGAGGTAACGGGAACTGGCGGCCAAATCGGATGAGATCTGGCCTCTGGCGTCACGCAGAGCCTGGGGAGATTCAACGGTGATCCCCGCCGGTGTCGCTGCCGTGATGACCGAAGGAACGGCATCGACAACCCGATCCACCCAGGAAACGTCGATCGCCTTGGCGTACAGATACAGAATCGGGGCCGCCTGCCAGGTGGTCGGCTCGATGAGGACTGAATTCGCCAAGGACTTCAGCACTCGATCCGCCCGGTAGGTCCCCACGATCGGATGACTGTCCGAGTCGTCTGACCCGTAGGCGATACCACCCACCCCATCAATCAGACCCAACTCGGCCGCTGCTGTCGTAGAAGCGATCGCCTCTCCTGGCCCTGGCCAGCGGCCGGTGTTCAAAGTGACGACACTTCTCAGGTCGCCAAAGAAGGGGCGGGCCGCCACACCTTCGCCACCCGGCAAGGCCGCGTTGTGACCGTCCTTGGCCGCCCCCAGCCCGAAGGCCCATTCCACGGCGGGCATCGACCCCACCGTGGTGACCGAGGACGCCATCATGCCCGCCAGCCCTTGCCCATCGGAGGCAGCGATCAATAGAGTGCCCATGTTGTCAAGACGGGAGACGACATCTTCCTGAGCTCGCACAGCCCGACCAGTGGTGAGAAGCACTGTCGCGCAGGTCAATGCCGTCACCAAGGCGACTGCGACGGTCGCCACTGGCCGTGACAAGGCCGCGATCAAGGCCTCTCGAATCAAGGCCCAGGCGCGCGGTCGCCCCGTCCCATCCCCGTTCATACGTCGACCCCTCCGACAGGCGGCGTCGGACCTGTCGCAAAGTGGGAAGACGAGGCATCGTCGGATGGGCTGGTGACAAGATGATTCGGTCCTGCGATAGATGGAAAGCTCTCGTTGTTGGACGAAGTGGTTTCTGGCAGGCCCAGCGAATGGGGCGACAGATCTATGATCTGATCAGACTCCCGTGCCAGTAAAGGTGAGTGCGTGGCGACAACAACACAACAGCCCCGGTCAGCAGCCCCGCGCAAGGCCGCCCAGACAACCTCGGCCGAGCCAGGATCCAGGTTGCCGGTCGGCTCGTCTGCGAACACGATGCGAGGGTGCGGCAACAGGGCCCGACACACCG
Source organism: Propionibacteriaceae bacterium (assembly GCA_031286045.1). Lineage (GTDB taxonomy): Bacteria > Actinomycetota > Actinomycetes > Propionibacteriales > Propionibacteriaceae > WQYJ01. The sequence continues at coordinate 8,059 of JAITVA010000067.1, read as the reverse complement.
CGACTCGTTGCGCCTGTCCCCCGGATATCTCACCGGGTCGGTGAGCGTCCCGATTCTCAACACCCATGGTCGCCAGCAACTCGCGGGCTCGTGGCCGAGCCTCCTGCCGTCGTATCCCCGAGAAGACCGCCGACTCACACGCATTGTCGACCACGCTGCGCGACGGGTCGAGCATGGCATCCTGAAAGACGAAGCCAATCTGTGACGCCCGGATGGCCGACCGCTGCCCGTCCCGAAGGCCGGAGAAGGATGAACCGTCAAGCCAGACCTGCCCAGCGCCAGGCGTCAACAAACCCGCCAAGACATACAGCAAAGTCGACTTCCCACAACCCGAAGGACCAACCACCGACGTCACCTCCCCAGGGCCGAAACTGGCGTTGACATCCTTGAGAACCTGCTCGTCGCTGGATCGATAGGAAAAGGCCAAAGCCCGGGCTTCAAGAATCACGCTCCGCATCGACACTGTGGCCCACCTACTTCACACTGGCTGGACTCACCAGCACGACGTCACCGGCCTGAACACCCGTCACTATCGACTGTCCGTCTTGCGTGATGACAACGTCGACCGAGGTGTGCGTGCCGTCCGGCAGCTCAACCATGGCTTGCCCCGACGCGTCGGTCACCACCGCCGAGGCTGGGACCATGACTCCAGCCACGACCGGGGTGACCACGATCACACCTGTGAAAGTGGCGAGCGAACCGTCGACCCGCACGGGCACATCGGCTGCACAGGTCTGACCACAGATGGCGCCGCCATCCGCGCTCTTGATATCCGCAAGAAAACCATGCGCCTCAGAATCAACTTCCATGTCGCCGAGAACACCGTCATAGGCATTCTCTCCCATGGTCACAGTGATCGAAGACCCAGTTGACACCGTCCTTGCCTGATCCTGGGTCAGGACTGCCTTCACGACGGGAGCGGCGTCCACCAGGTGGAGAAGATCACTGCCGGGAGACACCCGTGACCCCACCGTGACTTTGTCCGACACCACCACGTGAGAGACAAGCCAGGCGATGACAACAAACGCAGGATGGCGCGAACCAGTCGACGACAATGACGCTCGCCTAGTCATTGTTTCCTCCACATAAGGCGGTGCGAGCCTGTGAGAGACGGGCGGAGTAGTCCGTTCACTTTGCTGTTCATCGGCGCCGTGCGCGCTCGCTCACGACTACGCTTCGCTTCGTCTGCGGCACCGCTTGACGCGCCGCACAAAGCCGATGAACAGCAACCTGGACAGTGCTTCTGACGGAATAGGTCGAAGCCAAGGCGATACGGCATGTCCAGCCAATACTTGGACACTCGTATCACCAACCGAGCGAAGCAGTAGATCCACCCTGTGGGCAGGTCGCATACAACTCGTAGTAGGTCTTCTCATCCAACTTGATCTGACCATGAAGGAACTGCCAGATGATGTCTTCGAACGGGTTCCAGAGATCGCCCGACCCCGACATGCCATCGTCAACCCACGCGTCTTCGGACGGTGGTTCAGTCGGATGGTAGCCCTGAGCCACCAGACAATCACGCGTGTCCAACGCGTGCCGATACTTGACCCTCCACTCCCCTTCGGTCTCAACGTGATGATCCGACAGTTCATCCGAACAAGCGGCGCCCGCCTGACCAAAAAGACGATCCTGCTCGTCAGTGAGAGGTCCTGCGGGCGAGTAGCCAAAGTCAGGATGAACGATGATCGGCCACCCTTTGGCTTCCATGCAGGCCTTGGTCGCTGCAAGGTCCGCCTCCATCTCCGCTCTCAGTTCCGCCATCCAGGCTGGCTCCACATAGGGCGCGGGTGGTCTCCCTCCCCTCGAAAGAGGGGCTATACATGCTGACCGAGCAGGCGCCCGTCGTCCAAGCCCTCATGGGTCGCAGGGCTCATGGGAATCAGTTCGACCAGGGTGACCTCGTGTTGGTCCAGGCTCAAATCGAGACGCAGGCAGCCGTTCTCGGCGATGTAGGAGGCGTGCTCCACCACCGGGTGCGAGGCCTCTTCCAGCAGGTCGAGGGTGTGGCGATCAGGCGACATCGGGCGACCGAGTTCGCGCCAAGCAGTCCAGGCGTTGCCCATATGTTCATTGACCCGCCGACGCACCATGGTCATGGCGCCGTCACCGCAAGAGACCTCGATGCTCAGGCGGTGCTCGAAGTCGGCCGACCCGTAAGCCCCGCCGTCGGTGCCGGTCAGCGGCTGCCAGGCCAGCATGGTCACCCGCCCGTCGCCATGACGGGTCACCAGGTGGTCCTCCCCTTGCGCCAGAACATCTCGACCCATCTGGGCCATGAAGTGATACAGATGGTAGGTCGGCTTACGGATCTGGCGGTGGGTCAACAGGCCGAAGCCGCCGTGGAAGATCGAGGTCGGGACGTTGGCCTCCTCGAAGACATCACAGAAGGTCCAGTACGAGAAGGAGTCGGCCAGATCACCACCGCGGGCCAGCACCGGCGCCAGATAGGCAGCGTTGTAGGCCGTGTCATGGAGCGGATTATTGGGGCAGTAGCTTGTGTTGAACTCCGTGATGTGGACCGGAAGCTGGGCCAATCCCCCCTTGCCAGCGACCATGCGACGCGGATCGGCGAACTGGTCGAGCAGCCATTGGGGCCGTTCGAACTCCTGATACACGCCGAACGGAATCTGCTCGGGCGGCCGTGAGGAATAGGCATGACCCGAGATGAAGTCGACCGGGCTGTTGTGGGCCAGCACGTAATCGCCAAAGTCGGCGTACCACTGCGCCGCCCCCGGCGAGATGGCCGGGCCGCCGACCTGCAAGGCTGCGTCAACCTCCTTGATAGCACGCGCGGTCAGATCGTAGAGCTTGAAGTACTCCGCCTGATCGGCGTTCTTCCAGAAACCGTCGAGGTTGGGCTCATTCCAGACCTCGATCGGCCAAGTGGAGACCTCGGCCAGGCCGTAACGGTCGATCAGGTGACGAACCAGGGCCTGAATCAAGCGTGTCCAATCGGCGTAATCCTTCGGTGGAGTGATGTTGCCCTTCCACCAAAACACCGTGTCATCCCCCGAAGCGATCAGACTCGGCATGAACCCCAACTCCAGGAAGGGCTTGATACCGATGCTGAGGTAGAAATCGACCACCTGATCGAGGTAGGTGTACGAGTAGCGTCGCACGCCCTCGGAGTCACGCAGTATTCCCATGTCATCGCTCAAGAGCCCGTGGCCGCGAATGTGAGTGAAGCCGATCTCGCGTTGAACCAGGGCCAGAGAGGCCTGATAATCAGCCCGCAAAGCCAGGTTCATCCGCCCGGTGCCGACGCATTCGCGCCAGGCATTCGACAAGGTGCCGATAGGCGTGGTCGGGATGGTGATCGTGGTCATGATTCTCCTTCGTCTCTGGAGGTGTGCGAGAGTCGATTCTATGCCGTGCGACCAGTGGTCATCCCCGACTTCGGGCCATGATCGGCAAAACCGCCCACATTCGTGCGAATCTTTCCCATTGGGGCGGTGGACCCGATGAATCGCCGAGTTCGGCGGTGCGAATCGCCGGGTTGGGCCTTGCGAATCGCCGAGTTCAGTGCTGCGAATCACCGGGTTCGGCCTTGCGAATCACCCACTTCAAGTGTGCGAATCACCGTCTACCTCCATGCGAACCCACGCCATCACTGCTACGTTGGCACTATGATGCAGCTTCTAGCAAGACATGGACTGGCGGTCGCGCGCGACATTTTGACCTACTCCCCAAGCTTACTGATTGAGGGGGCCAGACAAGTCGGAAAAAGTACGCTAGCTGGACAACTCGCCTCCGAGACCGATGCCTTGGTCGTCAACCTGGACGATCAAGACGCCCGAGCCGCCGCCACTGAGGACCCGGTCGGGTTCGTCACCCAAGCGGGTGACAGGTGCCTCATCATCGACGAAATCCAACGAGTGCCCACCATCACCCTCACCTTGAAATCTGCCATTGACACGGATCGACGGCCGGGCCGGTTCATCCTGACGGGTTCATCGTCGTTACTGCGAGTCAAAGGACTGGCTGACAGCCTGGCGGGCCGGGTCGGAAGACTGTCCCTCTATGGGTTCAGCCAAGGGGAACTCTCGGGTCATGTGGAGGATTTCTCCACGACCGCGACAGAACTTTCGCCATCCCTCATTCACCACCACACCACGTCGAACGCGAGAAGCGACTACGCCCGCATCATCGCCACAGGCAGCTATCCAGACGCGACTGGCCTGACTGACCACCAAAGGTCGCGCTGGCTTGACGACTATCTTCAAGCGCTCATTCGTCGAGACCTGCCGGAATTGCGGCGAATCGTCCGCCCAGATCGAGTCATGTCCGTCCTGCGACTCTTGGCCGCTCACCAATCTGGAGAACTCGTCAAAGCCAAGCTCTCGCAGGAGGCTGGTATCCCCACAAGCACCATCGACTCATACCTAGACCTGTTGGCACAACTGTGGCTGGTCGCGGTCATCCCAACGTGGACACCCAACTTATCCCAGCGAGAAGTCGCACGACCAAAAAGCCTGATCGTCGACTCAGGACTCGCCACACGCCTGTGCCGCCTGACCAGTGAACAGTTGGCCACCCTGGAATACGGAGGCGCTTTCGGCATGCTCCTTGAGGGGTTTGTCGCCAGCGAACTCATGAAGCAACGCACCTGGACGCAGACTGACTTCGAGCTTTATCACTACCGAGATCGCAGTGGAGTTGAAGTGGACTTCATTATGGAACGAAGCGACGGCATCGTTGCTCTTGAAGTGAAGTCAGCCGCTTCGTTCCAAAGCTCTCACTTCAAGGGCCTCAAATTCCTGCGTGACAAGCTAGGCGACCGATTCATCGCCGGAGTCGTCCTGAACACCGGCTCAAAGGGATATCGTTTCTCTGATCGGCTCTACGGCTTACCGATCAGCGCATTGTGGGAACTTGGCGCTTCATAAATGCCCCGAAATCCCACCAGCCACATTCGCGCGAATCTTTCTCGCCTGCGCCCATGGAGCGTCATTTTCTCAGATAGGGGTCCGCTCACCGGGCGATGGCGATGCACACCTCGCTTCCCGAGCCAGGTGCCCCTGGCGCCATTGCTAAGATGACAGCACGGACACACAAAGACGCGTGGAAAAGGAAATCATGACAGTGCTACCAAAAGAGGTGTTGTACGGCGGAGACTACAATCCAGAGCAATGGCCACCACGGGTGTGGGACGAGGATCAGGCGGCGTTTGATCTGGCCGGGATCAACACATTGACCATCAATGTCTTCTCATGGGCGACGTTGGAGCCGGTCGAGGGCAGCTACAACTTCACCGAACTCGACCGGATCATCGGACGGATCGAGCAGGCCGACCGTCACATCGTTTTGGCTACCTCGACCGGGGCCATGCCGCCCTGGTTGCCACTGAACCACCCCGATGTTTTGCGTACTGACTTCGAGGGACGCTGTCATGTCTATGGGCAACGCCACAACGCCTGCCCCAGTTCGCCCAGTTTTCGCGAGCGGTCCGTCGCACTGGCTGAGCAGTTGGCCATCCACTACGGCGGGCGCGAGTCGATCATCGCCTGGCACATCGGCAACGAGTACGGCGGCGCCTGCTACTGCCGGACCTGCGCGGCCGGATTCCGGGTCTGGCTGCGGGAACGCTACGGCGACCTCGACCGGCTGAACGATGCCTGGAACACCAGCTTCTGGTCGCACAGCTACACCGACTGGGCCCAGATCATGCCACCTAATGCCTTGTCAGAGCACTGGAAAGGGGAGGACTACACGGCCTTTCAAGGCACCACGCTCGACTATCGACGTTTCATGACCGATGCGCTGCTGGACTGCTTCCTCGGTGAGAAAGAGGCCATCAGACGCCACGACGCCAACACCCCGGTGACGACGAACTTCATGGGGCTGTTCCGTCCCATCGACTATTTCCGCTGGTCAGAGCACCTCGACTTCGCCTCGTGGGACAACTACCCACCCGACATGCACTCGGAAGTCCGCATGGCCCTGACCCATGATCTCAATCGCGGGCTGAAGAAGGGCCAGCCATTCTGGGTGATGGAGCAGACCCCCAGTCGGACAGCATCACGCGACGTCAACCCACTCAAGCGGCCCGGCGTGATGGGCCTGTGGAGTTGGCAGGCGGTCGCCCACGGCGCCGATGCGGTCTTGTTCTTCCAGATGCGTGCTTCGCGGGGAGCCTGCGAGAAGTACCACGGGGCGGTCATCGACCATTCGGGGCGGACCGACACCCGCACTTTCCGGGAAGTTGCCGCCTTGGGTGCACAATTCCACGATCTGGCTGATCTCACCATCGGTGCGACCACCCCTGCTCGCGTCGCCCTGATTTGGGATTGGGACTCCTGGTGGGCTTGGGAGATGACCGACGGCGTCAACCGCCACCTGAAGTACATGGACCTGGTTCTGAGCTACTACCGCGCCTTCTGGAAGCTGGGTGTCGATGTCGACGTCGTGCCCATGGATGCCAATCTGACAAAGTATGACATCGTGCTCGCTCCGCTGATGCACATGATCAAAGGTGATATCATCGACCGCTTGCAGGTTGTCGCCCAGCGTGGCGGAACAGTTGTCACCGGCCTGATGTCGGGCCGCGTCGATGAGTCCGACAACGCTATCTTGTGTCATGCGGGCAGCGTGCTGGCCGAACTCGCCGGGATCCAGATCGAGGAGGTCGACGCCGCCGAGCCAGGGTACGAGGTGGGGGTGCAGTTTGTGGGCTTGTCGGTCTGGCCGCAGGGTGATTCGAGCACTGGAAAGGACGCCCCACTGGCCAGGCTGAAGGTTGGCGCAGCCGGGTCTGAAGCGGTCGGAGGCAGGACGGTCAGCTCTGGCGAAGCCGGCGAGGGTCGCGGGATGGTCAAGGCTGACAGGGGCCACGGTGGCAACGAGCGTCCTGCAGCCGGCGAGGCAGTCGGGAGTCCCGGGATCGTCGAGGCTGACAGGGGCGACGGTGGGGGCGAGCCTGGCGAGCGTGGCGACAGTGTCGGGTGCGTCAGCTGCGTCGGATCCTTGGCCATGGAGGTGCTGACACCCCTGGAGACCGACACCATCGCGGTGTACGGCCAGGAGTATTACGTGGGCGCCCCAGCCGTCACCCGCCGTCGCGTCGGGGATGGCGCCGTGGTCTACATCGCCACATTGCTGTCGGAGGCAGGCATGGATGCCATCGCTCGTCAGGTCGCCGACCACCACGGCTTGGCCGGCCCATCCGCCCAGCCCCTGGGCATCGACCACCGCACGACCGGCGCATCGCCTCTGGCCCAGGGCATCGAGATCACCCACCGCCACACAATCGACAACGACTTCACTTTCATCCTCAATCACAGCGACGCCCCGGTGACCCTGACCGCTCCCGCCAATGGCACCGACCTGCTGAGTGGCGCCACATACGCAACCGGACAAGCCATGACACTGGCGTCCAAAGCGGTCGCCGTCATCCACGGTCCGGGCCAGAACCGACGGGAAGGTGCTCGACCATAGGTCCATGGCGCTTTTGATGTCCATGACCCTCATCCGAAGATTACCCATCTGTCACCCCACCGCAGAGCAGACCCGGCCCGTCCATAGCTGAGCAGAGTATGAGGCTCTTGGGTCCCTGACTCATACTTTGCTCCAGTTACTAATGGGGCCGTTTGTAGGTGGACCGAGCAAATTCCCCTGAACAGGGGATACATCGATTCCAAGCTCCAATTACAAACCGTCGGATTAGTATGTCACCATTTCGTACCCTTGAGGCGACATGGCTATGACTCACAATGACAACCGACCCACGAACAGCCATAGATTGCTCAGCTATGGACCGGCCGGTTCGACCCTGCGGTGGGAGTTGAAGATGGGTCATTTTCGGATGAGCTGCTTCTGGACTGTTTCGGTCCCATGGTGGGAGGGGAAGGTGTGTGGTTGGGTGGGTGGCTTGGTGTCGTGATGGTGGGGTCGGTTCGGGTGTCCCAGGTTTTACGTTGGTGGTTGTGACCCCGTATGTGAGTGTGGTGGGGTGATGGGTGTCAGGGTGTCTTCGTGGGGTGTGTTTGCTGGGGGTTGTCGAGGTTGAGTTGGCCTTTGAGTGTGTCGACGATGGACCGACTCGGCGTTCACATGACAG
>JAITVA010000011.1 GCA_031286045.1 Propionibacteriaceae bacterium | reverse complement strand
GCGAGGAAGGCCACCGGTGGCGATGATGAGGTTGTCACAGGTCAAGGACTCAGCCGCTGCGTTGGCGAATTCCACCTTCAAAGTATGGGCGTCTAGACAGGTCGCCTCGCCTTGGTACTCGGTCACCTTGTATTTCCGCAACAAGAAGTGGGCTCCTTTGACCATGCGCCCGGACACCTCGTGGGCCCGACTGACAGCCACGCTGAAATCGCAGGTCACATCGCCACGAATACCAAAGGTCTCTTTGTCACGAGTCAACAGTCGGGCGACGTCGGCATGACGCAGCAAAGTCGCCATCACCACTCCCCCATGATGAAAGCTGTTGCCGCCCCAGTGATGGCGTTCGATGATGGCCGTCTTCGCCCCCAGTTGAGCACAACGAATGGCAGCGGCATAGCCGGCCGGTCCGCCCCCCACCACTACCGTGTCGTACTGCGTCATGGCTGACACTTTACCGGTCGACCGACCGCCCCAACACGCATCCACCGACGATTGATCCCCAGGTCATCAGATGAGACAATGATCTATCGGCGGGACCCTTAAGCCGGGCAGCGGAAACACTGGTTCGGTTCACAGACGATGGAAGGAGCGGCGATGTCAAGCGCGATCAAGAAGGTGGGCATCCTGACTGCCGGCGGCGACGCCCCCGGTCTCAACGCGGTCATACGCGGTTTCGGCAAGACCATCATCGGCCATTACGGCATGGAATTGATCGGCTTCCGCGACGGCATCACGGGGCTGGTGGAGAATCGCTATGTCAGTTTGGACTCGTCAACCCTGTCAGGCATCCTGACCACTGGTGGCACAATGCTGGGAACCAGTCGTGACAAGGTGCAGAAGTACATGATCGACGGGGAACCGCACAACATGGTGCCGACTGTGGTGGAGAACTTGGAGAAGCTGGGCATCGACGCTCTGGTGCTGCTGGGCGGAGGCGGAACAGCCAAGAACGCCAAACAGTTGATGGACGGCGGTATCAATGTCATCTCACTGCCGAAGACTATCGACAATGACATCGCCTGTACTGACACCAGCTTTGGTTTCGCCACCGCCATGGAGATCGCCACTGAGGCGATCGATCGTTTGCACAGCACCGCGCACAGCCATCACCGCATCATCTTGGCGGAGATCATGGGCCACCGCGCCGGTTGGCTGAGCTTGGGCGCAGGCATCGCCGGTGGCGCCGACATCATCTTGCTCCCCGAGATTCCCTACACCGTCGAGTCCATCACCGCCACCATCAAGGCCCGCATCGCTCGCGGCTCATCTTTCTCGGTCGTGGCCGTGGCCGAAGGCGCGCGCGACACCAAGGACGCCTCGGACTACCAGGCAGCCCGATTGCTGGTCCGCGCCGCCAAAACTCCGGAGGCGCTGCGCGCGGCCAAAGCCCATTTGGCCAACGTCGAAGACTCCCAGCGAGAGCACACCTTCAGACTGGCCCGCGAGTTGGAGGCCGCCACCGGTTTGGAGACCCGGGTGACCATCCTGGGATACGTCCAGCGCGGCGGCACACCCTGCGCCGAGGACCGTCTCCTTGCCACCCGCCTGGGGTCGGCGGCGGCCGATCTGGTGCAGGAAGGCCAATTCGGTGTCTTGGTGGCGGCGCGTGGCCAGGGGACCGAAGCCGTGCCACTCGAGGAGGTGGCGGGCAAGGTCAAGCTCGTGCCGACCGACCACGACTGGATCGCCACGGCTCGCAAGGTCGGCACCGGTTTGGGCGACTGACGGATCAGCCACGCCGGCCCAAGCGTCCAAGCGTCCAGGGGTCCAGGTGGCTGGTCGGTTCTGGAGTTCGAAGCGCACGGCCCAGCCACAGCGCCATTGTGCTGAAGCTTTGTGCTTTGGTGTGTTTCATCCACGCTTATCTCATTCATGAGATACACTAGGCGGCATGTCAACATCCGCTCAAACCATCGGTCAACTGGTGCGCGAGGCCCGTACCAACCGTCGAATGACCCAGGTCGAACTCGCCAAGGCGCTCAACACCTCGCAAAGCGCCATCGGGCGCATCGAGGCCGGCAACCAAAACCTGTCCCTGGACACACTGGGCCGGATCTCCGACGTCTTGGGAGTCCAACTCATCACACCTGGCAGTGGCGCCATCAACTTCTCCATCGAGGGTGGTCACCGTCTTCACGGCAGTATTGAGACTCGGTCAAGCAAGAACGCCGCGGTCTCAACTCTGTGCGCCTCCCTGCTCAACCAAGGCACCACCACCTTGCGCGGGATCGCCCGTATCGAGGAGGTCAACCGACTGGTCGAGGTCCTGGTCAGCATCGGGGTCGATTGCCGCTGGAGCGAGGACCAGGCCAGTTTGACCATCACTCCCCCGGCCAAACTCAACCTCGCCGGCATGAACCTGGAGGCGGCGCGTCGCACCCGCAGCATTTTGATGTTCTTGGGCCCCCTGATGCACTGGTTCAGCTCCTTCGCTCTGCCCTACGCCGGTGGCTGTGACCTGGGCACCCGCACCGTCGAACCTCATTTGCAGGCGCTGCGCCACCTCGGTTTGTCGGTTGAGGCCACCGACGGCTATTACCACGCTGACGTGGTGCCCCCCTCCAAGATGGACCGTCAGTTCACACTGATCGAGCGCGGTGACACCGTCACGGAGAATGCCATCATGGCGGCCGCCCGTACCCCCGGCGTGACCATCATCCGCAACGCCAGCCCCAACTACATGGTCCAGGACCTGTGCGACTTCCTAGTCAAGTTGGGGGTGCCGATCGAAGGCATCGGGACGACCACGTTGACCATCCACGGCGTCCACGACATCAACGCCGACGTCGCCTACGACATCTCCGAGGACCCGATCGAGTCCATGAGCCTGCTCACCGCAGCCGTTGTGACCGATTCCGAACTGACCATCA
>JAITVA010000266.1 GCA_031286045.1 Propionibacteriaceae bacterium | reverse complement strand
CTCAGGGTGGCGACGTACTCATAGTAGTAGAGTCCAGGCTCCATGGGTCCGAACGAGCCGACACAGTCATCACCGGAGGCGCCCATGGCGGTGCCCGCCCACGTGCCCGCCGGGCCGATGTTGCCATAGAGTTCCAGTCCGCCATCGGGTGAGACGTCACATTTTCCGCCGGGAACCTCGGCCACGGGCACTGTGAAAGTCTGATAATGCCCGCTGACCGAGTGGAAAGAGTCAGCATGGGTGGTGGCCGGAAGCGCCAAGGTGGCGCCGACCACTCCAGCGGCCGTGAGTGCCACCAGCAGGCGGTGACGCGACGAGGTACGCATATCTATGAACTCCTTTGTGAATAGTCGATGACATAACAATGATATGCACGTGAGCTATCTGGAAATAGGCATTTTGTGGCGCATCCTGATCTGGCGGGAAAGTTTCCTTTGGATGGCAGGGCCATGTCAGGATGGAGCGCAAGTCCAGCAATGCCGAGACGCACAGTGGTTCCACCTCCAGGCGGCGTCACTGTGGAGCGGGGGCTGCTGACTTGGCGACCTGCGGAAGGCCGGTCGCAGGCTACGATGGTTCCATGAATCTCTCAACCGAGGCCCGCGACTGGAAGAACTGGGTCAGCCTGGCGGCCCGGCTGATCCTGGGGATCGTCCTGATCGCCGCAGGCGCGCAAAAAGTCACCAACCTGGCAGGCTCCGCCCAAGCTACGACCGCCTACCAGATGCTGCCCTTCGAAGTCGCCCAAGTCGTCGGATACGCCCTGCCCTTCGCCGAGATCGGACTCGGGTTGCTCCTGGTCATCGGGTTGTTCACCCGTCTGGCCGGGGTGCTCGGGGCCCTGATGATGCTGGCCTTCATCATCGCCATCATCAGTGTATGGGTGCGCGGCATCTCCATTGATTGCGGCTGCTTCGGTGGCGGCGGACCAATCGATCCGGCCGAGGCCATCAAAAAGTACCCCTGGGAGATCCTGCGCGATGTCGGCCTGACGGCTTGCGGCGTGTGGTTGGCCGCCGTCAAGCGCTCATTCCTAGCAGTCGACGCCTGGCTGTTCCGTCCCATCACCGAAGCCAGCCTCGCCAAGAAGCGCTGAGACGCGAGCAGCCCCACACCAAATACGAAGGGCCACCACAATAGCCGTCGGGCCGACGCAATGGGTCGGCGCGCGCAGCCTAGTCGGCCAAAGGCCCGAAGGGCAGACCCAGCCGGGTGAGCATGGCCTCACCACCGTCCTCTTCGGTCAGGACCCACAAGCCGTGGGACGTCACTGTGATGGTGTTCTCCCAGTGGGCGGCCACGGATGAGTCGACCGTGACCACGGTCCATTCGTCCTCCAGCGTCGCCACACGATCACGGCCCAAGGTCACCATCGGTTCGATCGCCAAGCACATGCCCCTTGCGATTGTGGCGCCTCGCCCACAACGGTAGTTGGGTATATCCGGTGGCTGGTGCATGTGGTGGCCAATGCCATGACCGGTGAAATCGCGCACGATGCCATAGTGACCACTGCGACGAACCGACCGCTCGACCGCCGCCGAAATCTCCCCGATGGTTCCACCGACACGAGCCGCACCGATCCCGGCCCACAAGGACGCCTCGGTCGCCTGGGCCAGGGCCACGACAGCGGGATCCGCCGATCCGATGATGACCGACCTGGCGGCGTCACCGTTGTAACCCTGGACGATGGCGCCGAAATCAATCGACAACAGGTCGCCCTTCTTCAGCACCCGATCCGAGGGGATGCCATGCACCACCTCGTTGTTGACCGACAGGCAGGAGACGGCGGGGTACGGCGGAATGCCATACCCCGGCTCGTAACCCAAGAAGTTCGAGGTCGCGCCGTGGCGAGCCAAAACCTCCGCACCGATGGCGTCGACCTCGTTCGTCGTCATGCCCTCGCGGGCCGAACCGGTCATCCGTGTCAGGGCCTCAGCCACGACCAGTCCGGCCTGACGCATCAGTTTCAGCTCGTCATCGGAGAGAATCTCAATGACTTCGCGGGGTCGTCTCACTTCTTCAGCGCCGCCACGATACGAGCGTGAACCTCGTCGACCGCTCCCAACCCGTCGACCTCAACCAAGAGGCCACGGTCACGGTAGAGCGCCAACAGCGGCTCAGTCTCGGCGGTGTAGACCTCGAAACGACGACGAATGGTCTCTTCGTTGTCGTCGGCGCGGCCCTCGATCTCAGCCCGCTTCATCATCCGCTGAACCAGCGTCTCGCCATCGACGACCAGCGACAGAACCGCGTCGAGTGCGATGCCCAGCTTGGCCAGAATGCCGTCGAGCGCCTCGGCCTGTGGGACGGTGCGCGGGAAACCATCGAGCAGGAAGCCAGGAGCGGTGTCTGGCTTAGCCAAACGGTCAGCCACCAGGTCGACGGTCACAGAGTCGGGAACCAACTCACCCTTCTCCATGATGGCGGAGACGACCTTACCCAACTCCGTCTTCTCGGCGACATTGGAGCGGAAAATGGCGCCGGTCGAAATCTCAGGAATACCGAACTCTTCGGCGACCTTCTTCCCCTGTGTTCCCTTGCCAGCCCCTGGAGGGCCCATAATCAACATACGCATGTGGTATTTCCTTTTCTCTCAAAGCCACCGTGGTCGGCCGCCAACAGAAACTCTACACAATCCCACCGACAGACATGGGTTTCGAAGGGTTACCCGTGACAATGATACGGATGACCCCTTGGAGGTTTTGCTGCCAGCGCGGGCGTCCTGGTGGCGAGGGGTGGGCACCGGGCATTGAGGGGCATAGCCTGCGGCTTCCTCTTGTCAAGGGTTCTACCCCGGTTGGGGACACTTCAGATAGTTATCCACAGCTAAAGCGTATCGCGCATGTTTTGGTGATTTCTCCACATGGTTATGGGGTATGGAGTCGCCATCCGGCGTCCTTCGCTTGAGACTGAAAGAGCTTCCATGAGCGTGTTCATCCCGCCACGATCCGATGCAATGTTCAAACGCATCTTCGCAGATCCGAAAGACCCAGCGCCACTACGCTCCTTTCTCAGCAGTGTCCTCACCGTCCCCGCTGACGACCTTGAGGCCCTCACACTGGTGGACACACACCTGGGCAAGACCCACATCGGTGACAAAGAGAGCGTGGTCGACGTCCGGGTGCGCACCATCAGTGGGCGTGACATCGACGTCGAGATCCAACTCATCCATCACCCAGGTTTCCGCCAACGACTCGCCTACTACGCCGCAAGCATGCTCGCCTCCCAGCTCAGAACCGGCGACCAGTACACCGCCGTGAACCAAGTGATCTGCATCGCCATCACAGACTTCATTCTGTTCCCATCCGATGACCACTACCATCACAGTTTCCACCTCAATGATGATGCCAGCGAGCTTTCTCTCGGCCATGTGCTGGAAATCAACACGTTGGAGTTGCCGAAGCTTCCCAGAACCTGCGATCAGACGCTACTATGGCAGTGGCTATCCTTTCTCAATTCACGTGATCCAGAGGAGATGGACATGATCGCCACCAGCAGTCCCGACATCGCCCAGGCCGCCACCAAAGTCCACTTCTTCAACGAAGAAGAAACCGAACAAATCCTGCGCTGGCAACACGACAAAGCCGAACGCGACCGCCTCTCAGCCGAGGCCTACCACAAAGCCAAAGGCCTCGCCGAAGGACACGCCCAAGGCCTCGCCGAAGGATTAGCCGAAGGATTAGCCGAAGGCACAGCCCAGGGACTTGCCGAAGGTAAGGCCGAAGGTAAGGCCGAAAGCACACACCAAATCGCCAAACGCATGATCGCCAAGGGCCTCCCCCACGACGAGATCGCCGAACTGACACAGCTGCCCATCGACACCATCAAGCACCTGGCCGAGCAGTAGGACCCCCAGCCAACAAAAAAGGGGCCCCACCGAAATGGTGGAGCCCCAGGCGTGGCGCGAAGGACGCGCCGACGTCATCTTGGATTGGTCACTTGACCCAGCCGATGTTTTCGATGAAGTCACCGGTGGGGTTGCCGTTGCCAGAGAAACCGGCGGCGCCCAAGTTGGCCAAGCCTTCCTTGACCTGGAACATGATCGGACCGTTCATCACCGGCATCAGGCCGTATTGAGCGAACTCTTCGACCTCGATGGCGTTGGCGGCCTTGATCTGCTCGTCAGCGGTCTGCAGGGCCTCCATGGCGTGGATCTTCTCATCGAGCGCCTTGGTGCCGGTGCCGGACTTGTTCAGACCCGAGTAGTTCGGGTCATCCTTGGAGCACCAGATCTGGCAGGTGTAGGCCACACCGAAGGGATCACTGGAGGAGAAACCGGAGAAGTTCATCTGCCAGTCACCACTGGCCATGACGCTCGAGAAGTCGGCCGACGCCTTGGGGACGATCTCCATGTCGACGCCGATGCTCTTCAACTGGCTCTGAATGACCTGGGCCTGAGCCTTGTTGGCCGCGCCGTCGCCGAACAAAGTGTAGGCCACATGGATCGGCTGACCGTCTTTGGCGTAGATACCATCGGAACCCAGGGCGTAGCCAGCGTCTTCGAGGATCTTCTTGGCGGCGGCAGGATCGGGCTTGGCGACGACCTTGGCGAAGTTGTCCTCATAGCCCTTCTGGTAGGTGAAGAGCAGCAGGGAACCCGGCTGCTTCTCGGTGTAGCCCATGCCCTGGAAGCGGACGTCCGTGATCTGCTGAGGATCGACGGCGGTCATGATGGCTTTACGCACGTTGATGTCCTTCAGAACACCCGAGTTGACGTTCAACTGAAGCATGTAGGTGCCTGCGGCGACACCGGCGCGGGTCTGGGTTCCAGGAACGGTCTTGACCTTGTTGAGTGACTCAGCGGCGCTGAAGCGGATGGTCGAGTCGGCCTCACCATTCGAGAAGGCGTTGAGGTCAGCCTCCATCTCGCGCTGGGTCAGAGTGATCTGGTCGAGCTTGCCTGGCTCGCCCCACCACTTCTCGTTCTTGACGAAGACGGCGTTTCCAGCGTTGCGGTCATAGCTCTGCAACTTGTAAGGACCAGCGCCCCACTCGGGGTGGGCCGAGGCCAAGTCGTCACCGAGATAGCCGGTGTTGAAGCACTCAGCGGTGTCACAGGCGGGGTGCAGCAAGAAGTTGAAGACCCCGCCCCACCAGGGCCAGGCCCCATCGAAGGTCACAACAGCCTCGTGGTCGTCCTTGCCAGCCTCCACCGACGTGATCTGGTTCCAGCCATCGGTCGAGCCCACATTCAGATCTGGATTGGAGCCGTTGTTGAGCTGCCAGGTGTGCTTGAAGGCGGCGACATCGATCGGGGTGCCGTCGTTGAAGACGGCCTTGGGGTTGATCTCATAGGTCACGACTGTGTTGCCGTCCACCTCGGTGTCCTTGACGGAGGTGAGGTAGTTGGGGTTGGGCTTGAGCTCGCCCTCGGGGGTGAATTTGATCACCTCGGGGTTGTACAAGAACCACATCATGGATGTGTCGGTCGAAGTGTCGGTATGGGCCCTGTTGAGCTGCGCGGTGAAATCACCGATGGACAGGTTCAAGGAACCGCCGTCTTTCAAGGCAGAGTAGGGCTGAGCGTTGATGCTGCTGAACTTTGAAAAGTCGACGCCGCCGGCGGCTCCTGAGGAGGAGTCGCTGGTCGTCGGAGTGCTCGCGCAAGCACTCAAACCGAGTGCCAATGCGACCGTGCCTGCAGCTATAGCTAACGCACGTTTCTTCATAGTCGCTTCCTTTCATAAGTGACGTGAAAACCGGTGAGTGACGCGAGGGGATCGCCTCAGGGTTCGGGGGGCGTGCTCACCGATAATGGCAGGCGGCCATATGGTCGCCGCCGTCACCACTGGACAACACTGGGGTCTGATGGAGACAGATTCCACGTTGGTCAGCAGTGAGAGTTTGAAACAGTGGGCAGCGGTTGGCGAACCGACAGC
>JAITVA010000264.1 GCA_031286045.1 Propionibacteriaceae bacterium | reverse complement strand
CAGATGATCGACCCCGCCGAGCGGTTCGACGACCACCCCGAGGTATCGCAGATCGTCACCCCAGACCTTCTCAATCAACTCGGCGTCATGGATGCCCTCCACCCAGATGCGGGAAGCATGCGCGACCTTGGCGGAAGCCTGCGGGGCCACCCGTGAGCCCGAGGCGGTGTGCCCCGCTTGTTTGACAGCCCGTTTTGGCGGGGTCAGCTCCACCGGCTGGCCATCGAGGAGGAAGCCTGGGCCGAGTGGAAAGCTGCGACGCTTGCCGTGTCGATCCTCCAAGACCACCAGACCGTTCTCCCACATGACGACCGCCCCGCAAAAGCCACTGGCCGGATCCTCGACCACCATGTCGATCTCCAGCGACACTGGCTTGGTCTGCGGTCGACCGGCCTTGCGCCAACCTGCGGAAAGGACGTCAGATGAGTAGCGATCAGTCACGGACATGAGGATACAGGGCTTCAGCGACGGCCCATCCAGGGCCCATTCGTGACGCCGATAGACTGGTACCCTGTTTCGCAGGATGGCCGAGGGGAGGTGCGCGGGTGCTTGCGGAGAAGGTCAGCGAGTTGATTGCTGGTGGGGAGAGTCTGACGGTTGAGTTCAAGCCTTTGTCTGCTGGGATGTTGGGTGATTCCTTGTTCGACACGGTTTCGGCGTTCTCCAACCGCTATGGCGGATATGTTCTGATCGGTGTCGCTGATGATGGCAGTATCACCGGCATCAACCCGGACGCTGCGGAGGGTTAGCGGCGTAACTTCGCTAACCGGATCAGTAACCCCGAAACCATGTTCCCGCCACTCAGCCTGGCCCTGGAAGAGGTCAAGGTCGGCGGGAAGCTGGTGTTGAGTGTGTATATGCCACCCCATTGCCAGCCGGTACGGTTCAAATCCCGCACTTTCGACCGTGCCGAGGACGGCGATGTGAACATCACTAACAACGCACATTTGATGGCGGCCTTGTATCAACGCAAATCATCCCAGCACACCGAACGACGTGTGCTTCCGTTTGCTGACCTATCCGAGCTTCGGCTGGCCGAGTTGATGCCGACAGTACGTCAAGGCGCGGTGAACAAACGACCCGGCCATCCGTGGGCCACGATGGAAGACTGGGACATTCTGCGCAGCACCGGACCGCGGGAACACGACCCAATCTCAGGTGCCCAAGGCATCAACATGGCCGGGCTGCGGGACCATATCGGGTTCGAGGTCGTCTCGAACCCGATGTCACATCAAGAGTTCGCCTCCCCCATGCCCGCCAGCTTGACGATTGAACAAGACCGTTTAGTGACGGAAAACTGGAACCGGCACCTGCGGCCCGGCCCGATTGATCCAGGCAACCTCAAACCCGACCCGAAAAACCCGCCAATCGCGTCATTCTTCGTCAACGCCACACTGGCCGACACCCTCGACTCCGGAGTACGCAACCTCTACCGCTACACCCGCCTTTACTCCGGGCAAGACCCCCAGTTGATCGAGGGCGACGTGTGCACCACAGTAATTCCGCTCGGTCGATCTGTCACCTGAGGGGTTACAGTAAAGGTGACAGAGAACGTGACAGAAGGTGAAGCTGATATCCTCCGCCTCATATCAGAGAACCCCGAAACGACCCAGATGGCTATGGCTCAGCGTCTAGGGGGAGCCGGAGAACCATAGCCGCCCGACTCGGGGCGCTGAAAGACAAGGGTCTGGTGCACCGCGAAGGCTCAGACAAGAAAGGCATCCGGCGCACCATGCCCACCGCCAACCAAGACCAGTAGCCGAAGCCCCCGCACGGTCACCGCTTGCCCACCGAAAACGCCCCAAGGCCTGATCAACACCGGATTCGCGCGGGCCGAGGACGGGTTGACGGTTGGTCACCACTTCATAAGCCATGTTGACATCGGCAGGTAGCTCACGCAGTTGGTAGCGCCGCCACGAACCGGAGTAGGCGGCTTTCATCGTCTCATCGCCAACACCCACGGCATCGACTCCGAGCAGGCGACAGGTCGCCACAGCCCGCGGCAGGTGATAGGTCTGAGACACGAGTATCGCCTTGTCAACACCGAAGACGCGAAGGGCCCGCGCACAGGTGCTGTATGTGTCCTCCCCCGCATAATCCTGCACGATCCTGTCCTTCGGCACCCCATGGTCGACCAACCAGGTCGTCATCGCCGCTGGCTCGTTGTGATAGTCACTGAGGTTGTCACCCGACACCAGAATGACCTTGGCCTTGCCCGCCTCATACAAGGCTCGGGCGACCTCCAAACGCGCGGCCAGATAGGGTGAAGGCTCGCCATTGTCCAACCCGGCGCCGAAAACGATGGCGACATCGTGAGATGCGACTGCGTCCACCGTCGTGAGACGGCCGGCACTGGCAAGTCCGACTGCGGCGAAGGGGGATGCCCCCACCAGGACGATCACCACGGCGAGGCTGACGACGAGTCGACGCAGCCACCACCGCTTCTTCGGCGCGCGCCCGCGCTGACCAGCGACGCCTGGCTGTGCGTCACGCGACCTCCCGCTGCCCTTCGAGTCCTTCGACATGCCATTCAGGATAGTGGGTCGGTCCGACAAATCCGGGAGCCAGTCGCGCTTCTCGACTCAACCTTCTAGTTAATCACTTCTTGACTATGTGTTTCACCGGCTGAGAAAACAACGTCGTGGCAACACTTGGCTTCGATTCATATATCCATTGATTATCCTGTTTAATTTTCACATTGCAATTGACTTGAAATACTCCAACGAGGGCAAAGTCACTCGTAAGTGCAGAGCATGACAAGACTCGGCGTGAACCCTAGGGAGTCTTGAGAGTGCTCCACGAAAGTAACCCAACAACAAGCTCAAAGTAAGGAGCACAAATGAACAAGGCCAAGAAGGCGCTGGTGGCAGCTGTCGTCGCCATCGGCATCGGCGTGTCTGGCACCTCAATCGCGCATGCGGGGGGGTCCGGTTACATCCACGCTGGCAGGGACTACTCCTACGCTTCCACCAGCACCTGGAGTGGAACGCATGGCCGATCCTATGCCCGGCACGGCGCACTCGTCGCACAGACGGAATGGACCACCCGATCCTCGTCGGCGAACGCGGACGCTGGTACGTCGCCAATCTATGGAGCGTCCACAGCGTTCAGGTACTGAGGGGCGTGTCGCACTCCTCAGGGGACCAATGATTGGTACCGCGTCGCCACAAGGATGTCGAGTGAGACGGGACGTCGGTCCCGAATGTCGTAGATGAACTGGACATCGATGCCAAAGTGGGAGGCGCACAGATCACCCAACTCATCACTCAGACGCTAGCGCGTAGGCAGCTATTGCCCCCTGGGGAAGGCCCGCTCAAAGGGCTTGTTTCTGCCGAGACAGCCGCTTCGGCAGAAACAAGCTCACCAGAGACACATTATCGACCAACTGTCCTAATATCACTCACTTGTCGTAACCGTTCTGACTTAGCCTGAGTCGTCGCGACACCTAGGGAGAGACTATGAAAAAGACCTTCTTGTGGATGACTGCTTTTATCCTCGGAGTCAGCGGCTCGTTGATGACCAGTGGCTGCTCGGCACAACCGCAAGCAGAGTCCTCGCCGACTAACTCGGTCCTCGCCTCAAGCCTGAGAGCCCTCTTCCGAGACTATCTCGACAACCCTAATTTGTCTGACTTTGAGCGAGAGGTGATCACACGAGCGATAGAGACTGGGGGAATCACGCAAGAGGACTATGAAGAAGGTTTCCGTCGCTATATATCCTGCATGGTGGACGCCGGGTACGTTGAGACTTACGAAAAGCGCCCCGACGGCATCTACCAACTCACTCCCCCACAGAAGGTCAACACGGGAGAGCAGTCAGGTGTCGAGGCATACATGGAGCAAGGAACCAACTGCGCCGACGGGACCGTCATGCGAATTGAAGCCCTCTACAACGACCAACTCAATAACCCCGGCCTGCTCGCCGACTCTCGCGAGTTGGCGGTCGAATGCCTCATCCGCTCCGGCAAAGCAACTGTCGACTACACCCCGGAGCAGTTCGAGAAAGACTTCGCCGCCGGCTTCACAAACACAGCTATCGATCCGACCGATCCACAAGTGAAACAGTGTATGGCTAGCGCAGGCTTCGCCTACGCGGGGAAAGAAGGATGACCATATGAAACAAGTGTCACCAGGTCACGCATTCCTCGTGGCGGTGCTGGCGCTGATGAGTTTGGCCGCGTGCCAATCAGGCGAGACACCCGATGACTCCACATCCGCCGCCAGCCAAACGGGAGTATCCATAACGCAGGAGAACTCCGGAACAGGCGGACAGGCTGACGCCGCCACAACCGCCTACATCCAGTGCCTGGTCGAACATGGCATTGACGCCACGGTCGGACCAAACGGAGAAGTGATGATGCCCATGCCAGACAATGGGGTGGTGTCCGCGAATGACACACCGTCGGCTGAAGTCGCCGCAGCTGAGCAGGTTTGTCAAGAGACGGTGCCAGACTACGCCCCTGTCGACCTGAACCAGAAGTGACCTTCGATGCGCAAAAAAGCCGCCGCGCCCACTGTCATCCTGCTCTGTCTGGTCGCACTAGCCCTTGGCGTGGGGGTTTCTGCGTTTCTCATGCCCGTTCCCACACCGTCGGGACTGGAATCGGCCAGCCCCTTGACCTCGGCCCCAGTCAATGAGCAAGTGTATGACGGAGCCAAGGAGGTGGCGGCCACACTCCACGTGTCAGCGGTTGTGCCGCTGAGCGTCAACACATCTGGAACCGTCACCGCGATCTCACTGGCCGCAGGCTCAATCATCTCCTCTGGCTCAGTGGTCTTGTCTGTCGACTCCGTACCAGTGATCGCACTGCACACCACGACCCCGCTCTACCGTGACCTCAAGCAGGGGGACGAGGGGGCCGACGTCTTGGCTCTGGAGAACGAACTCGCTCGACTTGGATATCCCCTAGCCAGCCCTTCAGAACAATACGGCGCGCAGGCGGCCCAGGCCGTCGCCGCACTACGCAAGGCAGCGGGAGACTCGTCGAAGGGCACCGACCTCCCGCTCGCCCAAATCCTGTGGCTCCCAACCCAAGACGTCAGCGCGAGCACAGTCACGGCGAAGCTGGGAGCCTCGGTCAAACCCGACGAGCCTATCGCTGAGGTCGGAGGCACTTTGTCCAGCATCACTGCGGACGACCCCTCCCGTCTAGCACTCGATGTCGGCCCCATGATCATGCAGTGGGGTGACGCGAGTGCGCCGATCGCCGCCGACGGGACGGTGTCAGATCCAGCCTTCATCGCCGCCGTCCAGACATCCGCCGACTATGCTGCCATCCGCACTTCTGAAACCCCTACCAGCACACCAGTGAAGGTGCGGCTGGAGACCCCCGTCACCACACTCCGAGTCCCGCCAGCCGCCGTCTACTCCGTGCGAGATGGAAGCGGGTGCATCCAGTCCCTGGGTGAACCGATACCCGTCACTGTCGTCGCCTCGGACCTCAAAGGAACCCTTGTCATCCCAGTTGGTGAAGCCCGCCCGCAACCATCGAGTGTGGACATCGGGCCAGCCTTGACGCAGAGCAGCTGCTAATGTCAGCCTCAAGCCCACCCTCAGTGACGGCCACCGGCTTGGCCCACAGGTTTCCGGGAACCAACGTGCTGTTCTCCAACGTCTCTTTCGCATTGGCTCCAGGCACAGTTCTCGGCCTGTGCGGACCGTCCGGTTCTGGAAAATCTACTTTGCTTTCAATTCTCGCGAAGTGGGAAAAACCCTGGCACGGAGCCATTGCCTATTCGTACGTGAATCGGATCGGCTGGGTCTTCCAGAATCCCCATGGGGTGGCCGCACGATCCGCCCTCGACCACGTGGTCTATCCCCTCCTCACTCGCGGCATGCGCCGGCCCGATGCCGAGACAAAAGCACTGAAGGTTATGGAAGACTTCCGCCTCATAGAAGTGGCTCAGCGATCATTCTCCGCTCTGTCTGGAGGCGAGGCTCAGCGACTCATGTTGGCTCGCGCCGTGTGCCAGTCGCCCGATCTTCTTCTCGTCGATGAGCCGACCGCTCAGTTGGACACGTCGACTGCGGCGACTGTCACCGAGACTCTCCATCTCTTGGCCGAGCATGGACTCATGGTAGTGATCGCCACCCACGACGCCGCCGCCCGAGCCACCTGCACTCACATCGTCGATCTTGCCGACCACGTCTCCAACCAAGACGCCGCAACCTCTTTCGCCCCCCACTAAACCGAGGACCTTTGATGAGAGTGATCAGCATACTCACCGAGGCTCTGCGTGACACAGCAAGTGGGACCAGTCGGGCTGTCCAGTGGTGCCTGACACTGGCCATTTGCCTCGCCGCCCTCAGCTTGGCGGACGGCCTTCAAGTCGCCGCGATAGAGCACCAAGTGACTCGGTTTCGCAGCGCTGGAGCAGACATACTGGTCACCCAAACAGAAGGACTGGTGGATGGGAGGGCCTGCGACCGCCTCACAGAAGTCGCTTCGATCCAGTTCGCGGGCGCAGTGGCCAAGCGCGACTACCTCACCATGCCCGCCGCGCCTGACACGCCCATCCAAACTTACGCCGTCACTACCGGACTCGGGGCCGTGCTCGGGATCGCCGATACACAAGAGCCGGGCGTGTGGATGACCACAGAACAAGCGGCGGCCTTGGGCCTCAATGTGGGAGAGTCCATCCAAACCGAGTCGGGCGACCTACGCTTGGCGGGGGTGTTCGAGTGGCCCTCGGACGGTCGAGACGCCCGATTCCGTTACGCGGCATTGGTCCCCACCCAGTCACAATCCCATCCGTTCGACGAGTGCTGGGCCCGGTCATGGCCTCAGCATGATGATGTAAAAGCTCTGCTCCTGTCGACAATAGACGTCACCTCAAGTAGTGAGCCAGTGCAAGCAGCCCAGGTCAATGCGACGCTCGGGCGGCGCTTGGACGCGGTCAGCCTCCTCGACAGTCGTCTGACTGCAGTCAGCGTCTACGCCTGCATGCTCGTCGGCCTCGCCATCGGCGCCGTGAGTTCGCGAACCCGGCGTCTAGAGTTCGCTAGCAGTCTTCACGTCGGACAGACTCGCCTCGGACTAGGCCTGACAGTGGCGATCGAAGCCCTCATCTGGACACTACTGGCCATGTTGATCGCAGGCGACTGTCTGTGGCTGGTCCTTCGACTTCATGAGAGTATTGACTTCTTCCCGACTCTTCTCATCGCAGGACGCGGAATCATCTGCGGCGGCGTGGCGTCGTTCCTAGGCGCGGTTTTGGGGACGTTCTTCGCCAGAGAACGGCATCTTTTCAGGTATTTCAAGGAACGCTGACCACTTCGCCGACGCACCGATCGACCCAGCCTCAGTCAAGGATCTCCCGCACAATTCCGTCGGCGAGGAGCCGCCCTTGCTTTGCGCAGATGAGGCGGTCGCCTCGGCGTCTCATCTGGCCAGCGGCGACATAGGCTTCGACGCGCGCGGTTTCGGTTGACGTCAGCAGTGCGGCGTCGAACCCCTCCGACAACCGAATACCCAGCATGATCATCTCAACTCTGGTTTGTTCAGCGGTCGGATGCTCGCTCCCCGCCGCCGGGGACTGCCCGCCTTCCAGGGCCGCTTCATAGGTCAGAGGACGACGGTGGTTCCACCAACGCCGACCAGCGAGGTGCGAATGCGCCCCCGCGCCCAGTCCCCACCAGTCGCCACCGCGCCAATACACCATGTTGTGCCGACACTCGTGCCCAGGGCGCGCCCAGTTGCTGACCTCGTACCATTCCAGCCCGGCCGCCGCGAATCGCTCATCTGCGACCAGATACTTGTCGGCGAGATCGTCCTCATCGGGGTAGGGTAGTTGCCCGGCCGCCATGCGTCGAGCCATCGGCGTGCCCTCCTCGACGATCAGCGAGTAGGCCGACAAGTGATCTGGCTCCAGGGCCAGGGCAGCGTCGACCGACTGGCCCCAATCCGCCATGGACTCACCCGGTGTGCCGTAGATGAGGTCCAAGGACACATCTTCGAAGCCAGCCGTCCGCGCCCAGGCCACCGCCTGGGTCACTCGGCCCGGAGTGTGTGCTCGGTCCAGAGTCGCCAACACGTGAGGCGCCGCCGACTGCATCCCCATCGACAAGCGGTTGATCCCGCAATTCCTCAAGCCCTCCAGCACATCCGGGGCGACCGTCTCTGGATTCGCCTCCGTCGTCACCTCCGCATCGGGACTCAGGTCGAAACGGTCTCGCACTGCCGCCATGATACGGGCGTAATCCGCCAGCGGCATCAGCGTTGGGGTGCCTCCCCCGAAGTAGACCGTCTCCACCCGACGCCGACCAATCCGCCGTGCCGCCAGGTCCATCTCCCTCAGCAACGCGCAGACATAAGGCGACGTCACCCCCGGATCGGAGGTGTCCGCGACGTAGGTGTTGAAATCACAGTACCCGCACCGCACCCGGCACCAGGGAATGTGAACATAGAGCGACACAGGCTGAGAGCAGGCCAAGCTCACTTCTTCTCGACCTCTGACGTCGCCAGGGCAGCGATGAAGGCTTCTTGAGGCACCTCGACGCGTCCCACCATCTTCATGCGCTTCTTGCCCTCTTTCTGCTTCTCAAGCAACTTGCGCTTACGAGTGATGTCGCCGCCGTAACACTTGGCGAGAACGTCTTTGCGCACGGCTCGGATGGTCTCGCGGGCGATGACTCGGGTGCCGATGGCGGCTTGGATCGGAACTTCGAACTGCTGACGGGGAATGAGTTTGCGCAGGCGCGTGGCGATGTCCACGCCGTAGGCATAAGCCCGATCCTTGTGGACGATGGCCGAGAAAGCGTCGACAGGCTCGCTGTTGAGAAGGATGTCGACCTTGACGAGATCGGCCTCTTGCTCACCCGCGTCCTCATAGTCGAGGGAGGCGTAGCCCTTGGTGCGCGACTTCAGGGCGTCGAAGAAGTCGAACACGATTTCTGCCAAGGGCAAGGTGTAATGCAGTTCGACTCGGTCTTCGGAGAGGTACTCCATGCCGGTTTGGATCCCGCGGCGCTGCTGACACAACTCCATCAGAGTGCCGATGTACTCGGCCGGAGCGAGCACGGACGCTTTGACGATCGGCTCAAAAACCTGTGCCACCTTGCCGGTCGGAAACTCCGATGGATTGGTGACGATATGTTCGACGTTGTCTTCGGTGATGACGCGGTAGACCACCGACGGCGCCGTGGAGATGATGTCGAGACTGAACTCGCGTTCCAAGCGTTCCCGGATGATCTCCATGTGGAGCAGGCCCAAGAAGCCGACGCGGAAACCGAAGCCGAGCGCGGCCGACGTCTCCGGTTCGTACACCAGGGCGGCGTCGTTGAGCTGGAGTTTGTCGAGGGCCTCACGCAATTCGGGGAAGTCGTTGCCCTCCAGCGGGTACAAGCCGGAATACACCATTGGCTTGGGGTGACGGTAGCCCGCCAAGGGTTCCCCGGCTGGACGCCCAGCCGACGTCACCGTGTCGCCGACCCGCGACTGACGCACGTCTTTCACGCCGGTGATGAGATAACCGACCTCGCCGACACCAAGCGCATCCGCTTTGACCGGCTCCGGTGAGATGACCCCGACCTCCAGCACCTCGTGGGTCGCCTTGGTGCTCATCATCAGGATGCGTTCGCGGTGGTTGAGCTCACCGTCGACGACACGGACATAGGTCACCACGCCGCGGTAGGCGTCATAAACGGAGTCGAAGATCAGGGCCCGCGCCGGAGCGTCAGCATCCCCTTGGGGCGGTGGCACCTGGCGGACGATCTCGTTGAGGAGCTGCTCCACCCCGTCACCGGTCTTCGCCGAAACCCGCAGCACGTCTGACACATCGCATCCGATGACATGGGCCAACTCGGCAGCATACTTCTCGGGGTAGGCGCCGGGCAGGTCAATCTTGTTCAGCACCGGAATGATCGTCAGATCGGCCTCAAGCGCCAAATAGAGGTTCGCCAGCGTCTGAGCCTCGATCCCCTGAGCCGCGTCGACCAACAGAACCGCTCCCTCGCACGCCGCCAACGATCGGGACACCTCATAGGTGAAGTCGACGTGGCCTGGAGTGTCGATCATATTAAGAACGTATTCCTCGCCCCCGACCTGCCAGGGCAGCCGCACCGCCTGAGACTTGATCGTGATCCCCCGCTCACGCTCAATATCCATCCGGTCGAGGTACTGTGCCCGCATGGTTCGGTCGTCGACCACACCGGTCAACTGGAGCATGCGATCCGCCAAGGTCGACTTGCCGTGGTCGATGTGGGCGATGATCGAAAAGTTGCGTATGGCCGAAGGATCGGTCGAACCAGGAGAGTAGGCCACAGCAATCCTTCATACGTCAAGTGAACCCCGCCATTCTCTCATATTCCACCGTCGCGCGACCGGCGCATGTCGTCATAGTCTCGTTCATGGGGAACACAGTAGAACATAGGTACGACAAAAACGAGAGCCGCTCCGCCTGCTGCTGGCGAAGTGCCTCTGTTGGGAATGAGCGCGTGGTCGGCCGGTCGCGAAGCCCCTGCAGTCTTGGTATAGTTGCCCTCTGGAATTCACACCACGTCCGGGTGGCGGAATAGGTAGACGCGCTAGCTTGAGGTGCTAGTGCCCGATATAGGGCATGGAGGTTCAAGTCCTCTCTCGGACACATTTTGGCCCCGATCTTCGGATCGGGCTTTTTCTTTTTCACAAGGGTATTCATAGCTAGACCTACCCACTGTGGGGTGCTGGAGTATGCTGATTTATGCGGCCTTACTGCACGATTACTGCACGAATTGTGGGGCGTGCAGTAATGATTCTCACGAAGGAGTAACAGTGGCTAGACAACGGAGGTCGTTCGGGCAGATCCGTCAGCTCCCGTCGAAGCGCTTCCAGGCCTCGTTCATTGGCCCGGATGCGCTTCGGCACACGGCGCCGATGACGTATCAGCGAAAAACCGACGCAGAGCGGTGGCTGAATGAGGAGTACCGCCGGATGGAGTTGGCTGAGCCCGGGGAGTGGGAACCGCCGTTGGATCGGGAGGGGGCGAAGCGAAAGCAGCTCGACGGGTTGACTGTCGGGGACTACGCGACGACCTGGCTGGAGGCCAATGAGATTCGCCCGTCGACCAGAGTCCTCTATGAGCGGCTGCTGCGACTGCGGATTCTTCCCGGTGTCGGTATGGCACGATTGGATCGGTTGGATCGTCAGACGGTGGCGAGGTGGTGGGCGACGACAGCGAAGACTCGCGCGGATCATCAGGCCTATAGTCTGTTGCACACCATTATGGGGGCCGCTATTGATGAGGGTTTGGCGAAGGAGAACCCATGTACGATCAAGGGTGCAGGCAAGCCAAGTCGGGAGAAAAGTTTTGAACCGCCGACGCCGGCACAGGTTCAGGTGATCGCTGACGCTATGCCACCCAAGTGGAGGATCGGTGTCCTGTTGGCCGCCTGGTGCGGGCTGCGTTCGGGTGAAGTGCGGGAGCTGCGCCGCAAGGACATTGACATGAAGGCTGGCAAGTTGCGTGTGGATCGGGCTGTCTCGCGTGCCGGCGCCGAACTTGTGATTGGGGAGCCGAAGACTGAGGCTGGGTGTCGGACGGTTCCGATCCCTGTCTCTCTGCGCCCGGCCATGGAAGCTCATTTGGCGTTGTGGGTCGAGGAGGGTCCAGAATCCTTGTTGATCTCGAGCGCTGAGGGTGGAACTGTTCATGATGGGCGATGGAACCGGGCATTTCGTTCGGCTGCGATTCGGGCGTTGGCGCCAGATGAGGAGCGGGAGAGGGTTCGGGGCAAGGTGGGTCGTCCAGCTTTGCCTGATTGGGATCCGGGGATCACGTTCCATGACTTGCGGCATGTGGCGTTGACGAACGCCGGCATCGCTGGGGCGACGCTTCGGGAGTTGCAGGTATTAGCTGGCCATACGGACCCTGCGATGGCGATGCGCTATCAGGAGGTGGTGCATTCCCACCTCGCCGAGGTGATGGATCGGGTCTCTGACATGATCCCGACAAGCATCGACTGATCAAACACAGAAAGGGCGCCTCACCTCCCGTGACTGGGAGGTGAGGCGCCCTTGCGGTTATCCCGGACCCCTCATGTGTCCGCAATGTCATCCTCGCTGGGAATGGCGCGGCGGGCTTGGATGGCGTTGTTTTCGGTGTTGGGGGTGAGGTTGGCCACTTTCCCCTTGAGCAACGCGTACCTAGACCG
This sequence comes from Propionibacteriaceae bacterium, assembly GCA_031286045.1. GTDB lineage: Bacteria > Actinomycetota > Actinomycetes > Propionibacteriales > Propionibacteriaceae > WQYJ01. Next base: position 11,813 of record JAITVA010000264.1, on the reverse strand, counting down.
AGTGGGACCAAGTGACGCGGTGTCACTGCTACTGTGCTTGCAGGTAAGAGTAGGAGTATCAATGACTGCATCGTCGCGACAGGTGTCTGCGAATCAGGTGAGGAAGGCCGGGGAAGTAGTGCGGAAGGCATCCCGCGGCGGTTCAGATGGTCTCTCTGCCCTCCGTGATGCAGTGGATCTCATCGACTCTTACCGGAATCTGTTCAAGCGTCCTCTGGTGACGGCTAACAATGGGCTACGCTCAATGGTGAGGACCCTTAAGCTCGACGGACAGGTGACCCAGCGTTTGAAGCGGATGCAGACTATTCTCGACAAGTTGGAACGCGAGCCGCGTCTATCTCTCGACCGCATGCAGGATATCGGTGGATGCCGAGTTGTTGTCCCATCTGTTGACGATGTGTACCAGCTTGTGCACCACTTCAAAACAGTCCGGCCAATTCATCGCGAGTCGGACTATATTGCACAGCCGCGCTCTTCTGGATATCGTGGAGTTCATCTCATTGTCGACTATGGGCGACCGCCGCGACGAATCGAAATACAGGTGCGAACCAAGTGGATGCACGTATGGGCAACTACCGTTGAAGACATTTCTGCGGCTCGGGGGATCAACTACAAGATGGATGGCGATGCCCCCATGCAGTGCTTTCTGGAGTGCTACCCCCGGCTTTTGGTGTACCGCGAGCGTAACGAGCCCGTCCCAGGTACTTTGGTGATGGAGTACAGTCAACTCATGGAAGAGGCATTTTGGGAGGAATCATGAAGACGCCAATTCAGCACTTCCTGTTGGTCTATGACCACAAGCGGGGGTATCTCATCGAGACAATTGAATTTGGTACCGACGCAGATGCCGCCGTTCGCGAATACTCAGCACTAGAGTCCAAGTACCGCGATGACCCCGCCATGGATATTGTGCTTGTTGGGTCGGATTCGCTCGACACAATTAAGGTCACCCATCGAAACTACTTCGATCCAGCGAGGACTATGAGCGAGTGGAAGGAATTCCTGACCAACTTCGCGGAAGATGCATCCCAGCAACTTGTTAACGCTTGATCGCAGCCCAGAGACAACTCAGTGGCCCCACCGGATTGGTGGGGCCACTGTCATGAAGTCAGAGTCCTGGTGGGCGTGGTGGTGGGGGCGGGCCTTTGCTGGCCCAGATGTGGCGTTCGAGTCGGTCGATGTGGTCGCCCATGCCGCGCATGGTCAGAGCGTCGGTGCGGCGTTTGTCTTCGAGTTCTGTCACCCTGTCGTCGAGTTCAGCCACGCGTTCTTGGAGTCGCTCAGTCAGCACCTTCAGCCCGGTGATGATGCCATCGAACTCGTTGACTCTGGTTTGCGACTCGGCTGTTTTGTGGGATTGGTTGGCGACACGCCAGGTGACGAGGCTGGCGAAGATCGCCGGGACTGCGCCCACCAGGAGTGTCACCCACCATTCCATGCCGATGTCCTCTACTGACTGTCCGAGCCGGTGGCTAGGTGGCGCGGTGCGAGTGTCTCAGCCCCAGTCAGCGACGTGTCTCCACCGGTGACGGCACCGGAGGCGATGCTGGTCAGAATGGAGGTGAGAGCACCGAATCCGGACATGGACGCCACGGCCCGCCAATCCAGTCCGATCAGCGTGCCGACGCCCGCGGAAGCGAGCGCGGAAGCTGCGGATTGGGCAGCGGTCTTGATGGCTCGTTCCCCGGCGGCCTTCCAGAATTCAATGGTCCACATCCCACTCACCCGATCCTCAGGATGTCGCCGGGGTGGATGAGGTCGGGGTTGGTCAGACCGTTGATGGCAGCGAGGGTCTGCCAGGTGGTGCCGTAGTGGGCGGCGATCGAGGAGAGGTTGTCGCCCGACTGGACGGTGTAGGTGGGGGTGGTTGTCGGTGGGGTGGCTTGTCCGATGCCGAGGTTGACAGCGTGTTGGACCCCGTCGTAGTCCGGGCCGAGAGCAGCCACACGTTGATTACCGTCACCATAGTCTCCTGCCCACACTCGGGCAGCCAGCTCGCACCAGTGGTTGACGATGGTCTGGACCTGGTCGTAGCGGTCACCGAGGTTGGTTCGGCGGGTGTCACCGTCACCATAGGCGCCGTCGAGGACCCGGATGGCCAGGTCGGTGTCGGATCCGGTGGGGCGGGTGAGGTCGATGCCTGCGAGTTGGTTGTACCACGCCCGGGCGAAGCGTTGACGCACACTCGAGTTGATGACCGCCGGGCGTTCGTAGAAGCGCACGAAATCATCGGCGGCTTGTTCGGGACTACGATCGGATGCCAGCCAGGAGTGGAAGGTCCAACCGGGCATGTAGAACTGCTGGGCATGGTCGGCTTCCCATATGATGCGGGCACATTGGGTGTCTATGCTGGTGTGGTCAAGCCCATTCTGGGCAGCCCAACTGGTGAGTTTCGACTTAGGGGTCCATTGGACCAGGCCGTAGCCGCCACCGCCACCGATCTCGTCCCTGTCAGGAATGATTCCTGACTCGGCTTGCATGTTGCCGAGGATCCCGGCACACACACCTTCAGACACGCCATGTCCGCGCAGAATAGTCCACACGCGACGCCCATCATCGAACTGTGTCATGATGTCTTCCTTCGATGGTGACTATTCGCCGACCGCGACTGCGATCAGCCCGGTGAGTAACCTCAGGGCCGCCCACAGCCCGTACACAATGGCGACCGCCTCAATGGTGACGGCGATCAGCGCGGCGCCGGTGAGGATGGTCAAGATGGTGTTGGTGTGGTTCATGCGGCGGGTTCAGACTCGTCGATGTGGGGATCCTCGATAGTGGGGTCGTCAAGGGTGGGCGCCCACACGTGGATGAGGTTGCGGGCGAGCACGTGTTGATTCCCGGCCAACAGGCTGGTGGCGAGACTGGCGGCTGCCCATTTCGCTAACTCGCGGCGCACAGTGGCGGTGGGGTCGCGTCCTATCCACGACCCGATATCCCCAGCGAAACCAATCGCATCAGGATGAGCGACAATCAAAGCTTCCAGGCGGGTCGCCAACCAGTCGGGGAAGTGTTTGGCTTCCACAGTCACACTGGTGTCGGCGTTGGGGCCTATCCAGGTGACGTTCACCATGGCCGGGTCAGACTCGGTCTCGGTGGTGGTCCAAGTGCCAATCGGGATCCGTCCATTCAGGGCGGCCACAGTGGCACGATTGTCGGAGTCGAGACGCACGGCGGTGTAGTCGTAGACGAGACGGCGGGCCGTGTCGATGGTGTCGGTGTAGCACAGGGTGCGAGTGTCACCACCAGTAATAGCTAAATCAACGCGAAGCATGAGTGTTCTTTCTGTTAGAGACGGATGGGAAATAGTAAAGCTGAGACACGAAAACCCCACTGGCGGCAGTCACTGGTCAGGCGACACGTGATGGTGATCCTGTCTACGGCGCTCGCAGTGACGAGGTCGAGCGTGTCAGGAACGATCTGGCCACCCCACGCGGCAAGGTCTCCGTTGTAGGGGAAAGCGAAGTACTGTTGACCAACCTGGAATCTTTGATTGCCAACCGGCGCCAACGCGCATGACAGGGAACCGGCTGGTTTATCCTTCACCACCGCACTGGCGATCACGGGTTGGGTCGCTTCGGGAGTGAGGAACAGCTGCCACGGGAACCACGTGTTCTTATACCAGGTGCGGTGCCACACTTGACTGCCACCGTCATACACTTCATAGGTTTGGTAACAAAAATCGTTGGAAGGCGACACGACATGCAGCAACCCAGCCTTGGCCACTGGGTAGTGTCGATCCAAACTCGTCGACGCGTTCGCCGACTGGTGATACAACGACGGGGTGCCGTAACCCTTCAGGTTGTTGAGGTCCTCACTCGCCCCCAAATTGATCGGACGCAGGCCCTTACGCAAAGCGGTTGGCCACCAAATATCCAGCCCGCCTTTGGTTTCCCCGACACCACCGATCCCCATACCGGTCGCATCAGCCCTGAAATCCAAATCAACTTGAGCAGTGCCGAGATTCCACGTGTACTGAGCCACACCACCCAACCCATCGGTGACACTCAACCGCAACTGATACGACGACGTAGACACGATCTTGCCTGCACCCATAGCGGTACGTGCCCCACTCACCAGCGCCCCAGCGTTACTCCAAGCCGTCTCAGCAGAACCCTTGTACTCCACCTTGCTCGTGACACTATTCTTGCCATCCACCCCCGCGAACACATAGGCGGCCTTCATCGACGCATAGGTACCATTGAACACAGCCACACCCTTGTCGTTACACCGCCACACCGCATCCGGCGACAAGGTCGGTGGACTCCACTCAACCACTGGGATCGTCACCTGTTTCGTCGTCGACCGGCCCCTCGTATCCGTCACAGTCACATCAACCTTCACACTGCCCGACTCGGTCAAGGGTTGCGGTGTCGTCCAAGAAGCGGCATCCTTCGACAAGTCAGTCGACAAGGTTTGCGTCAAACCACTAATCGACCAAGACTTCAAACCAGCCCCACTACCAGCCTTGACACTCGACACATTGATGGTGGCTTTCGACTTGTGTTGAACCGCCACCCCCCAACTCGCCGGCACCCCATTATCCACACGCGTGATCGACGCATTGAACGACGGCTTGTAGTCAGCCGTGTTCGGAACAGTAACCGTGAACCACAACACCGACGACGCGATCACCTGACCGGCATTCAACGTCCACACCACAACCCTCGCCTTGGCTGAACACGTGTCCTTCATCGCCGACGCCCACGACGGTGACACAGTCACATCAAACGACGCCGCCACGTTCGACTGGCGATAGACCACCTCATCATTAATGAACCAATCCAGATTATGAGTAAACGAACTCGACGCCGCAGTGATCGACACATGCTGGACTCCACCCAACGCCACACTCGCCTTCGACACACTCGCCTTCGAGCCTCGCGGAATCGTCGGCACATCCCACGACCCCGACACGCTGAGATTGCCCGCCTCGTAAAACCATCCCGTGATCCAGGAATCGAACCGGCCTGTCCCATCCCCATTATGGTGGATCGTCACCGAACCAGACCGCAAACAATGATCACCAGTACCTCGCTGGTTCGACCACGTGCCCGCCGCGACCCCCTGCCCGGCAATCGACCCGTTGATGATCTTGATCGCATTCGACCACCACCTGGGATCACCCGTCGTGCCCTCCCACCCCACCCACCAGTTAATCGTCGACGTGTTGTGATCAACCGACTGACCAGTCAACTCCCACGACAAATAGAACCGTGAATTCGGCGTCGAACCCGACGCCACAGTATTCGTCACAACCCGACCCGAAGTAGACACCCCGTCACGCCTTCCTAATCCACATACCACCAGCCGGATTCGCCTCAATAATCCGGTTACCAATCTGCAACGTGTCACGCACCCTCATCTGCGACACCTCAGCACCACCAGAACGGAACACCGCCACCTGCGTGCCATCCACCCTCACCGACATACCATCATTGCCATACACCGTCCTTGTTGGTGACCCCGTCTGACCAATCTCAATCCCATCAACAATCGCCCGAATCAGGGCTTCACGAGTATGGGTTTCAGCCACCACCGCACCCTGGACCTGACGAACCGTCTCATCCGTCGCCGACACCCTGATCAACACCTCATCCGCACGCTGATCAACCTGCGTGCGCCTCGTCAGTGTCTCCTCCGCCAACGCCTGCTTCGACGCATAGCCCTCCTGCACCGACGACAAAATCTGAGTCGGCAACTGCAGAATCGACGACTCCACCGTCTTCACCGTCACCGCCACATCAGCAGCCGCATCAACCGCAGCCTGCGCCTCCGTCACATCCTGAACAGTGAAATTCGTCACCCACCACTCAGAGTTCACCCCATCCTTCGCAGAACTCCCAAACCCAGGACGAAACGCATCCACCTCATTTTGTGTCGTATACAACCACGTATAGTGCGTGAAACTCGTATCCGGGACATCCGACTGGGGTGCCACCAACCTCTGCGCCCTATCCCACAACCACTTCCCACCCTTGCGATGCGCGACACAAAAATAGAAGGGTTTCGTCGCCTTCTTCACACTCGCGGCATGAGCCACATCAATACCAAACCGATACGTCCGCCCCGGAACAGTCGGGATTCCTTCCCCACCACCATTCACACCACGCACATAGTAATTCTGATTCGCTATCGCCAAACCATACGTCGACGCCGGAGACGGAACCACACCAGTGAAACCAGTCGCCCGAAACACCAACACACCCACACCAACATCCGCCCCCGCAAACCCAGCCGTATTCACAATATGATCCGTCACACTCGACGTCGCAAACGTCGAATCCTTCACCACATTGCCCTGCTGAGCCGACACCCACGCCGCATCCGCCGCCACCTGAGCCGACACCGCCGCCTTTTTCGCATCAGTCGCACTCGCCTGAGCCTTCACCGCCGCAGCAGCAGCATCAGTAGCCGCCTTATCCGTGCGAACAACCCACGCTTGACCCGACCACACCCTCGGAGTATTCCCACCCTTCGTCGTGTCAATCCACAGTGTCGTCGCGCGGCGAAACCTCTGATCAGGTTCCGCATCCTGGATCAGGACGTCAGCCTTACCACCAGCCACACCCGCCGCATCAGCAGCCGCCTTGCCCGCTTTCTCGGCTACAGTCTGCGCCTCCCGGGCAGCCTCACGCGTCTTGGCCAGTTCGGATTGCAGAGTCGGGATCGACGACTCCACACCCGACACCACCTCACCCAACCGTGCCGTCGACCCCATCAACTCATTGACCTGATCAGCATGCCGAGCAGTCACCTGCGACAAGGCAGAGCGCTTCGACCCGACCGTGATCGTCGACCCCAAAGGATTATCCAACACCGTCACCGTCTCAGTGATCGGCGGACAATCCGACAAGCCCAGCTCAGGAATGTCCACCTCAACCACAGTGCCCAACTCCAAGGCGTCGTACGCGGGGTTGGTCAGGTTCAAGTCGATCACCTGCACCGTGGCCACCAAACGAGGCTGATTCAACCCCACCAAAGCTTCAGACGCTGCGGTCAACACTTTCTGTGGAGTATCGGCGCCATCGAACACCATGTGCTGCTCACGCACACCCAACCGCGCCACCAAACCCGCATCTTCCACATAATCCAGACCATGATTCACACTCGACATCGACACACGCTGATCACCGGTCGACACGGGTGTCTGGGTGTTGTCACTGGCTGGTGGGCGGGGAGTCTTCGCACCCTCAGCCCTGACACGGGTCTTCACCCCACTCCAATCCAGATCCTTATTCACATCAATCACGTTGCGGGTCAACCTGACTGACTGGTTGCAGACACGCCCCGAGGTGGAGGTGAGATGCAGCACTGGGTGACCCTGGTCATCAAGACCAGAGATCAGGAAACCATGAACCTGCCCAGCATCACCGGTCAGGATCGAACACAGCACCTCCCACGGTGTCACCCACTTGTCGATCGTCACATCGACCAGCGCGTCAGTGTCGAAGCCCACCACCTGCCCGGGTGACCAGGCCCATTGAGGTGAGTCCTGATGCTGATTGTGACTGGACAGCACCAGGGAGAGGAACCCCGCCAAACCACCCTTGTATGTCAACGGTGGAATCATGGATCGAGTCAGCAACACCGTCAAGCCCTGAGCGGTGATCTTCTTGGTCGCGACACTCGACTGGCGTTCCTTGGTCACCCAGCCAGTGAACACGGGAAACGGCTGGGTTGAGCACATGACTGTGATCGGCACACTCGGATCAGACACGTCGGTGAACAGCCGGTGAGAGCGATGGATCATGAACTCGAAGGACGCATGATCATTGACCTTCTGAGTGAGCACCAGATCCTTGCAACCCTGACGCGCGGTCACCCTCGAGTCGAACAGCATGTGCTGGCCGCCCCACGACACTGTATAAAACCGACTCATAGCAACCTACCTGAGACCCATGTGAACGACACGTCGCCGACACCCTGGACTGAGCCCGTCAACGGCTGACCCGGCTCCAAAACCAGGCCCACCAACTCACGCCCGGAGCAGTTCGGCACAGACCATGTGTGAGCACCGACAGTGATCACCACTGTGGCTGTCGCGCTCACCTGGGGTGCGACCGTGAACGGCGCCGGCGGCAACGTGAAGGCCGTGCCCTCGGCCGTCGCCGCGACCGTCACCATTGTGTCGTGGTTGTCCATGTACCAGGGGTAGGCCGACACCACGAGCCAATACGAGACCCGATGCGTCTCAAACTCATGCAAGGCGACCTCCGCCGACCCCACAAAATGACCCTGCTCCTGGCCCGGCAAACTCACCTTCAATCTCCGGCCCGCCCACTGGATCAACCGGTCAGACAAACGCGCCTCCGGATCATCACAGTGCTCCCGCACCAACAGCTTAACCACACGCTGTTTGAACACAGGTTGGTCATTCGAGTAGACGCCCGACACATCCCACACACCATTCGTGTACGGAGACTCTGCCACCACCCGCTTCGACTCGACATCTGAGACCGGCCACAACATCAACTCCGCACCCGGCACCGTATTGCCGTCAACGATCAACGGAAACCCATCCATCAACACACCGCCATTTCATGATCCAATTCCGGGGCTAGAACATCCACCAACGCGCGCACCATCGCCCGACCAGACAACCCATCTGTGCGACGGCCCTGATCAATCAACGCATCCAACCTCGACACAATTCGGGTGTCCGAGACACCTGGCCCACCAGAGGGAGAAACCACCGCGACGGGCAAGGACGGCAAGGACATCGGAACACTCGCCCTCAAGCGGTCCACCATGCTCAGTCGCGCAGATTCCACCACCGAGCTCGCATCCACACTCCCGCCACGAGCAAACCCCGTCGAGGGCGGAAGGTTGCCAACGGCATTCAAGTAATCCAGGACTCGGCGCCACTTGTTCGCCACCACCGACCGCACCACATACTCACCATTGGAGAGCCAGGCGGGGATGGAGTCTGAGGTTCCTGTCCCGGGACCCCAGATGGAGCCACCAGTGGCATCAGTCACTGCTTTCCCGCGGCCAAGCTGAAACGTCGGCACACCAGCAGAGTCGAACTGTGGAGTGATATACACCTTGCGCTGCCGTGCCACGTAATTCAAAGCCTCCTCAGTAGGATCAAGCCCCTTGGCCACCGCCTCGGTCACAACGCTGGATGGAATCTTAAGAACCTTCTCGATGTAGCGACCGATCTCCTCTTTAGTTCGACCGGTCTGCTCCATCGTCTTCTTGAGCGCCTCTGTGCCCTCTTGGGTCATGCCATTGGCCTTCCAGCGCGCGACAGCCTCCTCGGCCAACTTTTCGTTGGCCTCCTGAGTCGCAGTGATCGCGTTGCCGATCATTTGGTTGTAGCGATCCTGAGCGAAGGCCGCGCCGTCGGGGCCACCCAGTTGACCGCCAACGACGCCGATCTTGTCCGCGTAGTCCTGCATTTTCGCGTTGATCTCGTCTTGTGGAACACCCTGGTCCACCAGCGCTTTGTAATATCCCTCACTGTCACGAATCAACCCATCAATGACATCCATATTGTCGCGACCAGCCTTGGTGGCCACATCGAACCCTTCGTTCAAGTGTCCCTTTTGGCCGTTGGCAACCTGATCCATGACGTCCAAAAGACCACGGTACTTGCCGTCGGCATCCATGAGCGCATTGCCATGGTCGAACATCCTGTCGGTGTTGTTCTTGATCGCGTTGGACAGTTCGTCCATCTCGTCTTTGTAGGTCTTCGTTGGCCCAGTAGCGTCCTCCGTGGCAGCGGTGTTGTCCTGAGTAGCCCGAGTGTTATCGTCAGCCTGAGCAGTACACTGCTTTTGTGCTTCAGCAAACTGCGCGTCTGCATCAGCGAGTTGCTGGTGCTCCTCCTTTGCATCACGCACGGCTTTCGCCTGCTCGGAGACAGCAACCTTCGCATCGTCATTGTAGTTAATGATTGATGCCAGGCCATAGATGACCTCGTGCTGCTCTTTCGTCAGACCCGCCCAGGCCTTTTTTTGCTCCTCCGACTGTTGGATACCTTTCAGCTGACTCGTCGCATAGTTCATGGCGGCTGGGCCTAGTTCGCCAACGTACGCCCCTGCAAGGTCCATATAAACGTCACGAAGTTCCTTTCCTGCGACTGCGGCGTTGGTGATCTTCCCCTGCACCTCACCCTGCGTGATGCCGAGAAGCTTCGCGGACTCAGTGACAATATTAGTAATATCTTTATTCTCACTGAGTTTGCGATTTACTATATCCCAACCGCTCTTAGTGAGCTCACCGTTCACCGCCGAAACGTACCTCTCCAGGCTGTCCGTTTCGGCTCCCACATCCGCCACATGCTGTTGATACTTCGCCCACTCTCCAGTCGCATGTTTCACGATGCCCGTCAGCGCGCCAAGGATAGCTCCGAGAGGCGTGGTCGCCGCCGCTGCGCCCATGGCGACACTCCCGAGAAGCCTCATGTTCCCGCCGAGCCTCTCGCTTACGCCATCAGCGTTACTGATAGCATCACGAGTTTTGCCCATTTTCTCTGCGAAGGCGCCGCCATCGATGCTCTCCAGAGCTGCGCGCAACGCACCCACAGCGGATACGACCCGATCCACCCCGTCCCAACTCTGAAACTCACTCCCCAAGCGCGAGAGGTTCTCTCTCAAGTCACTCAATGTGTCAGAAATTGTCCTGGAGGCATTCGCTATGCCGGACAAGAGGAAAGAGATGCCCCGCCACGAATCATCGATGCTCCCGGAGAGACGAGCAGCGATCTCCCCAATACGCTCGATGGCTGGAGATAGAGCCTCTTCGTCAGCCTGGAATTGACCCGCCCCAGAGGTGGCCACTGCACTGTCGAGCCCAATATTGGCCACGCAACCCTGAAGTTCGGCGATACGTCGCTGAGCCCCGCCCACGTCGAGATCCAACTCCAAGGGAGTTTGGCGAAGGCACTGGAGCCCAGCCCCAACGCGGTCGATCGCACTGACCCCGCTGCTTCCCCACTGCCCCCATGATATATCCCCGGCTTCCCCAACAGCATCCAGCTGACCGCGAACACTTACGAGCTCACCACTAAGTCGCCCGAAGGCGCCCCGGACAGCATCATCCTGCACAAGCAACTTCATGCGGGTCCGAAGCCCAGCAAATCTGGTTAACGCCGCTCGCACGGCCCTCTCGTCGACCGTGGCATGCATCACAACTTCACGCCGTTGACCGACAAATCTACGCATCGAGTCTCGCGATTGTTTCAGCTCAAGCGCGGCCTCCACACGCGTAACCCAGCGATGCTCGGTCCATCTCCTCATTTCCTGGACGAAACGCGTGACATCCGGATTAACCCGAACCCTCACCTCTTCAATTATGCTTTCGTTTTCAGACACGTGCCATTCCTCCATTTTGATCGACACTAGGCAAATAGTGCTAGCTACACTTCGGGCAAAACTCACAGCGCTTCAAACTCGGCCCGCCTTAGGATGCTCGCCGGAAAGAGAAGCGCGACAAGGCCTCGAATTTTCCCCAGACCGCCCGTCAGGTATACAGTGAAGCGATCCCAAGGATGGCGAACATAGAAGCAAGTCACACCCAAAAAGAAAGGCCCACCATGCTCAACAAATGCCCCCAAGGGCACGACAACCTCGACACTGCGCAATTCTGCGGCACCTGCGGAACACCACTCACACCGGCCACCATGTTTGGTTCCCAAACCCCGCCTCGTGCGCCCAGCAAAGCCCTGGCCTCAATCGGAACCGCGGCTAGCAAGTTCTTGCACCACAAGTGGCGGATCCCCATTATCATCGTAAGCATTCTCATCGTCATATTCCTCGCGATCACCGCAATCCACGCCGTTCGCATGCATACCGTCCATGAGGCTCTCG
>JAITVA010000220.1 GCA_031286045.1 Propionibacteriaceae bacterium | reverse complement strand
TCATCGGGATCAGGCACAATGCCAAGATTGCGTTCTTGCAGCACGGTGTAGATGCGTGCGATGTCCTTGCGAGCCTCGCGCAAACGCCCGTGCGACTCCAACTGTCCGGTGGCTGCGGCGAACCGAAGACTGAACAACTCTTCCTTCAGCTCGGTGACACGCGCGTTCAAATCAGAGCGGGTCATCGCCCGCAACTCGACTGCTTTGGTGGTCGCCATCAGATCTCACCTTCCCTCTTGATGAAACGTGCCTTGAAAGGCAACTTATGGATAGCGAGCCGCATGGCCTCACGGGCCACATCCTCACCCACGCCGGACAGTTCGAACAGAACCCGGCCCGGCTTGACGTTGACGACCCACCACTCCGGGGTGCCCTTGCCGGAACCCATGCGGGACTCAGCGGGATGCTTGGTCATCGGACGGTCAGGGAAGACGTTGATCCACACCTTGCCACCACGGCGAATGTGACGGGTCATGGCGATACGAGCGGCCTCGATCTGACGGTTGGTCAGATAGGACGGCTCCAGGGCCTGAATGCCATAGTCGCCGAAAGCCAAGCTGGTGCCGCCCTTGGCGTTGCCACGCCTGGTCGGATGGTGCTGCTTACGGAACTTCACACGTCGAGGAATCAACATGGGTCACTCACCTGCGCTCTCTGTTTTCGGTTCGGTCGCGACCGGCGCTTCGACCATGGCCGACTCCTGGTTGCGACGTCCGCGACCGCGATCGGATCGATCAGAACGACCCGGACGGCGGGTCGGACGCTGACGAGTCAACGCCGACTGGCGGTTGGCGCGCTGCGCTGTGCGCTCCGCGCGGGTGCCAGTCAAATCGCCCTTGTAAATCCACACCTTGACGCCGATACGGCCGAAGGTGGTGCGGGCCTCAAAGAAGCCATAGTCGATGTCCGCGCGCAATGTGTGCAGCGGCACCCGACCTTCACGATAGAACTCTGTCCGGCTCATCTCGGCGCCGCCAAGACGACCGGAGCATTGGATTCGGATGCCCAAAGCGCCACCGCGCATAGCGGATTGCTGAGCCTTACGCATCGCGCGGCGGAAGGCCACACGGGCGCCGAGCTGCTCAGCGACCCCCTGGGCCACCAACTGAGCGTCGATCTCAGGGTTCTTCACCTCAAGGATGTTGAGCTGAATCTGCTTGCCGGTCAGCTTTTCCAAGTCGGCGCGGACACGCTCAGCCTCAGCGCCGTTGCGACCGATGATGATACCCGGACGGGCCGCGTGCAAGAAAATCGTCACACGCTCCGAACGACGCTCGACCTCAATCGACGAGACACCAGCGCGCTCCAGCCGACCAAGCAGGAAGCGGCGAATCTTGATATCCTCACCGACGTACTGCGAGTACTGCTTCTCGGCGTACCACCGCGAAATGTGGTCAGTCGAGATCCCCAGGCGGAAGCCCATTGGGTTGATCTTTTGGCCCATGCTCAGGCCTCCTCTTTCGTTTCGGTCTGGGAAACTTCATCAGCGGCCGGCTTCGCCTTCGCACTGGCCGCCTTCTTCGGCGCGGCCTTCTCGTCGGTAGCCGCCTTGGTCGACTTCACGGCAGTCTCAGCCGAGGGGCTGGAGGCCGCCGGGACGACCGGCACGCTGACTCGATCGAGACGCATCGTCACAACCTGCTTGGACGGGGAAATCGGACCGCGATTCGCTTCCGGCTCCACCACCGCAGTGATGTGGCTGGCACGCTTGAGGATGCGCGACGCCGAACCCTTGGCCCGAGGCCTGATCCGACGCATCGTCACGCCCTCGTCGACGAAGATCTGAGAAACGAACAGATCGCCGCGCTTCAGATTCTCCGCCGTCTCAGCGTTGGCCACCGCCGAAGCGATCACCTTGTAGACCGGCTCAGAAGCCGCCTGGGGCGCGAAACGGAGCGTGTCCAGTGCGACTTGCACCGACTTGCCGCGCACCAGATCAACCACGCGACGAACCTTCTGTGGGGACATTCTGACGTGGCGGGCGATCGCATACGCCCCCACACGATCCCCAAGGAGTGCGTCCCGACGAGTCGGGCGCTGCCAATTCTTACTCATTAATCAATACCCTTCTCAGCGCTTCCGAGCCTTCTTGTCGTCCTTCACGTGACCGCGGAAGGTACGAGTCAGGGCGAACTCACCCAGCTTGTGACCGATCATGGCTTCGGTGATGAACACCGGGACGTGCTTACGACCGTCATGAACCGCGATGGTGTGACCGATCATGTCGGGCACAATCATGGAGCGGCGTGACCAAGTCTTGATGACCGTCTTCGCCCCCGATGCGTTGAGCGCATCCACCTTCTTTGTCAGATGGTCGTCAACGAAGGGACCCTTTTTCAGACTGCGTGGCATAGTTTCCTCATCCCTCCTGCTCAGCGCTTCTTGCCGGACTTGCGGCGACGGATGATCAAACGACTCGACGCCTTGTTCTTATCACGGGTACGACCCTCAGGCTTGCCCCAAGGGCTGACCGGGTGACGGCCACCGGAGGTACGACCCTCGCCACCACCATGCGGGTGGTCGATCGGGTTCATAACGACGCCTCGCACAGTCGGGCGAACACCCTTCCAGCGCGTGCGACCGGCCTTGCCCCAGTTGATGTTGGACTGCTCGGCATTGCCGACCTCGCCGACAGTACCCCGACAACGGATGTCAACCATGCGCATCTCACCGGAAGGCATTCTCAGCGTGGCGTACTTGCCTTCGCGAGCGACCAACTGGATCGAAGCGCCGGCGGAGCGGCCCAGCTTGGCACCGCCGCCTGGGCGCATCTCAACCGCGTGGACAAGCGTGCCCACCGGGATGTTGCGCAGCGGCAGGTTGTTGCCAGGGCGGATGTCGGCCTCGACACCAGACTCGACCCAATCGCCTTGTCGCAGTTCCTTCGGCGCGATGATGTATCGCTTCTCGCCATCGGCGTAGTGCAACAGAGCGATACGAGCGGTGCGGTTCGGATCGTACTCGATATGGGCGACCTTGGCTTGGACCCCATCCTTGTCATACCGTTTGAAGTCGATCATGCGATAGGCCTGCTTGTGGCCGCCGCCGATGTGACGGGTGGTGATCCGACCCTGGTTGTTGCGCCCACCGGTCTTCGGCTTCGATGTCACGAGGGACTTCTCCGGAGTGGAGCGGGTCACCTCCGCGAAATCGGACACCGACGAGCCACGATGGCCCGGTGTGGTGGGCTTGTACTTACGGATTGCCATGAGTTATCTCACTTCCGTTCCAGAACCGAACAAGTCAATCGAATTGCCGTCGGCCAAGGTCACGATGGCGCGCTTGGTGTCGGGGCGACGCCCGATGCCGTAGCGCGTGCGGCGCTTCTTGCCATGGCGATTCATGGTGTTGACCTGGAGGACCTGGACATTGAAAACCTTCTCGACCGCGATCTTGATCTCGGTCTTGTTGGCATCCGGGTTCACCAGGAAGGTGTATTTGTTTTCATCGATGTGGGTGTACGACTTCTCTGACACGACTGGCGCCAAAAGAACGTCACGCGGATCGCTGATTCTCAGATCGCTCACTTCTTCTTCTCCTTGGTCGCCTCAGGTGAATCCTCATCGTCAGCGGCTTCCAACACCGGCTCGTCCAACTCGACCACCGGCTCTGCCTTGGTCGCCTTGATCTTGGGCTGACTAACTTCGACGACATCCTCGCCCGAGGTCTCAATCGGACCGTAGTAGGAGATGAACTCGTCGAGGGCCGCCTTGGTGAAGACAACCACTGGGTTGGCCACCACGTCGTAGGTGTTGAGCTGATCAACCGCGATCGCGTGCGCCGTCGGCACATTGCGCAGGGACAACCAAGCGACATCCTCATCACGATGCAGCACAACGACCGCTGACCTGAAGTCACCGAAAGCCGCCAGTGCCGCGACCGCTTGACGAGTCGACGGTGTCTCACCGGTGACGATCGTGTCGACAACGAAGAGTTTGCCATCGGCCACCCGGTCAGACAAGGCCGAACACAGCGCCTGCGCGATCATCTTCTTGGGAGTGCGCTGGGCATAGGAACGGGGCTGCGGACCGAACACCGCGCCGCCGCCCGCCCACTGGGGAGCACGACGCGAACCTTGACGGGCACGACCTGTTCCCTTCTGGCGCCACGGCTTGATGCCACCGCCGCGGACCTCGCCGCGAGTCTTGGTGGAGTGAGTGCCTTGACGGGCCGCCGCGAGTTGGGCGACCACCACTTGGTGGATCAAAGGGATGTTGACATTGCGACCGAAGATTGCCTCCGGAAGCGTCACTGTCGAGGCTTTCTTGCCGTCGACCCCGCGCACATCGATTGTGAGTTCTGACATGATCACGCACTCCTCTTGGCAGCGCTGCGGACGACGACCAGGCCATTCTTGGGGCCGGGAATCGCACCCTTGACGAGCAGCAGACCACGTTCGACATCAACCTTGACAACAGTCAAGTTCGACACAGTATGGCGCTGGACGCCCATGTGGCCAGCCATGCGCATGCCCTTGAAAATCTTGGACGGGGTCGAGCACTCACCGATCGAACCGGGTGAGCGGTGCTTGCGGTGAACACCATGACCGGCGCCGAGACCGGCGAAACCGTGGCGCTTCATGACGCCCGCCGTGCCCTTGCCCTTCGTGACACCGATGACATCGACATCCTCATCCACAGCGAAGATGTCGGCGGTGACGTCGGCGCCCAGAGCATATTCCGAGGCGTCAGCGGTGCGAATCTCCATCATGTGGCGGCGCGGTGTCGCCTCGGCCTTCTCGAAATGCCCCTGCACCGGCTTGGTGACGGACTTGGCCTTGATCTGACCGAAGCCCAACTGGACTGCCGAGTAGCCGTCTTTGTCTGCGGTGCGAACCTGCGTCACAACACAAGGGCCAGCCGCGATCACGGTCACCGGAATGACCTGATTCTTGTCATCCCATATCTGTGTCATGCCAAGCTTGCGCCCGATGACACCCTTCACATTACGTTCGAATTTATTCATGACTGACCTCAGGGAAGCTTGATCTCGATGTCAACACCAGCGGGAAGATCGAGACGCATGAGAGAATCCACCGTCTTCGGCGTCGGATCAAGAATGTCGATCAAACGCTTGTGGGTCCTCATCTCGAAGTGTTCCCGAGAGTCTTTGTACTTGTGGGGAGAACGAATCACGCAGAACACGTTCTTCTCTGTCGGCAGCGGCACGGGGCCGGCAACCTGGGCGCCAGTACGAATCACCGTGTCGACGATCTTGCGCGCCGACGAGTCGATGACCTCATGGTCATAGGCTCGAAGCCTAATGCGGATCTTTTGTCCCGCCACGTCTTTACCTTCCTGCTTGACCGGGTATGACCCCAGTTTTCGCTTGACACCACCCTGGCTGGGCGATGCGTCCTCTCCGGCCCACGAGGTCGGGCGTGTCGCAGATTTCATCCGCACTTGACCGCTATTTCCTTGTGGGGGGCTCCGGCCTTAGGGCCGGGACCGTCAAGCATACCAGGCGCATGGTTGGGACACACACCGATATCAGCTCGTCCGGCTCAACCGCTATATCCTTCCACAGCACACCTGATCAGCGCAACTTCAGCCTTATCGCACCGTGCGCGGGCCGGAGTAGCCCTTGGGCGGAGCGATCTTCTGTTTCGCCACCGGCGCCGGTTTGGGCCCACCGAGCAGCCCACTCATGGGGCCGCCACCTGCACGATCCTTCTCCTTCTGCATCTCGGTCTGCATGGCCTGCATCTCCTCCATCGAGTAGAAACCCGACAAGACGGCCGCCACGATGACAGCGAGCAAGGCCGACAGCCACCAGGGCCAACCCAGCAGCAACGGACCGGTGATGAGGATGGCCACGTCGAAGCCGCGCACCAAGTTGAACATCAGGCCTGGCGGCAGCGCGCCGAAGCCAGTTTGCATCATGGGCATGGAGTAGTTGGCCGACTTCGCACTGACCCAGCGAATCGCCGCCAGCAGCCCTGCCACGGCGGTCAGCAACGAGGTGATGAAAGCCTGAGGCAGATCGGAGTAGTGCTCCGTCGCGGTGACCCCATAGAAGGCCGCTGTGCAGGCGATCGCCCAGACCACCGCCACGACCGCCGGGACCGTCGCCATGGCGCGTCTGATCTGGGGATTGGACAAGGGAAGGGTTCGAGCCAGGCCCTTTGTTCGAGTCATCACGCGCATAGACCCCAGCATCGGCACGAAACCGACCAGGAGGACCAGGGCCGAAATGAAGGGGCTGAAGGTGTGAAAGCCGAGCGCCGCCACGGCATAGGGCACCACCACGGATATGACGATGATCAAGATGCGCTTGGGGTACCTCCACAAGCGCTGGAACTCGCGCCACACCAATGCGTTGAGACCCGTGCCACGGCCCTTGCGGGGATGGACGTGACCGCGCCTGGTCGAGTCGCGCTCGACCAGGATGTCGCGCATCAGACCGAAGTCCATGGCGAAGGCGGCGCCCTGCATGCCAGCGACCAAGGAGCCGCCGGACACCAGTCGGGCGCGGTGGATCATGCCGAGTCGGCGCAGGGCCAGCGCCCCGCAGCCGATCAAGACCACGGCCCCGACCACGCAGACCCACACGACCGAACTCGTCGGCGGAATGTACGAGATGGTCAAGCCGAACCAATCTGCCGCC
Source organism: Propionibacteriaceae bacterium (assembly GCA_031286045.1). Classification (GTDB taxonomy): domain Bacteria; phylum Actinomycetota; class Actinomycetes; order Propionibacteriales; family Propionibacteriaceae; genus WQYJ01. Next base: position 1,460 of record JAITVA010000220.1, on the reverse strand, counting down.
ACCGACACGATGACGAAAAGCACACCGATGGCGACCACGCCGAGCAGCCACTGGACCAGAGAGATCAACCAGGTGCGGCCCCAGGTCTGTTCGCTGGCGGCCAAGGCGGTCAGCCCGGCCGCGCCGACTCCCAGAGCCAAAGCCCAGCGACCCATGTCGACCAGGTCGTATCCCGTCAGAGCGGCCAGCAGGCCACCAATCACGGCGCCGACCAGGCCAACCACCACCACCACGCCGACCAAACGCTTCCACAGCAGGCGGCCGCGCCGAATCGGGGCGTCCATCAGCCAGAAGCCCTCAGCGGCCGAGGCCACCACCGGGCCGAAAATGCGAGAGGCCATGGCGGTCAAGCAGAAGGTCGCACACATCACCACCCAGGGCAAGAGGGTGCGCCCGACGGTGCACGCCTGCGAGTCGCACTGGGCGGCAGCGGCCTGGGCCTTCCACACCGCTCCACCCAGCATGGCCACGATCATGACGACAGCGAAGACGGTGACATAGCCGTCCGCCAAGACCTGGCGCAGGGTCTTGGTCGCCCGACCGCGTCGCCACTCGCGCATCAGATCCTTCAACTCGCGCTCCGACACGGGCACCGGCTCGACATCGATCATCGAGTGGTCCCAAGCGGGCACGTCGTAGCTCGGGGCCTCGTCATCCTCCCCCAGAACCTCGTAGGCTTCGACCGTCTCGTCCTCGATCGCAGCGGGTTGGCCTGGCTGCCCCGGAACCGGCTGGTCATCGCTCAGTGCGGCCTCGTCGGCCTCTTGGGGAGCGGGAGTCGGTTTGGCCTTGAAGCCTTGAGGCGTGCGCCGCTTCTTACTCATCGCGCGCACCACCCACGTGCACAGTCTTGGTGGCGACGGTCTCGACCAGTTTCGGCTCGTGACTCGCCATGATGATGGCCAGGCCTTGTTCTCGTTCCTCTTTCAGCCGACGGGCCAGCCAGTCGACGCCTTCGACATCGAGGCGCTGCTCAGGCTCGTCGAGGACCAAGATTTTGCGCGGACGCACGAAGGCGGTCGCCAGGGCCAAACGTCGCCGCTGACCCGATGACAAGGTGCCCGGCAACTGCCCTGACTGCGGCACCAACAGCACCTCGCCCAAGATGGCGTCCACCGCTGTCGTGGGGTCGGGCAAGCCATAGGCGCGCGCCAACAAGTCAAGGTGCTCCACCACCGACAAGTCGGGGAAAAAGTCCAGGTCGTCGATGACCGTCGCCATGTCGGCCCGGATCTTGGCGTCCGACTCACGCAGCGGCCTCCCATCGATCTCAATGGTGCCGTCGTCGCCCTTCTCGGCTCCGACCAGGCATCGCAGAATGGTGGACTTGCCGGCGCCATTGCGCCCGGTCAATGCCACCGCTTCACCCGCCCAGACATCGAGGGAGAAGTCAGAGACGATGACATGGTCCCCGTATGCCTTCTTCAGGTGGGAGACTTTCATGATCGGGGTGCGCTGTT
>JAITVA010000213.1 GCA_031286045.1 Propionibacteriaceae bacterium | reverse complement strand
GTCACCAATTCGTACCCCTGAGCCGACACAACTATGACCCCCAATGACAACCGACCCTCAAACAGCCAGAGATTGCTCAGTTATGTCAACCACCCGCCCACAACCGACCCTCAATCGCCTGATCGCGTGTCACCGGAGTGAAGGACGAACCCACGACTCACGGGTGGGGGAGAGAAAGTCGGCCACTTTCGGACGAGCGACCGGCGGGGCCCGCCCACCAACAAACCATAACCCCGCCAGATCGGAGACGCTCACCAACCCAAGACTATCCACGTGGCCGGCAAGGACTATGTCGACTGGGGAGTACTCGTTCTGTCTCACGGGTGATACACCCCTGGCATGAGCACAGTGTCCGTACGCGACCTCCGCAACCACGGTGGAGAACCACTGGCAAGGGTCCAACGCGGCGAGTCCTTGACTGTCACATCCGACGGCCATCCGGTGGCCCGATTGACTCCTCTGCCATCAGCCGCGCCGCCGCCACGTGAGCTGTCAGAAGTTGGCAAAGCGTGCGAGCAAGTTTTGCGACATTGTTGTGATCGACGGGCCACCGGCCACACCCGGAAGAAGCTGGACACGATCCAGGGCGCGGGACACCCCCTGTGGGGAAACACACCAGCGTTCACCCGTGAATGATCTCTGGCCAGCGAACCGCGCTCACGGCGCGAGACAGGTGATCGGCACAGCGTGAACACCATCGGCGCGCCGGTAGGCATGACCACCCGCAGTCAGGATAAGCAGGAAGGCCACCTCGCCGACGTGCTGGGAATGAATTGTGCGTTGGAGACGAAGAAGGGTCGCGGCCGCCTCATCCTCCCTGGTGGTCTCCAATTTGATCTCGACCGCCCCCAAGGAACCGTCGGAGCATTCGACAATGGCGTCGCACTCCGGGCCGCTCAAATCCCGGTAATGCCACACATTCGCGTCATTGGCCTGGGCATAGACTCGAAGGTCGCGGATGCACAAGGACTCGAAGAGCAGGCCGAAAGTGCTGAAGGCGGACATGAGCTTGTCGGGAGTGAGCCGGAGCAGTGCCGCCGCAAGTGAAGGATCACAATAGCGGCGCACCGGCGCGGTTCGCTGGGCCACTGTCGATCTGACGCCATCGGCCCACGGCTCTTGGTCGTCAAGAATGTAGAGACGCCGAAGGGCATTGAGATATTGCGAGATCGTATTGGTCGACAGCCCTTGGCCCTGGACGGAACCCCCAGTCATGATATCCGTCAACCGCGTCGGGCCATCCGACTCCTGCGACTCGAGCAAGGTCATCGGGCGCAGACGAAAGTGTCCGATTCGGCTAGTCCCACTGTGTTTGGTCTGGTCACGCGGCGGAACAGCGGAGCCGGTCAGGATCTTGCAGATACGCTGCTGACTTGGCAGTCCGCTCAGCCATCGTCGTTTTGCCACACCATTTCGGCCCCACGATCTCGACCGCACGGCTGGCCTGAAAGGCCTTCGCTAGAAGTCCGTCTCCGATCCGCGAGCGGTAGTCAGCGACAGTCCCCATGACGACTCCCCTCAGCCGGCCGTCTGATGTCAAGCCTAGGGCCAAGATGAAAAACGCCAAGTGACTGAGTGAAATTCCACTCAGTCACTTGGCGATATTTCAGGTCTAGCTTTCCAGTTTCTTGAACAGGACACCAGCGTTATGGCCACCGAAACCGAGGGAGGTGGACAGGGCCTTGTCGATGTCCGCGTGGACGGCGACGTTCGGGGTGTAGTCCAGATCGCAGTCGGGATCGGACTCGTGCAGGCCGATGGTGGGGACGACGACACCGGTTTCAAGGACCTTGATGGCGGCGATGGCCTCGACTCCCCCGGCGGCGCCGAGCATGTGGCCGGTCATCGACTTGGTCGAGCTGACATGAGCCTGATAAGCGGCATCACCGAGAGCCTGCTTGATCGCCAGGGTCTCAGTCTTGTCGTTGAGCGGAGTCGAGGTGCCGTGAGCGTTGATGTAGAGATGCTCGTCGGGGGTGAGCCCGGCCTCCTCGAAGGCGATCCGGATCATGTTGGTCGAACCGGCCGCGTCGGGGTCCGGCGCAGTGATGTGGTAGGCGTCGTTGGTGTTGCCGTAGCCGACGATCTCGGCGTAGATGTGGGCGCCGCGAGCCTGGGCGTGCTCCAACTCTTCGAGCACGATGATGCCCGCGCCCTCGCCGATGACGAAGCCGTCGCGGCGCTTGTCGAACGGGATCGAGATCGAATCGGGATCGTCACGCGTGGTCAGAGCCTGGCTGTTGGTGAAGCCGCCGACCGCCAGCGGGTTGACGCAAGCCTCGGTGCCGACGGTGATGATGGCGTCCGCCTGGCCATATTTGATCGCATGGAAAGCCTCGCCGATGGCATTGGCGCCACTGCTACAAGCGGACACGACCGGCAGGCTGGGCCCCTTGGCGTCGAACCGCATGGCCACCAGAGCCGACGCCATGTTGATGATCATCATGGGCACGAAGAAGGGCGAAATACGTTGTGGACCACGGGTGAACAAGGTGTTGGCCTCATTGATGAAGGTGGTGATGCCGCCGACTCCCGAGCCGATGTACACCCCGAGTCGCAAGGGATCGACCGCGCCGACGATGCCCGACTCCTCGACCGCCTGGACCGCGGCGGCCATGCCGTATTGGGAGAAGAGGTCCCAACGACGGATCTCTGCCTTGTCCATGTACTTCTCGGGCTCGAATCCCTTGACCTCAGCCGCCAGCTTGACCTTCATGTCAGTGGTGTCGAAGCGCGTGATGGGTGCGAAACCGTGGCGACCCGCCACCAGCGAGTCCCACAAGGTGGCGACGTCATTGCCGACGGGCGAGACCGCGCCCATACCAGTCACGACCACACGTTTCATGGATGTCTCCTTTTGTCAGTGGGTGATCCGGGTCACCTGTCTCGGCTGTCGTTCGCGCTCGCTCACGACGCTTCGCTCCCGTCTGCGCTACCGCCTGAGGCGCCGCGCGAGACCCGAGACAGTGACTCGGATTACCCTGTTGTGTCACTACATATTTGGATGATGGTATTGAGTTGTCAGATGTCCATGCCGCCGTCGACCCGGAGGATCTCGCCGGTGATGTAGGCCGCCATGTCGGAGGCGAGGAAGAGGGCGGCGGCCGCAATATCCTCAACCTGACCAGGCCTTTTGAGGGGTACCTTGTCGCCCAGGGCAACCGTGGCCGCCTGGCTCATGGTCGCGGTCATATCGGTCTCGACCAGTCCCGGAGCGATGGCGTTGCAGGTGACCTTGCGGGAACCGACCTCGCGTGCGACCGTCTTGGTGAAACCGACCAAGCCCGCCTTGGCGGCCGCGTAATTGGCTTGGCCGGGGTTGCCCATCAAGCCCACCACCGAGGTGATGGAGATGATCCGACCATGGGCAGACCGCAGCAAGGGACGCATCAGGTGGTGCGTCATGTTGAAGGCGCCCTTCAGATTGACGGCGATCACCTGGTCGAAATCAGTTTCAGACATGCGCATCAGCAGGTTGTCACGAATGATGCCGGCGTTGTTGACAAGGATGTCGACCTGTCCGAAGTCAGTCGCGATCTGTTGGGCGAGTGCCCTGGTGGCAGTGAAGTCGGCCACATCGCATTGGTAGGACCGGGCCTGGACACCGTATGAAACCGCCTGCTCACAAACAGTTTCGGCGGCGTCTTGGCGTCCGGCGTAGACCACGGCGACATCGGCCCCATGACTCGCCAGGGCGAGGACGATCGCGCGTCCGATGCCACGTGAGCCACCTGTCACCACAGCGGTGCGTCCGTCTAGACGCAGAGTCGGGAAGGACCCCGTCAGATCGTGGGACTCAGACATGACTCAACTCCTCGACGGTCGCACGCAAGGACTCGGCGTCGGAGACGTTGAGCGCCCGGACCTCGGAGTTGATCTTGCGGATGAAACCGGTCAGGGTCTTGCCCGGACCAACCTCGACGAAGGTGTCGAAGCCGTCGGCCACCATGTTCTCGATGGTCTGCTGCCACCGCACCGGGTGGTTGACCTGGCGCGAGAGTAGGGAGGCGGGGTCATTGGATTCCGCGTCGCCGTGCTCCTCACGGAGTGGGTCAACGGCCTCCTTGACCTCGGCATGGACTGCGAGCAGCCCCTGCTCTCGGCCCGCATCGCCATAACGGCGAGCGGTGGCGTTGGCGTAGAGGGGCATCGTGGCTTGTCCGAAGGCCTGCCCGGCCAGCCACTGAGAGAGGGGAGCGACCGCCTCGTCCATCAGCGGGCTGTGGAAAGCCCCACCGACAGTCAGACGGATAGCCCGGCCACCGGCTGCTGAAACTTGTTTCTGAAGGGCGTCGGCCACCGCCTCGTCACAGGCGACGACGATCTGACCTGGACAGTTGTAGTTGACAGGCCAGACCGACCCAACCTCAGCGGCAACCGCATCGACCTGGTCGCTGCCCAGTCGTACGACGGCGAACATTGTTCCTGGGTACTTCTCGGTACAGGCCTGCATGGCCTCGGCCCGGCGACAGACGAACTCGAAGGCTTGCTGCTCGGTCATGACGCCGGCCAGAGCGCAGGCCACCGCCTCGCCGAGCGAGAAGCCAGCCACACCCTCGGGTTTGATTCCGGCTTCGATCAGGGCTTTCGCACAGGCCAGGTCGTCGACGTACAGACAGGGCTGGGTGTTGACGGTCTGGTTGAGCCGTTCGGCTGGACCCTCGAAGCACAGCGCCGTGATGCCCGGGCGGGCAGTCTCAGCCGAGGCGAAGACCGCTGCCGCCGCCGACGAGGTGGCGCAGATGTCCTGGCCCATACCAGGCACCTGCGCCCCTTGACCAGCGCAAACAAAGGCGATTTTTGTCATGGTCTTTCCTAGTCGATCCACTGTGCCGCTTGCCGCAAGCGCGCTTCCGCGCCAGTGACGATATCCAACACGATCTCGGCCGCAGTCTGCTCCTGGTGGACCATGCCAGCGACCTGGCCCGACAAGAAGCAGCCATGCTGTTCGTCGCCTTCGATGGCCGACAGGCGCAGGGCGCCCTCGCCGAACTTCTCCAGTTCTTCGTCGGAGACAGAGGAGTCGTACTCTTTCTTGAAGAACTCTTGCGAGAAAGGTGTCTTGAGGGAGCGCACCGGATGGCCGAGCCGACGCCCGGTCATCATGGTGTCGATGTCGCGGGCCTTGAGGATCTTGGCCTTGTAGGTCGGGTGAACGTTGCATTCCTTGGCGACCAAGAAGCGTGTGCCCACCTGGACGCCGCAGGCGCCGAGCATGAACGCCGCCGCCATGCCCCGTCCGTCGGCGATCCCGCCCGCCCCCAAGACGGGGATCGAGACAGCGTCACAGACTTGGGGCAACAGGGCCATGGTCGTCAGGTCGCCGACGTGTCCACCGGACTCGCCGCCCTCAGCCACGACCGCCGCGGCGCCGCTCCGCTCCATCAACCGAGCGATGGCACTGGACGGCACCACCGGAATGACAGTGACTCCGGCTTGCTTCCAGGCCGGCATGTACTTGGCCGGGTTGCCTGCGCCGGTGGTGACGACGGCGACCTTCTCATCGGCCGTCATCTGAGCGATCTCAGCGGCGTACGGGCTCATCAACATGATGTTGACGCCGAAGGGTTTGTCCGTCAGAGTACGCGCCTTGCGGATTTGCTCCTGCACCACCGCCGTGGGCGCGTTGCCCCCGGCGATGATGCCCAGTCCCCCGGCGTTGGACACGGCCGCAGCCAGATCGGCGTCGGATATCCAGGCCATGGCCCCTTGAAAAACGGGGTATTGGATGCCCAGAAGGTCGCAGATCACAGATTTCAACATAGTTGACCCGCCTTGCTCAGGCTTGTGCAGCCTTGGCCTGGTCGATGGCGCCCATGAGATCGCCGACAGTGTTGATGTCGCCGTTCATCTCAATGGAGACACCAAATTTGTCTTCGAGACCCATGACCAGTTCGACCGTGTCGAGTGAGTCAAGGTTGAGGTCAGCGAAACTCGTTTCAGGAGTGATCTCCAGCTTGGGATCGCTCTTGTAGTCACGCAGAACTTCTTGGATGTCGGTCAGCATGGTTGTACCTTTCATTATGGGTTTATTGGGTGAACTGTGGTGGGAACTCATTCCCATTCCATGATGGCGCCGCCGTAGGTCATGCCCGCGCCGAAGGCGCATAGAAACAGCTTCTGACCCGGCTGTATGCGACCGTCATGGATCATTTCGTGCAACAAGGTGGGGATCGTCACAGAGGAGACGTTGCCATAGCGTTCGATGTTGGTGGGGAACTTGTCATGGGGCTGCTTCAAGCGCGTGATGGCATAGTCGATGATGCGCAGATTGGCCTGGTGGAACAAATAGTAATCAATGTCTTCCGAACCGAGCCCGGTGTTGGCGAAGCCGTCGTTGATCTCCTGTTGGATCATCGACACGGCGTACTTGAAGACCTTCTGGCCATCCATGTAGACGAAGCCGGCCGGAACTTGATCGCGCGCGATCGGGTTGTTGCCCGCCATGTCGTTGGGAATGCTGATGACCTGAGTGTCAGGTCGCGAGCCGAGGTGAATGTACTTCAGGGCGTTACCCCTTGTGACCACCACAGCGGCGGCGCCATCGCCGAACAAGACGCAGGTGCGTCGATCGGTCCAGTCGACATGTGCCGACATCTTCTCGGCACAGATGATGAGAATGGTTGAGGCACGACCGGCTTCGATCAATGCGGATGCGGCGTCGATGGCGTAGAGGAAGCCGGTGCAGGCGCCGTTGACGTCGACGGCGGCGCAGGTGGCGTCGATCCGTTCGGCGACCGCACAGGCCAAGGAGGGCGAGTGGGCGTCGGCCGCGACGGTCGAACCGATGATGTAATCGAGGTCGGCGGCGGCGATTCCAGCGTCTGCCAGAGCATTGGTCGTGGCAGTGGCGGCGAGATCGGTCAGCGTCTCATCCTCGCAGATGTAGCGTCCCTTGATGCCGGTGCGTGTTGTGATCCACTCGTCGGAGGTGTCCAGACCGAACTGTGAAACTAGTTCATCGTTGGTGACGTGCCGCTTGGGCAGACCGATGCCGGTGCCAGTGATCTTGATGCTCATTTTTGTCCGCCTGTCAGGCCGCTGAAGAAGGTGTTCAGTTTTTTGATGGCACTCAAAAGGATGTCCTTCTCATTTGGTTGAAACTGATTGCTGATGTTGCGCACCATACGCTGGTGCAGGATGGTGTGGGCACGGTTGATGCGCTCGCCCTGCTCCGTCAACCGGATGTAGACCCGTCGGCCGTCGACCGGACTTGGCGCCTTGGCGACGTAGCCCTTCTTCTCCAACTTCTTGACTGCGATCGTCACCGTCGGAACCGCCAGCCAACGGTTGGCCGCGATCTGGCTGACCGTCGCCTTGCCGTCCTGCTCTGCGATGTAGGCCAGCATGTGGGCCTCCGAAATCGTCACGGACACCCCCGCGATCTGGCGCAGCGACTCGGATTCAAACTTCAAGATTGTGTCAAAGGTCGCGACCAGCAGATCGTTGAGGCTAGCCTCGAAATCCGTCACAACGTCGCCCTTAGAAAGTCGTTAGTTACTAAAACTATCCAACGACGATACTAGCGCCCCTACTCAAGCCCGGCAAGCCATCGCACAGGTGTGTTCGCGGCGTGAGAGGAGGGACGGTCCGAGCCTGGGGATTGATGGGTCTAGATGAGTTATTCCAAGGGGTGTAAGTGGTCGTAGGCGATCAGTGAGCGGAGGGGTCTCAGGTTTTGGCG
>JAITVA010000195.1 GCA_031286045.1 Propionibacteriaceae bacterium | reverse complement strand
TCAGAACTGCTCCTGACAGCCGAGCACCCAGCCAGCACAACACACCCTCCGACACACGCCACCACCAATCGCCGCCACATCACCCCACCACTGTAGCTGACTGATGCCCGTCTATACTTGGCAAGGAAAGATGGAGGTGTCCATGACCGTGTTCACCCTGATCGGCGAAGAAATCCCGACGGTGCGCGAGGCTGATCTCCTGACTGAGGACCACCCAGCGAGGGACTATCCACCAAAGCAGCCTTTCAGGAACTCCGCCTGGCTGCGAGCCGGCGTCTTTGTCGGTGTCATGGTGGTGACGGTGCTGCTGTTGATATCGGCGTGGGTGGCGGTGACCATGACAGTGAGCAGTGTCAGCGGCGTCGCCCGATCACTGATCGAGTTGATCAGCGCGGTTGTGGCCTACATCGTCCTCGTCTTCGTCATGGAGGCCCGGACCCGTCCCACGGAACTGGAGCCTGGGCGCTTGCTCGGGCTGATCAAGGGGATCGGACTCGGCGCCGCCTGCGTGGCGATCTGCATTGGCGTTCTCGCCCTGCTGGGCGCCTACCGCGTGGGCGAGGTGGACCCTGGCTACTTCACAAGCCCCGCCTTCGCCACCACATTGCTGACCACCGTGGCGGCGGCTGGCCTGGCTGAAGAGATCATCTTGCGTGGCGTGGTCTTCCGCCTGGTCGAAGAGGGACTGGGCAGTTGGGGTGGCGTCGCGGTGTCCGCACTGATCTTCGGCGGACTGCACCTGCCCAACCCGGATGCCACTGTGTGGGGCGCAGTGGCCATCGCCATCGAAGGGGGCATCCTCTTCTCCGCCGTCTACGTCATCACCCGGTCCCTGTGGTGGTGTGTCGGTCTGCACGCCGCCTGGAACCTGGTCGAGGGCCCCATCTTCGGGTCTATCGTCTCCGGCACTGGCACGCGCAGTAGTTGGCTGCAGGCCCAGTGGAGCGGCCCGGACATCCTCACCGGTGGCCAATTTGGTTTGGAGGGGTCGATCGTGCCCGTCATCCTTCTAGGTGGGCTCGGGCTCTTCCTGCTGGTCTACGCTCAACGGCGCCACATCATGGTCGCCCCGATCTGGGCCCGCAAAGCGGCCCTCCAGCCATCACGCTGACCCACCGGCGCGTCGGACCCAGGCCTGCCCGGCCCCGAACCCTCTCAACCGCGGGCGATCAAGCCCAGCCCTCGATCCTGCCAGGTGATCGGGCGCCGCGACCCGTCTTTGGCGCAGGCTCCACAACAGACGCGGCCACGCGGGCGGCGATGGCGATAGATCTCATGGCCTGCGGCACAGACTCCCAACCAGCGCGAGGCTGCTCTGGCCTCGGGCACGTCAATGGTGCGGCCACCGGTGTACCCCAAAGCTCGGGCACGATTGAACCAGCCACGTCCATGTCCGGCCTTGACCCCGGCCTGGGCATGGGCTATCTCGTGGAGGACCACCTGTTCGACCTCGTCTTCAGCCAGGTAGGCCACCAGATAGACCGAGCACGTGATTCGACGGCTGTCGTAGTGACAGCAACCTAAACGGCTGCGGGCATGGTCCATTCCGAACGCCCACTGCTCTCCCAGGTGTCGACGCACGAGGCCCCCGCCGATAGTGAGCGTGCGTTCAGCTGAGGCCATCGGTCAGCGACCCAGCCCAGCCGAGGCGGCTCCTGGTCCATCTTCGTCGAGGGAGCCGGTGATCGAGGCGATGTGACCCAAGGCGTAGTCGTACCCTGCCAGACCGAGACCGGCGATGACACCGCTAGCGATCGGGGAGATGACCGAGTGGTGGCGGAACTCCTCTCGAGCATGGATGTTGGAGATGTGGACTTAGATCAGCACGTCGATCTCACGAGCGGCGTCGGCCAGCGCATAGGAGTAATGCGACCAGGCCCCTGGATTGAGCACGACCGGAAGACCGGCGTCGGCCGCCTCATGGAGCCAGCCGATCAACTCGGCCTCGGCGTCGGTGTGGCGGACCTCGACCTCCAGGCCCATTCCGCGACCGGTCTCGACCAGATGATCAGCCAGTTCTGCGTGGCTGATGTGGCCGTACACCCCCGGCTGGCGCACACCCAACCGCCCCAGGTTGACTCCATTGAGCACCATCACTCGCGCCATCTCAACTCCTTTCGACCAGGGCTCGCCCTGACCCGTCATGCCTCATCGATTGTGGCCAACTCCAGATAGGCGGCCGCATACAAACCTTGCTGTAAGAGCTGCGAGTACCTCGTCACCGGGCAGGACGACGCGCTGGTGATGACTTCGACACGGATGCGACGCCGCGCGGCGGCCGCCACCAACTGGGCCCGGACCCCGACATCGACCTCACTGTCAACGTCATCAAAGATCAGCACCGTGAAGTTGGCGCCGCCCGTGTCATCTTCGAAGGGATCGGTGAAGACGTCGCGTGGCGCCGAACGCTCGATCAGAGGCAACAAGGCCTCAGCGTCGCCGGCCAGCGCTGGTTGGCCGGTCACCCGACGTAGCGCCTCGCCAACCCGACGGGCTGCCCGCGCGGCCAAGCCCGAACCTCCCCACAAGAGTGGCACGGTGTCGGCCACCGCGCAGGCCAGAGACTTGGCCGGGTTGTCGCCCAGACCGTGACGTGGTCCACAAAGATCGGCCACGCGGTCCAGTTCGTCCGCCAGAGCAGACACGTCGAAGACCGGGCCCAAGCCGAGGCCGCTCAGCACCTTCAGCATCAGCAGTGCCGTCACGAAGCGGTCGTCACCACCGCTGACGACGGTCGCCACCGAACTGATCTCATCCAACAAGGGTGAGTCCGAGGCCGCTGCTACGACGAGCAAGGCGCCGCGACGGGTGGCTTCCCGGCAGGTCGTCAGCCAGGTGCTGTCGCGTCCAGCCAAGACGATGACAAGGTCCAGGGGGCCGACCCAGGCGGGCAGCGCCGTCATCGGCCAAGCGATCAGGGGAACGGTCGCGTTCAACTCGGTCACAGAGCGCACCAGGCGTGCTTCAGCACCCAACACCACCACCGCCCGAGGACGATCCGCCCCGGCTGCGCGCAAGTGATCCACCGTTGAGGTGACAGACTCCAACTGCTGACGCCGAAGCCTGGCTCCGGCGCCTGCCAAATCCTCCAACGTCGCGCCCCGCACCAACAGTGCGACCGGGTCGTCGAGCAAAGCCTCGTCGAACATCACACCGCAGCGGTCGCCCGGGTGTCGCGAGCCTCATCGATCAGCATGATCGGAATGTTGTCCCTGATGGGAAACGCCAGAGCACAGGAGGCCGAGTTGCAGACCAACTCCTTGGCCTCATAGTCGACGCTCAAGTTCGAGTGACAGGCCGGACAGGCCAGAATCTCCAGCAGCACCGGGTCCAAGGACAATGCCATCATGCCTCCCTTATCAATGCCAGAACCCTATCGCGGAACTCCTCCATCACCGCAGTCTCACGCGCTTCGACATTGAGACGCAGCAAGGGTTCTGTGTTAGAAGGACGCAAGGACACCCACCAATCGGCGCCGACGATCTTGACGCCGTCGCCCCAGCGAGCTTCGACGCCTGCGGCTGTGCCATGATCGGTCAAGGCGGCGGCCACCTTCTCCATCTCACCCTGCTGATCGGCGACCTCCGAGTTGATTTCGCCAGAACCGACGTAGCGGCTGAACTGCCCAGCCAAGACAGACAAGGGCTGATCCGAGCGACCAAGCGAGGCCATGACGTGCAAAGCCGCCAACATGCCGGTGTCAGCGCCGAAGAAGTCGCGGAAGTAATAGTGGGCCGAATGCTCACCACCGAAGACAGCGCCATGTTCAGCCATCAGCGCCTTCATGTAGGTGTGGCCGACTCGCGACTCGACCACCTTGCCGCCATGCTCGGCCACGATCTCCGGCACAGCCGACGACGTGATGGTGTTGATGACGATGGTGGCCTGTGGCTCGGACTGCAACTCTTGGACAGCGATCATGGCGGTGATAGCCGACGGCGGCACGACCTCGCCGCGCTCGTCGATGACGAAAGCCCGATCGGCGTCGCCGTCGAAGACGATCGCGAGGTCAGCCCCGGTCTGGCGGACCATGGCCTGCGCGTCGACCAAGTTTTCGGGCGCCAGTGGATTGGGCTGATGATTGGGGAAGGACCCGTCGAGGTCGAGGAAGAGCCCGATCAGCTCGACGTCGAGATGGGAGAAGACCGCTGGAGCCGTGTGCCCTCCCATGCCGTTGCCAGCGTCGACCACAACCTTGAGGTGACGCATGCCGTCAAGGTCGACCCGACTCAACAAGAAAGCCACATAGTCGTCTAGGACATCGCGCTGCTCGACCGTGCCCGGCTGGGCCAAGGGTGGGGCCACCTCGCCCGCGTCGATGCTCTGAGCCAACTCAGCCAGCCGGGCGAGAAACTCGGGGCTGACCGGCTTGGCCTGAGCCAAACAGAACTTCAAGCCGTTGTAGCGGCTGGGGTTGTGGCTCGACGTCACCTGAACCCCCGGCAAATCGAGGAGTCCGGCGGCGAACCAGAGGCCATCGGTCGAGGCCAGACCGACATCGACCACGCTGACCCCGCCTGCGGTGACCCCGTCGATGAAGGCGGTTTGGATCTCGGGCCCAGTCACGCGCATGTCACGGCTGACAACAATTCGTCGGTCGGGCATGATCTGGGCATAAGCCAACCCGAGGGCGCGAGCGCCCGCCACATCCCATTCGTCACCGACGACGCCACGGATGTCATTCGCTTTGAAGATTTGAGGTTTGAGCACGGGCATATCCTACTCTCTCGACGTCGGCCGACCTGGCCGATCGACACTGGAAGGACAGGCTCGTCATGGCCTGGCGCGAGTCCTGGATCAACGCGATGTCGGGCGACGGGCGGCGTACTGGGAGGCGTCTGCCACCACCCGCAGATGGGCTCGGCTGGCCAGCGTCACGATGTTGGCCCGCCGAGACAGGCTATGCTCTGTTCCCCTCGGCGCATCGCCGCTGTCATCGTCGCCTAGGCCACCGACCTGACGGACACGGCGAGCCAGGGCCTCGATCTCGTCGGCTGGAAGCTCGCTGCTGGTTTGACCGGGCTCGAGCAGTCGCCAGCCCTTCGGCACCTTGAGCCGATCCACGTGAGTGGCGCACAGAGTGTAAGTGCTGGGTTCCTCCTCCGCCTCGATCGGGCGAACCTCGACCTGGGACAGAGCATAGGCATAGCTCAACCGAGCGACGGCGGGACTGCCGCAGCCAGGACGCGAACATGTTTTCGACACGCCTTCCACCTTAGAGGTTTCGGTGATCGGCCGTTCGGCCACGGCGAAGTTTCTCAAGACATGTCAGGGCCGAAGTACACTGGAGCCCATGCATGATCGTCATCGTCGGGGGATGCGTGGGATGTTGGCGCCACCGAACTGCATCGCAGGCCAGATGCTGCGCCAACGCCACCCGACCTTGCCTGGCCCAGTCTTCTTCCGCTGCGTCGAGGAGGCTGTCGGCATCATCGAGGAGGCTGCGCCGCAGGCCCTGTCCCAGGTGGACATCGGAGTCGAAGAGGTGCCCGAGGTCGGCGCTTTGTGGAGCAGCCACATGCCCCTGGCGGCCTCGGTCGACCCCACCGGCGGCCAACTGGCTCAGATCGTGTTGTACCGCCGCCCCATTGAGTTGCGCAGCGCTGATCGCGAACAATTGAGCCAATTGGTCTTCGTCGCTCTGCTGGAGCAGGTGTCCAGCGTCACCGGATTGAGCATGTCCACCCTCGACCCGTCCAACCGTCGCGGAGACTGATCCGCGACCGACACCCGTGAGGCAGCGTCGAACTGACCATCTGAGCGACCGCACTGCTGGACTCAGGCTCGCCGCTCAGCGCCTCGTCACCCCATCCCCGGATCGAGTCGAGGCTCGTCGACGGTGATGTCGGCGCCGCCTGAGACGAGCGGGAGCACGGCCACACTAGGATCGCTCAGCACCACGGAAGCACGCAGGTCGGAGACGTCGGACTCGACTCGCACAGCGCTTCCAGTGGCGGGGAATTCGACCGAGGCGATGGATGTCGGCTGGACGACCAGCTCAACCGACTGGGACGCGCCCAAGGCGTCCTCGAAACTCACTTTCACGGCGGCTGGCCCACTGGTCGGATTGGCGAACCATGCCGTGCCACCAATCGGGGGCATCACAATCGCTCCACCGAGCGGCTCCTGCCCAGACACCGCCGCAGAGTCATCGCCTTGGGCCAGCGTCACCGACGCGCTGACGGGGACATCCGACGTCAGTCGCACCGCAGACGCCTGTCCACCCAGGGCGCCCGTGATGTCCCACGACATGGCGCGTCCGGGCAGTATCTGCAAGCTGTCGAGGCCCAGAGCGACGAATGACCCGTTTTGACCCAGTACCTCCATCTTGACGTTGGCGGTCTTGAGGGTGTCGGTGTTCGTGACAGCCAGGACACGCGGGCCATCACCGGCTGGTATTCCAGCAAGGATGACCTCGCTGGCGCTGGTCACCTGCGGCAACTGCCAGGTCGACTCACTACCACCCAAGGTCCTCATCACGGCTGCGACCCTGCCCTTGGAGGCTCGTAGCGCCACCGCGACGGGGGTGTCTGAGGTCACCAAAGAGTTGATCGAGAGCAACTGGGTCTGGCCGGAGGCCAAGGTGATGTCGCTCAAGCCCGGCGCCATCACAGGTCCGGACTGGCTGTAGAGGAAGACGTCGACCACTGCCGCGCTGGCGTCGACACTGGTCAGCATCAAGGTGGCGGTCTGTTTGGTCAGATCGACCGCACTCCATGTTCCAGAGGTGATAGGCGGGGCGCAGGGGGCGGCCAGGTCGACGCTCGGATCGCTGGTCTCAACGTAGGTCGACACCCCACCGACGGTGGCCGAGCCGCGCACGACGATCGACTTCGCCGGATTGTCGACGCTCAGGGCGGTGGTCGGTTCGGCCGGAATCTCGTTGAGCACCCCGGCGGTGAAGTCGGCGCCGTCGGCCACCCGCACCGTGCTGGTGCCCAGAGCCGGATCGCCCACCGGGCAGGCCAGAAGACGGGTCGCCGGCAGACCAATCTGGCCGGTGGCCAACTGGGCTTGCGGGAAAAACACCGAATAGGCGATCAAGGCCGCCACGACCACCAGTGCGGCGATGAAACCCACGATCTTCTTCATCGGCTGCTCCTCATCTGGTAACGAGGCGACTCGGAGACGCCGGACTCGGTCAAGGGCGGGAAGGCGAAAATGATCAGAAGGACGAAGAGAGCCAGTTGAACCCAGGCGCTCCAGGGTCGGATCATGGTCCAAACGATCTGGACGTCACCGGTGGCCGATCCCAACGAGTAGGCCGCCCGCCAATCGCTCCAGGTGACCGGTTGGGCCTCGACCCCGCCGACATAGACGTGCATGTTCGGGTCAGGCGGGGCCGCCAACACCAGGGTACGAGGCGAGTCGGCCGTCACCGGCGCCGTCGCCGAGAGGTAGACCGCCGGTGAACCCTGGGCGATCAGGGCCCGTCGCGTCGGCGCCACCGAAGCTTGGCCGTCAGACTGGACAGTTACTCGCCACACCTCCAGAGCTTCGTCGTTGGTGGTGCGCTGGAAACCGGCCGCAGAGTCGAGCGCCGACACCAAAGTGGCGTTGGCATGAGTCACGACCAGCGAGGAGACCCCGTACACCGCCAACTGACCGGCGACAGCGTCGTCGGCTCGACCAGACGCGATCCGAGCGACGATCTGCTCCAACATGGCGTCGGCGTCGCTGGCAGCCAGCGGGCCACTGCGGAACGTCCCCTGACCCCAGAAGGTCTGACCCTGCGCCCTGAGGTTCCAGGCACCCGACCCGCCGTCGAGCACCAAGGTGGCGGTGTCGAGGTCTCGCTCGGCCTGAGCGAGATACTGCGGCAGCTGGTTGACCCCGCGCTGGACCGACTCCATGCCGGCGTAAGCCGACCACCCGGCCGACAGCACAAAGCCGAGCGCCAACAGCAACGACATCAAGCCGACCAGGGCCTGCTTGCCGCCGAAGTCTCGGCCTTCCAAGGAGGCCAGGGTCTCGTCGATCCAAGAGATGAAACAGAACAAGATCAACGCGAAGCCGATGAGCAACCAGGGGCTGGCGTCGGTGAAGACCGGGTCCTCCTGCAGACTCAGACTGACGTGGCCAAGCCACATACCCGCGCCGATCGAGACGAGGCCCGCCAGGACCACCCAGCGCCGCCAAGCCCCTTGGATGACGACGACGATCGCGCCAAGCCAGATCACTGAGACCACGGCGATCGACAGCCACAGGGGTGGCACACCGACCGACACTGGACGGGCGAAGAGCATCTCCCAGGTCGTCGGGGGGTCGTTGAGCCGAGCCTCGGGAGTCAGAATCAACCGAGCCGGCTCGCGCAGCCAGTTGGGGACGGCCTGGATCCAGAATCCGATCGGCAGGCAGACCGTCACCACCACTCGCACCACCCGGGCCGTTCCCCCCGCGTACGCCGCCAGCACGATGGCGAGGACCATCACGGGCAGCCACAACCCCGGCGTGATGGCGATGACGATGACGCCAGACAGCGCCAGTCCGGCCAAGGGTTGGAGCGAACGGGCGCCCATCCACGGCAGGGTCAGTCGGGACAACCACTGGGCCACGAAGGGAACGGTGATGGCCAGCGCCACCAGCCACAGACTGCCCCGATTGAGCCCTCCCATCAAGATCGGCAACAGGGCGTACCCCGCACAAGCCAGCCAGCGCAAACCACTGTGACGAAGCACATGGCGGGTGGCCCAGGCTGCCACCAGCATGGTCGCCGGAAAGGCGATGACGAACATCGCCACCGGGAACCAGCCCGGCTTGATGGTGACGGCCGAGAAAGCAGCGGAGACCAGCAACCAGGGCTCGCCGCGGCCGACCCAAGAGAAGGCCGTCTGGAAGGCGCCAGCCAGACTGGCCGGAGCGCCGAGGAGTCCAGGCGCGGTGATGACGCCCGTGCGGTAGAGGTTGCGGACCATCAAGGCCACGCCTGCGAGGATCAACACCAGCCAGACTCCGCCGGGGACGCGTTTGCGCCCCTCGCCGACGCGTCGGGTGAACTCGTCGCCCAGCAGGTCGTCCAAGGTCATCTCGGCGTCACGGGTCGGCATGAACTGGTCATGGAACCAGCGCGCGAAACTCTGGAAACCCTCCCCGATGACGGAACCGAGGCTAGGTCGCAGCGATCGAATGCGGTAGTGGGTGTCGCGGTTGGCCCGCTTGGCGACGGCCTTGACCTTCTTGCGCAGACGGGCGACTGGACGCCGTGAGTGGAACAGGAAATCGGACCAGGCCTGCACCTCGTCTCGGGCGTGGTCGGGCGCGCGTCCCAAAAGATAGATGAAAGCACTGAACAGGCACACCAGGGTCAAGCGAGCCAGCATCGCGAGCCTGCCCAGTCCTCGGCTATGCGCGGCGACCAGCCGCAAACCCATCAGACGATCCCAGGCAGCCTCAGTTCTTTTGGCCTGGCTGGCCAGCGTGGCTCGCCTGATCTCAGAGCGGCCAACCTGGCGGTGGACGATGCGTGCGGTCGGACAGGTCCGCACCCACTGACCGTCGAGCTGGGCCCGCCAGCCGAGGTCGACGCCGTCGCGGTAGCCCAAGATGGCCGAGTCGAAACCGCCGATGGTGCGAAGCGACTCCCAGCCGATGAGCATGCCGCAGGTCGACCCACCCAGCACGGAGGTGGACTCGTACTGCCCCTGGGCCACCTCGTCTGTCTCCAGACCGAGCACTCGACGACCCGAACCGGAGATGGTGGCGCCGATCTCCAAGGTACGAGCAGCGTGGTGGCGCCGTGATGGGCGCACCAACAAGGGCACGGCGATCGCCAACCGTGGCGTGCGGGCGGCCAGAGTCAACAATTCGGTCAGGGCGTTGTGATCCGGCACGGCGTCGTCGTGGAGCAGCCAGATCCAGCGCGTGGGTCGTGGCACGTGTTTCAGGGCGTGCTCGACCGCCTCGCCGAAGCAGAAGCGGGCCTTGCCGGTGACGACCTCGTCGACCAAACCGGCCTCCAAAGCGTCGTCCAGCAAGTCGCGGGTGTCGTCGCTCGACTCGTTGTCGATGGCGATGACGAAGGCGGGACGACGGTCTGATCGGCCCAAGCCAGCCAAGGTCGCGTTCAACCAGGATGCGGCGTTGCGGCACACCACCACAGCGGTCACATCGTGGCCGCTGAGATCGACGTCGCTCATTTGCGGCGCGTCAAACCAGCTCCAGTCGTCAGTTTGAGTCATCTGGCCCTAACAGTCGATATGCGCGCGGCTCTCACGCTTGGCGCTTCAGCTTACGCCGTTCTCGTTCACTCAAGCCACCCCAGATACCATAGCGCTCATCATTGTTCAGGGCGTATTCCAAGCACTCTTGGCGGACCTCACAGTGGACACAGACCGCCTTGGCTTCGCGGGTCGAACCGCCTTTCTCGGGGAAAAAGGCTTCCGGATCGGTCTGCGCGCACAAGCCGTGCGCCTGCCACACCTTGGCATCATCGGTGCCCCCGGTGATCAGCGTCAATATACCGGACATCTTGCCTTCCCATCGCCTTGTATGGCATTCAAGGTCGCTTGACCGGTGAAAACCGCGTAGGCCCCCACAGCGTCATCGGCGAAACTTCTAGGAATCGAAGACCGCTCAATCCGCCCATGTCAGACGGTGACACATGAGTGATCATCACTTCCTTAGGTGAAATTACACCAGTGTGACTTCCTCACGTCAACTCGGGCGTGGGCCATATCAGAATTCAAGACGATTTCATCTGAGCCAGCGCTCCAGCAGGGCCCCACCTCGCGTTCAGCTCAGCCGTCCAGACCGTCCCCAGGACTACGTTTGGCCAGGTCAGAAGCCTTCATCCAGCCGAGGCCCCGAGCCTGGTCGGGGGGCGCCACCGGGGGTTGGAATGAAGCTGACGCAATCATCGTTGACTGCGGCTCAGGCTGGGTCGCGGGGGTTTTCCTCGGGGTAGTTTGGGTGACGTCCAAGGGTTGGGCGTCCAGACGCGCCTGCTTGGCGCGCGCACATCGGCGAGCCAGCACCACACCCAAGACTAGGACCAGGACGCCGAGGACGACCACCACCGTCAACCATAGGTCAGGCATACTGCTCTCCCATGTCACGGGCCAAATCGACGAGTTGCTTGACCGACTCCGCCTGATCCATCGGACACACCAAGGTGACGTCACCGTCTTGAACCACCACCATGTCGTGCACACCGCTGACTGCGATCAGTCGCCCGTCACCGCCCTTGCTCCAAATCAAGTTGCCAGTGCTGTTCAACACCACCGCATCGCCGACGATGGCATTGCCCGACTCGACACCGAGTTGGTGGGCCAGGGCTGGGAAACCACCGACGTCGGCCCACTGGGCGCTCAACTCGATCGCGAGCACGTGCGCCTCGGTGACACCATGGGAGACCGGCTCCATGACCGCATAATCGACCGAGATCTTGGTCAAAGCAGGATAAATCTGGTCGATCGCCGCCGGATCCTCGACCAAGGCGGTGATCGCCTCAGCCAGCTTGGGCTGCAACTGGGCGGCCTGACGCAAGAAAGTGTCGGCGCGCCAACAGAACATCCCCGAGTTCCACCACCAGCGCCCGGACTTGAGATAGGTCTGAGCCACAGCGACACTGGGCTTCTCAGCGAACTGCAAGACTGGGAAAACCGGCGGCTCAGTGTCACTGGACGCTCCCAGATGGAGGTAGCCGAAACCTGTGTGCGGGCTGGTCGGTTTGACAGCGAACGTCACCAGGGCCTGGTCATCCGCGCTCGCCACCGCTAATGCGTGTTTCAATGCGGCGGTGAACCCGGCCATCGGTTCGATGACGTGGTCGGCGCTCAGGATCGCCACCGTCGCGCTCGAGTCGCGTTGGGCGATAGTCGCAACCGACCATGTGACCGCCGCCATCGAGTCGCGTCCGAGCGGCTCGGCCAAGACGTTCTCTGGCGGCAACTGGGGCAGTTGAGCGCAGATCAGATCGCGATAGGCCCGACCGGCACAAACGATGACGTTGCGCGGGTCGATGACGGTGCAGGCCCGTTCAAAGGCCAACTGCAACAATGAGCGGCCATTGATAACGGGCAGTAGTTGCTTGGGCATTCCTCGGCGAGACAGCGGCCACAACCGGGTGCCGGCTCCTCCAGCCATGATGACGGCGTAATCCATGAGGTCAGCTTAGTGGCCGACAGACCCGCCCCGCGACAGGAGGCTGGGCGGGCTGGCCGTCTGACAGGACCCGACTGCTGGGCGGGCCAAGCAACCTGGACGGCCACGCAACTGCCACCGGATAAACAGTTGTCCCTGATCTGAAGCGTCAGATCAGGGACAACATAGAATGATACAGATAATCCTGCGGTGTCAGACCGACGAGTCATCCAGGATGGGTCTCGTCAATCGAGGGCTCACTGCCAATCGTCTTCTTCCTCGACGACGGCAGCGGTGGTCGTGCCGACGACCTCGATGTCTTCGTCACCGATCTGCGGGGCCACACCCATCGTCGCCAGCATCTGGCGCACGTTGGACAACTGCAACGTGATAGCGTCACGACGCGCGCTGGCCGCCTGGACCTCGCGCTCCGACTCGCGGCGGATGCGCTCAGCCGCAGCCTTGGCCTGCTTGAGGATCTCGTTGGCCTGGTTGTTGGCGTCCTTGATGGTGCCTTCGGCCTGATCATGGGCGTCGGCCTTGTAACGCTCGGCCTCCTCCTGCGTGGCGTACAAGGCCTCTTCGGCCCGCTGCATGGCCTCATCTTGAGCCTTCATCTGGGCGGCGAAGTCGCGGGCGGCCTCGTCACGGCGCTCAGCCAGGGTCTTCTCGAAGTCGGCGGCGGCGACGGCGGCACGGGCGCGCTGATTCTCATAGATCGCCTCGGCCTCTTCACGACGGGCCAGAGCCTCGCGGTCGGCCTGATCGAGGATGCCCTCCGCCTCGCGCTGCGCCTGGGTGATGATGCGCGTCGCCTCAGCGTCAGCCTTGGTGCGCACCTCAGCGGCGTACGCCTCCGCGTCGGCCCGGGACTGCTCGGCGGCGGTCTGAGTGTCGGCCGTCAGCTTCTCCGCCTCGTTCTTGGCGGTGGTGCGCACGTCTTCGCTCTCAGCCTGGGCCAGCGACAACATCTGAGAGATGCGCGACCCCAAATCATCGAAGGTCGGAGCCTTGGGGGCCTGGGCGGCGCGCTCCTCAAGGTCGGCGCTGTAGAGGCTCATCTCATCCAGCTCCTGCTGAAGCTGGTCGATGGTGGCCTGAAGTTCGTCGACATCGGCGTCCTGACCGGTGGACGCGGCCCTAGCCGTCTCCAGTTCCTTGGTCAGGTCCTCGAATGCGGCGTTCACTTCTTCGGGATCATAGCCCCGAAGGATCATCCGAAATGTGGGAGGCATCTGTCCTCATTCTCTTTCTGGTAGTAGTTACTCTAGATGGTTAGTTCGCAGCCGGGTTCTCTGGCACAGCGAGGGCCTCGATGACCCCTGACAACTGACCCAGTTGTGCAGCTATATTATCGCGTCGACGAGCCAATGTGGCCGCCTCCATACGCGCCCGCTCCATGTAATCACGCACTTCGGAGCGGATCGCCTCGGCGTCTTGACGGGCCTGGGACACGACATCGATGGCCTCTTGACGTGAGCGCCCCGCTCGCTCAGAGACACTACGCTGCAACTCCTCCATCTCCGCCATGGCACGAGCACGCGCCTCGGCGGCGACGCTCTCTTGACGGGCGATGCGCTCCTCGGACTGCGTCTTCAAAGCCGTGATGTCAGAACGCGTCTGGGCCATGACTGTGTCAGCCTCGGCCTTGGCGGTGACCCGCATGGCGTCAGAGTCGAGCTTGGCGCGCGCCATGATGGCCTGGAAGGTCTCGTTCAGTTCAGTGCGCTTGGCCGCGATCTCACGGTCTGCTTCTGAACGGATCAGGTTGGCTTCGGTTTGAGCCCCGGCCACCATGGACTGCATCGACTCCTGCGTCGAGGCGACCTGGCGGGAGACCTGGTCGAGTTGCTCCTGGGCCTGCTTGCGCGCCTCGGCGATGATGGAGTCGAACTCCTCTTGGGCCTGCTGGCGCAAGGCCACGACCTCGCCTTCAGCCTGCTGCTTCGACGCGTCGATCGCCGACACCGTCGCCTCCATCTCAGCCTGCATGGCCTCCCACAACCGCTGCAGTTCCTCTTCGACACCCGACCAGACCTGCTCGACTTCATCGTTGAGCTGCATTCGGCGTTGTTTGTTCTCTTCTTGAAGTGCCTCGCGCATGGAGTCGACCTCAGTCTCAACCGCCGCCCGGTAGTCGTTGATACGCGTGTAGGCGTCGGTTTCGAAGTCGGAGACGACCGAGAAGATGGCCTTCTCACGATCCTGTGCCCGAGCTTGAGCTTCAGTCACCTCGGACCGGGCCCGCTCCAGCACCTCGTTGACGAAGCTCTCAGCGTCTGCGGCGATGTTACGGGCGTTCTCGGCGCTGTCACGCACGATCGACTCACCGGCTGATTGGGCCAAGTCCATCGCTGCCAAGACGACAGACTCAGACTCGTGACGGCGTTGCTCGACCAAGGCTGCGGCGGCTTGGTTTTGACGGGTCAGGAACTCCCACCGATCCTGCGCATCGAGCAATTCAGCTTCAGTTTCCTTGCGCAATCGGTCGGCCAAGACCTGGGCATGTGTCAAGACCTCGAAGGCTTCGTCATCTTCTTCGGCTGCACCACTAGGGATCACGGCGTCGACCATACGAACCCGATCTCCTTTCTGAGTGCCCGCTCGGGCCTTTGACCTGCTGCATAATGAGGACACATCTTGAAACCCTCACCCAGGATTATGCCACAGGCGACCGGCCTGTTGAACCATCCTACATGCCAGGGTGGGAAACTGGTTAATTGCCTGTCGCAAGCGAAATCGGTCGATCACCGTGGTCGCTCGACCATCCTCAGCCGACGGCGGGCGCGAAGATGGACGCCACCACGGCAGTGACCCAGCCCAGCAACTCGCCGTTCTTCAGCGGCGTCAGTGGCAGCCCTGGGCCATTCGGGGCCGGGACCAGAACATGCCCCTCTGGCTTGACCACCGAACCGGGATACAGCCTGTCCAGGCGAGCCCGCCGAGAGTCGACCAGGGGTTTCTCAGGCGTGAATCGGACGAATTTGCCCTGGGCCACGACCTCAGTGACACCAGCGCGACCAGCCGCGATCCGGAACCTGGCGACATCGATCAGGGCCGTCACGACCGGCGGCGGATCACCGTATCGATCAGTCAATTCCTCGATGACCTCGCCCATCTGCTCCTCCGAAGTGGCCTGGGCGATCCGTCGGTACATCTCCAAACGCAAGCGTTCAGAACCGATGTAATCCTCAGGCAAATGCGCGTCGACCGGCAGCTCGATGCGCATCTCGACCTCGTCCTCCTCGGGCGCGCCGTTCTTGAACTCGCTGACCGCCTCGCCCACAAGTCTTAAGTAGAGGTCGAAACCCACGTCCGCGATGTGGCCGGACTGCTCGGCCCCCAGCAGATTGCCCGCCCCGCGCATCTCCAAGTCGCGCATGGCGATGCGCATGCCCGCGCCGAGATCGGTGTGGGCGGCCATCGTCGCCAACCGGTCGTGGGCTGTTTGGCTCAGCACCTTGTCGCGGGGATAGAAGAAGTAAGCGTATCCCCGGTCGCGGCCACGTCCGACGCGGCCCCTGATCTGGTGCAACTGGCTCAGCCCCATGGCGTCGGCCCGGTCGATGATCAAGGTGTTGGCGGTGGAGATGTCGATGCCAGACTCGATGATGGTAGTGCACACCAGCACATCGCAGCGACGATCCACGAAGTCGAGCATGACCTGTTCGAGTTCGCGCTCGGCCATCTTGCCGTGGGCCACCGCCACCCGCGCCTCCGGAACCAGCTCAGCGATGCGACCAGCCGTCCGGTTGATCGAGTCCACTCGATTGTGCACAAAAAAAACCTGACCTTCACGAGCCAGTTCACGCCGGATCGCGGCCGTCACCTGGCCTTCGTCGTACGCTCCGGCGAAGGTCAGCACCGGGTGGCGCTCCTCGGGCGGGGTCGCGATGACGGACAGCTCCCGGATGCCGGTGACAGCCATCTCCAAGGTGCGCGGAATCGGGGTGGCCGACATGGCCAGGATGTCGGCGTCGAGACGCAGCCGTTTCAACGCCTCCTTGTGCTCGACTCCGAACCGCTGCTCCTCGTCGATGATGACCAAGCCGAGGTTTTTGACCTGGACGTCTTGACTGAACAGACGATGGGTGCCGATGACGACGTCGATCGAACCGTCGGCCAGGCCGGCGATGACCTTCTTCTCTTGGGCGGGGGTCTGGAACCGAGACAGCGGCGCCAGGGTCAGCGGGAATCCGGCGAACCGGGCGGCGAAGGTGGCGTGATGCTGCTGGACCAGCAGAGTCGTCGGCACCAACACCGCCACCTGCTTGCCATCCATGGCGGCCTTGAAGGCGGCCCGCACCGCGATCTCGGTCTTGCCGTAGCCGACGTCGCCGCAGACCAGACGGTCCATCGGCGTGGGGGCCTCCATGTCGTGTTTCACCTCGTCGATGCAGGCCAGTTGGTCGGGGGTCTCGACGTAGCTGAAGGAATCCTCCATCTCCTTCTGCCACTGGGTGTCAGGCGAGAAGGCGAAGCCCTTGACCGACTGGCGGGCTGCGTAGAGCTGGACCAGCTCACGGGCGATCTCACGAACCGCCCGCCTGGCCCGCGACTTGCGTTTGGCCCAGTCAGCCCCGCCAAGCCGGTCAAGGCTGGGCGTCTCGCCACCGACGTATCGGCTGACCATGTTGAGTTGGTCCATCGGCACGTAGAGCCGGTCACCGGGTTGACCTCGCTTGGAGGAGGCGTATTCGATGACGAGGTACTCCCGTTCGACTCCGCCGATGGTCCGCTTCGCCATCTCGACGTAGCGGCCGACACCGTGCGAGTCGTGGACGACATGGTCTCCACTGGCCAAGGTCAGCGGGTCGATCTCCTTCTTGCGCCTGGTCGGCAGCTTGCGGCTGGCCCGATCCGGACTTTGCCCCCCGGCCAAATCGGCCGACGAGATCACCCGCAGGTTGAGCCCGGCCATGCTGAAGCCACGCGTCAGCGTGCCTGGAAGGATGGACACCAACCCAGGCTGGGGTTCGACCGAGGCCAATTCCAGAACGTGGCTGGGAATCTCGCGCTCAGTCATGACATCGTGGAAGCGCTGAGCCAGGCCCTTGCCCTCGGTCACGAGCACGACCGTCTCACCGGCCGCCACCGACTGTCCGATCTCGGTCACCACGGCGTCGGCCTCGACACCAGGGGCCACTCTCGGTTGCGCCCCGACAACAACCGAATCAGCGTCCGGTTCGGCGCCGAAGGGCGACAGGGACCACCAGCCGAGGCCACGGTCCAAGGCGCGACGACGCACCTCGGCCAAGGTCGTGTAGGCCGCCGCTCCCAGATCGATCGGCGCCTGACCACCTTCGGCCGCCGCCGCCCATGAGGCGTGCAGAAACTCCTCGCTGGTCCGAGTCAGGTCTGTGGCACGGGCCCGGACCAACTCCGGGTCGCACACCAACACCAGGGTGGACTCGGGCAGGGCGTCGCAGAACAACTCCATGCCGCCGGTCAGGGCCGGGGCCAAGGCCTCCATGCCGTCGACGGCGTGCCCTTCGGCGATGCGCTCCAGCATGTCGATCAGTTCGGGATGATGCGGCAGCAGATCCGCCGCCCGGCGACGCACCTCGTCGGTCAACAGCATCTCACGGCAGGGAGTGGCCACCATCTCTGGCCAGGTTGTCTGGCCGGAGCGTTGGTCAGCAATCGAGAACTCGCGTATCTCCTCGACCGTGTCGCCGAAGAAATCGATACGCACAGGAGCGTCAGCGGTCGGCGCGAAGACGTCGACGATACCGCCCCTGACAGCGAACTCGCCACGATGCTCGACCAGGTCAGTGCGGATATACGCGGCCTGGACCAGGGCCGTCGCCAGCGCCTTGATGTCGTAGTCCTCACCGACTCGAACACGCACCGGCGTCATCGAACCGAGCCCCTTGACCTGGGGTTGGAGCAGGGACCGAATCGGCGCCACGATGACCGACGGCGCGCCGCGCTCGTCGTTGTCAGCCAGTCGGCGCAAGACCTCCAGGCGACGACCCACCGTGTCCGAGCGCGGACTCAGACGTTCGTGCGGCAAGGTCTCCCAAGCTGGGTAGTAGGCCACGTCGTCAGGTTCCAGCAAGGATTCGACCTGGGCCGCCATCGCCTCGGCCTCGCGGTAGGTCGAGGTCACCAGCAAAACCGGTCTCGACTGCGCCACAGCCGCCACCAAGAAGGCCCTGATCTCGGCGACCGCGATCAGATCGCCTGTGGATCGCTTGCCAGCGAGGTCGACGCCATGGCGCGCGGACTCCTCCCGCATGATCAGCCGCGTCAAGCCGTGCACTACGCTCCCTTCAGCTCATGCAGTCTAGCGCGCCTAGTCAAGAGGGTCAGCCAGCCAACCACGCGCTCATTCCCAACTGAGGCGCTTGGTTAGCGACAGGTCGGAGGATGACACAAGGAACCGGGACGGTCCACCAGTGACTCATCCGATGTGAATATTCCGGTGGCGCCCACACAAAGCGCCACCGGAATATAAGTCGGTTGGTCCACCCTCGGGGGCGGGAGTGGACCAACCACATCGGGGTCCCCAGATGCAGCGTGACCTACATCCAGCGCCGTCGCCGTTGACCAACCCCGACTCCCACAGCGGCGATCATCAACCCGATCACCAAACCTCGCGGCACGATTGACGACGATGCCGCCTCGCCTCCGGTGGAGATCCTCGCCGCCGGCCGCGCCGAACTCGGCGGGGCCTGATCCACCGGAGCCGCTGCCGGGGTCACCTGGAAGGCTCCCGACACCGACCCGGACTGCTCGCCGTTCAACGTGGCCACATGGTCCAAGTCACGGTACGAGGCCGGAACTTGGAAGGCGTGTGTGACGTGCCCGTCGTCATCCGCGGCGACACACCCGACCTTGTGCGACTCCTCCGGAACAGTCAGGCAGACCTGCTCGCCCGGATTGAAGTTGAACCCATGCACCACCTGCTCAGTCAGACGAGCCACCGACGGATGGTCCACCGTTATGCCGAGCGCCACGACGACCAGATGGCTCGGGCCTGAGGTGTTGCCCGCAGGGTCCCTGGCCACCGCGGTGACCCGGTCACCCGGCTCAAGCGGCGTGGTCGGACGACAACTGAAGCGACCGTTCTCGTCAGCGGTGACATCCTCGCAACCGGGGATCGTGTTCCCGTCGTCGTCCACGATGATGACGGTCGCGCCCGGCTCAGTGTCACCAACGATCTGCGAACCGTTCGACGGATGCAAGACCGGCGGTTGCGGTGGGGTCCGGTCAAGGTCGCCATGTCCTGGATCA
>JAITVA010000107.1 GCA_031286045.1 Propionibacteriaceae bacterium | reverse complement strand
CCGGGTTCAGGGCCACCGAGGAGGTGTCCTTGAAGGGGTCGCCGACCGTGTCGCCCACGACCGTGGCCGCGTGCAACTCGGTGCCCTTCATGCCCATGTCGGTCTCGACGATCTTCTTGGCATTGTCCCAAGCGCCACCGGCGTTGGCCATGAAGATGGCCTGGAACAGGCCGACCACGGCGATCGCGATGAGGTAGCCGATGAAGAAGTAGGGCTCAGCGAAGGCGAAGCCCAATGTGCCGAAGAAGATAGCCAAGAAGATGACCCACCTGCCCTTCTGAGCGTAGTCGGTGCAGATCTCAACCACTTCGGTCGAGTCCTTGATTGAGGCCTTGGTGTCGGCGTTGGGGTCAAGGTGGATGTGACCTTTGATGTACTCGACGGCCCGGTAGGCCCCAGTCGTGACGGCCTGGGTGGCCGCACCGGAGAACCAGAAGATCATGGCGCCGCCGACGATCAGACCTAGCAGGAAGGGTGCGTGGATCGGGGAGATGTAGGCCGCCACCTGGTCGAGGCTGGTGGCCTCGCCGCCGGCTAGAGCCTGGGCCAGGAAGAGGATGATCGAGAAGATCATGGTGGTCGCGCCAACGACGGCGGTGCCGATCAACACCGGCTTGGCGGTCGCCTTGAAGGTGTTGCCGGCGCCGTCGTTCTCTTCCAGCATGGCCTTGGCCTTGCTCCAGGCTGGCTTGTAGCCGTAATCCTTCTGCATCTCAGCGTCAATGTTCGGGATCTGCTCGATGCGGCTCAGTTCGAAGACGGACTGAGCGTTGTCGGTGACCGGGCCATAGGAGTCGACCGCGATGGTGACCGGGCCCATGCCGAGGAAGCCGAAGGCGACCAAACCGAAGGCGAAGACCGCCGAGGCGTGGGGCAGCGTGCCCAAAGCAGAGTCCAGACCGGCCCATTCGGACACCAAGAAGGCGATCCCCATCAAGGCGACGATGACGATGCCGAGCCAGTACCCGGCGAAGTTGCCCGCCACGAAGCCAGACAGGATGTTCAGCGAAGCGCCGCCTTGCTCAGAGGACTTGACAACCTCTTTGACATGGGCGGAGTTGGTTGAGGTGAAGGCTTTGACCAACTCGGGGATGATCGCGCCGGCCAGGGTTCCGCAGGAGATGATGATGGATAGTTGCCACCAGAGGTTGCCGTAATCCTTGAGCAGGTAGGCCGAGCAGGCGAAGGTCAAGACGATCGACACGATCGAGGTCACCCAGACCAGGTTGGTCAGCGGCTTCTCGAAGTCGAAGTCCCCCTTGCCGTAGGTCGCTTTGGCGACACCCTCGGAGACGAAGTAGGAGACAGCCGAGGCCACCAACATGATGGAGCGGATGGCGAAGATCCAGACCAGGAGCACGGCTTGGATCGTGATGTCGACGTTGCCGATCTGGGCCACGCCGAGGAGGATGAAGGTGATCAGAGCCACGCCAGTGACGCCGTAGGTCTCGAAACCGTCAGCAGATGGGCCGACCGAGTCACCAGCGTTGTCACCGGTGCAGTCAGCGATGGTGCCAGGGTTGCGGGGATCGTCTTCGTCGATCTTGAAGACGATCTTCATCAGGTCAGAACCGACGTCGGCGATCTTGGTGAAGATGCCGCCCGCGATACGCAGAGCAGCCGCGCCGAGCGACTCGCCGATGGCGAAGCCGATGAAGCATTTGCCAGCCATGTCGACTGGCAGGAAGCAGAGGATGATGAGCATGAGCAGCAGCTCCAGCGAGATCAACACCATGCCGACGGACATGCCGGAACGGGCCGGGATGTCATGGACTCCCCACTTCTCACCCTTGAGAGCGGCGTGCGAGGTACGGGAGTTGGCGAAGGTGTTGATACGGATGCCGAACCATGCGACACCGAAGGAGCCGGCCATACCGACTAGAGAGAAGGCGAGGATGACAACGATTTGACCGGCGGACACACCGGAGATCGCGAAGTAGATGATGATGACCACGGCGATGAAAGCCCACAGCATCAACAAGAACCTCCCCTGTTTGATCAGGTAAGCCTTGCACGTCGTGTAGATCAGCTCAGAAATCTCTTTCATGGACTGGTGGACCGGCAGCGCCTTCAGGCGGGAGTAGGTCCATACTCCGAAGAGCAAGCCCAAGACGCAGATGATGAGTCCGACGTAAAGCGGCCACATGGCTACGGAGCCATCGCGCAATGCTTCTGGGAGTTTCAGGTTCGCTTCGCCACCGGCTTCTCCTGACTGGTCACCGCATCCGGTGAGGGTCAGCACGCCGATGACCGCGAGGAAGGCGAACAAGCCAAGCTTTTTCACCTTGTTATGTGATGAAGTCACGGTCATTCCTCTTGTAGTTCTCTCGATGAAATTGCGCCGCGTCATGGGCTGAAGGCCAATCTGCGGGCACCTATCACCCTAGATGGTGCCGGGCGGACTCGGTGAAGGATGTCATTTGTTGCGCACCAATTTGCCTACTGCCCGAACCAGGCTAAGCTATGTCGGATAAACTGAGCGTGCCGCGAGGGATGCCCCTGGTTTGTCACTGATCATTCTTCCTCATGAACTTTCGCCATGCTCTTTGTGGACTGACTCGCCCGCGATCTCGACCCTGCTTGGCGCATGCGGGCATTCCTCGGTGGCATCGCTCAAAAGATGCGCCGAGGCGAGAATTACGCAAGAATAGGCTTGTGAAAATCATGAGCGATGCGGTGGATGCGCAAGCGGTCCAGGATGCCACCACCCGGCATCGCGTGATGAAGTACATCATTGAACACGGTTGGACGACGTCGACCTGGTTGGCTCTCGAATTCGATCTGACACCGGCGGCCATTCGTCGTCACCTGTCCTACCTTGAGAGCAACGGCATGGTGCTGGCTCGCCCTCAACCGGCTTCGCGGCGACAAGGCGCGGGGCGTCCGGCCAAGGAGTACTCCAGCACCACTCAAGGTCGCGAGACTTTCAGCCACGCCTACGACTCTTTGGCCATCGAGGCGTTGGAGGCCTTGCGGCACATCGGTGGGGAGGGCGCAGTCACCCGCTTTTTCGAGGATCGTTTCGCTGACATCGAGCGACGTTTTGATCAGCTGATGGCTGAGAATCCGAGCCTGGACGAGGCCTCCGCCCTGTCGCGGGCTCTGGATGAGGATGGCTTCATGGCTGGTCTCGCCCCTGTCGGTGAAGGCGAGCAACTGTGGCAGCATAACTGCCCGTACACCGCCGTGGCGGTCCGCTTTCCCGAGTTGTGTCTGGTTGAGACCTCGGTGTTCTCGCGTTTGTTGAACTCCCATGTCCAGCGTCTGGCCACCATCGCTCACGGCGATGGCGTGTGCACGACCAATATTCCGCCGTTGAAACGGCGCGCGCACGAACTGGGCCCGGCCGGTTCCTCGCCGTCAGTTGTTCCGGGTATTGATCCGAGAAAGGAGGACAGGTGAGCACACCTGTCATTGATCCACAATTGCCGGCGCCACCTCCGGGCACCGGCGAGACCCAAGACGAGCATTTGGCCGCCCTGGGCACCTACCGTTTTGGTTGGCATGATTCCGACGAGGCGGGCGAGAAGGCTCAGCGCGGTTTGACCGAGCAGGTCGTCCGCGAGATCTCCGCCCGCAAGGACGAGCCCCAATGGATGCTCGACTTCCGTCTGCAGGCCTTGCAGTTGTTCGCCAAGAAGCCTATGCCGACTTGGGGCGCCGACCTGTCAGACATCGATTTCGACGAGATCAAGTACTACGTCCAGCCGACCGATTCGCCTGTCCAGTCGTGGGAGGACCTGCCTGAGGACATCCGGCGGACCTACGACCGACTGGGCATCCCCGAAGCCGAGAAGAACCGTTTGGTCTCAGGCGTGGCCGCCCAATACGAGTCCGAGGTCGTCTATCACAAGATCAACGAGGAACTGGCCCGGCAAGGAGTGATCTTCCTCGACACCGACACCGCTTTGAAAGAGCACCCCGAACTGTTCGCGGAGCACTTCGGCTCGGTCATCCCCTCGGGTGACAACAAGTTCTCCGCGCTGAACTCGGCGGTTTGGTCCGGTGGCTCCTTCATCTACGTCCCCAAGGGCGTGCATGTGTCGATCCCGCTGCAGGCCTACTTCCGCATCAACACCGAGAATATGGGCCAGTTCGAGCGTACCTTGATCATCGTCGACGAAGATGCCTTTGTGCATTACGTCGAGGGCTGCACCGCCCCGATCTACAAGACCGACTCCCTGCACGCGGCGGTGGTGGAGATCATCATCAAGAAGGGCGCGCGCTGTCGCTACACCACCATCCAGAACTGGTCCAACAACGTCTACAACCTGGTGACCAAGCGGGCCACCTGTGCCGAAGGCGCCACCATGGAGTGGGTCGACGGCAACATCGGGGCCAAGACGACCATGAAGTACCCGGCGGTGTGGCTGATGGGCGAGCACGCCAAGGGTGAGACCCTGTCGATCGCTTTCGCCGGACCGGGCCAGCATCAAGACACGGGTTCCAAGATGGTCCACGCCGCCCCGTACACCACCTCGACAATCGTGTCGAAATCGGTCTCCCGTGGTGGCGGTCGCTCGTCGTACCGTGGCTTGGTCCACGTCACGCCGAAGGCCCATCACTCTGCCTCGTCGGTGCGCTGCGATGCTCTGCTGGTCGATTCGATTTCGCGTTCGGACACCTACCCCTACGTCGACGTGCGTGAGGACGAGGTGTCCATGGCCCATGAGGCCACCGTCTCCAAAGTGAGCGAGGACCAGCTCTTCTATCTGATGAGTCGGGGCCTGACCGAAGAAGAGGCCATGGCCATGGTGGTGCGCGGCTTCGTCGAGCCGATCGCACGCGAGTTGCCGATGGAATACGCGCTGGAACTCAATCGTATGATCGAGTTGCAGATGGAAGGAGCGGTTGGATGAGCAAGTCTGTCGCACCCGTCGATCAGACGGGTTCCGAATCGGCCACGGTCGTGTCACATCTGCACCCGGTCGGCTCTTTCGTCCTCGCCGACCACCCGGCGCCTTCCGGCAAGGAGGAGTTTTGGCGCTTCACGCCTTTGGCCAAGGTCCAGGACTTCTTCGATGACACGCTGGAACGCAGTAGCTTGGACGTCCATGTCGAGCCAGGCTCGGGTGTCGGTTTCGGCCACCTGGGCCTCGGCCAGTCGCCGCGCGGCACTGTCTTGACGCCGGTGGATCGAACATCGGCCATCGCCGCGGCCGTGCCTCAGGCCACACACCTGGTTGTCGAGGGCACGCTGGAGCGACCGGTGCGGGTCAACATCCAAGGCGAAAGCTTGACTCACCCGACGGCCGACCATGTCGTGATCGAGGCTCTGCCACAGTCGTGCGGCACGATCCTGCTCAACCACACCGGCGCGGCCCGCCACATCGGCAATGTCGAGATCATCGTCGGTGAGGGCGCCAATCTGACGGTGGTGACCCTGCAGGATTGGGCGCCGGGGTCGGTCCACTTCGGTCAACACGAGGCCTTGGTCGGCAAAGACGCGGTCTACCGCCACATCGATGTCTCACTGGGCGGCAGTCTCATCCGCCTGCAGAACAACCTCTCCTATGCGTCCATCGGTGGTGACGCCGAACTCTACGGTGTCTACTTCGCTCAGTCGGGTCAACATATCGAGCATCGATTGTTCATCGACCACGACCACCCGAAGGGTGTCTCTCATGTGGATTACCGTGGCGCGCTCCAAGGCGAAGGCGCTGAGTCGGTCTGGGTCGGCGACGTGCTGATTCGTCCAACGGCGATCGGCATCGAGACCTACGAGGCCAACAAAAACTTGGTGTTGACGGATGGCTGTCGGGTGCATGCCGTGCCCAATCTGGAGATCGAGACCGGCGAGATCGTCGGCGCCGGGCACTCAGCCTCGACCGGTCGCTTCGACGATGAGCAGCTCTTCTATCTGGAGAGCCGTGGTATTGACGAGACGGAGGCTCGCCGACTGGTCGTGCGTGGTTTCTTCGCCACCATCTTGGCCCGTATCGGCATTGAGGACGTGGAAGAGACCCTGATGCGCCGACTCGACGCTGAACTAGCTTTTGACAAGGAGAACTGATTATGACGGAACGCAAGCTTGAGATTCGAGACCTCCATGTCTCGGTGGAGACTGAGACCGGCTCGAAACCGATTCTTAAGGGTGTGAACCTCATCATCAACCCCGGCGAGGTCCACGCCATCATGGGGCCGAACGGTTCCGGCAAGTCGACCCTGGCCTACTCCATCGCCGGGCACCCGAAGTACACCATCACGTCCGGTTCCGTCATGCTTGACGGTGTAGAACTGGTCGGTCTGACCGCTGACGCACGGGCCAAGGCTGGGCTGTTCTTGGCCATGCAGTACCCCGTCGAGGTGCCGGGGGTTTCCGTGTCCAACTTCCTGCGCACCGCCAAGACCGCTCTTGACGGTCAGGCGCCGCCGGTGAGGTCCTGGGCCGCCAAAGTCAACGACTCCTTGGCGAAGATGCAGCTAGACGGCGAGTTCGCCGCCCGCTCGGTCAACGAGGGTTTCTCAGGTGGTGAGAAGAAGCGCAACGAGATCGTCCAGTTGGACATCCTCGACCCGAAGTACGCCGTTCTCGATGAGACTGACTCCGGATTGGACATCGACGCCTTGCGCGTCGTCTCCGAAGGGGTCAATCGTTACACCGCTCAAGGTGACCGTGGCGTCCTGCTGATCACGCATTACACCCGCATCCTGCGCTACATCAAGCCGGATTTCGTCCATGTCTTCGTGGATGGTCACGTCGTCGAGGAGGGCGACGCCCGCTTGGCTGAATCCCTGGAGGAGACCGGGTACGAGCGGTGGGTGAAAGCTGCCGAATGATGGATGTGGAGGCGATTCGCCGCGATTTTCCGATTTTGTCTCGTCGTGTCGGCGATCGGCCACTGGTCTACCTCGACTCGGCCAACACCTCACAAAAGCCTCGCCAGGTGGTTGACGCAGTCTCCACCTTCTTGTTGGAGCACAACGCCAATGTCGCCCGAGCGATGCACACCCTGGGCATGGAGGCTACTCAGCGCTTCGAACATGCCCGCGACAATGTGGCTCGATTCATCGGTGGCGCATCCGAGGAGGTGGTCTTCACTAAGAACGCCTCTGAGGCGCTCAACCTGGCGGCGCACACCCTGGGGTCGGGTCTGAGACCTGGCGACGAGGTGGTCATCTCGGTGGCGGAGCACCACTCCAACATCGTGCCCTGGCAACTGGCCTGCCAGCGGACCGGTGCGACGCTACGGTGGTTCGATGTGACCGAAGATGGCCACGTCGACATGGACAAGGCCGACGCAGAAGGACTGATCAACGAGCGCACCAAGGTGGTCTCGGTCACTGCCATGTCGAATGTCACCGGGGTGGCCGCGCCGGTGCGCCAGATCGCTGATCAGGCTCATCGGGTCGGGGCGGTGGTGGTGGCTGACGGCTCCCAGTTGGCGCCTCATCGAAGGGTGGACGTCCATCAATTGGGGGTGGACCTGTTCGCTTTCACCGGTCACAAGATGCTGGCCCCGACCGGGGTTGGCGTCCTATGGGGCCGCTACGACCTGCTAGAGCGGCTTCCGCCCTTCCTGGGCGGCGGCGAGATGATCGAAATCGTGCGCATGACGGGCTCGACCTATGCCCGCCCTCCCCATCGTTTCGAGGCGGGCACCCAGCCCATCGCCCAAGCGGTCGGTCTGTCGGCGGCCATCGACTACCTGCGAGTGGTCGGCATGGATGAGATAGAGCGCCACGACGCTGAGATCATGCGGTATGCGCTGGATCGAATCGCTGAGCTGCCTCAGTTGCGTCTGTTGGGGCCGACCAGTGGCGAGCGCGGACCGGTGCTGGCCTTCACTGTGGCCGACGTCCATCCGCACGACGTCATGCAGGTGTTGGACTCCTTCGGCGTGGCGGTGCGCGGCGGTCATCATTGCGCACGGCCCCTGCATGAGCGTTTCGGTGTCCAGTCCAGTGTGCGCGCCTCGGTCTACCTCTACACCACGAAGGCGGAGATCGACGCGCTGATCGAGGCCTTGCGTCAAACGTTGCGGTTCTTCCGCGTCGGCCCCTCGAAAGGCGAGTGATGATGACAGATTTGACCACTTTGTACCAGGACATCATCCTCGACCACTATCGGGCCAAACACCACGCTGGCTTGCGCGAACCCTTCGATGTCCAGGTGACTCATGTCAACCCCTCATGCGGGGACGAGTTGGAGCTTCGGCTGACGACTGAGGGTGAGACGATCGCCGATGTCAGCTACGACGCCCAGGGATGCTCGATCTCGCAGGCCTCGACCTCGATTATGACCGATCTGGTGATCGGTGGGTCGATGGATCGGGCGCAGGAGTTGTACGACGGCTTCCTGGCCATGTTGGAGGGGCAAGGCACAATCGATTTGGATGAGACGACGTACGGTGACGCCATCGCCTTCAATGGGGTGGCGCAGTTCCCCGCCAGGGTGAAGTGCGCCATGCTGGGTTGGGCGGCGTTGCGCGACGCCGTCATGCGCGTGAAAGGCAGAAGTGATGGATCTGACGAATGATCAGGGGCTGAAGTCGGCAGTGGTCGACACGACGGGGGGAACCGTGACCTCGAGCCATGGCTTGGACGAGTCGGTCTTGGGCGCCAAGTGGGGCACACCCGATCAGATCATGGACGCGCTCAAGGACGTGGTCGATCCCGAGCTCGGGGTCAATGTCGTCGATCTGGGTCTGGTCTACGGGGTCGACATCGATGACGACGGGCATGCCACCGTCGACCTGACCTTGACCTCGCCGGCTTGCCCCTTGACGGACCAGTTGGAGATGGATGTGCGTTACCTGTTGTCGAGCCTGACCAAGGACGTCACCATCAACTGGGTCTGGCTGCCCCCGTGGACCCTCGACATGATCAGTGACGACGGCCGCGAACAGTTGCGGGCCATCGGTTTCAACATGTGATCGACCGGGCGCGACCGATGCCAGGACGTGTCTAGCTGGTCGCTGGCCAGGTCTGTGGGCGATGTGGGATAGGCTAATGCTCATGAAGAAGCGTGTCTTGGTCATCCTCGCAGTCTTAGCGATCTTCGGTTTCGTTTATGTCACTCGTGCGAAGAGGGCCGCCGAAGCTGAGGCTGAGTTGTGGTCTGAAGCCCTGGACCCGGCGTTCTGACGTCGGTCGCTGTCGGGCTGATCCGGTCATGTGCCGGAGCCATCGTCGTGGGGGCGTCCACCCCCACTGTCTCACACCGCTGATGAAGGATTTCAGCTAGTCATGCTCACTGTTCAGCAGGTCGAGGTACGCGCGGGAGCGCGGCTTCTGATCGAACCCACATCTTTTTCCGTGTCGCCTGGCGACAAAATTGGTCTTGTCGGTCGTAATGGCGCTGGCAAGACCACCTTAATGCGTATTCTGGCGGGCGAAGGCTTGCCTGCGGCCGGAGCGGTCCAGCGTCGCGGCGTCATCGGTTACTTGCCGCAAGACCCGCGCACCGGCGATCTTCATGTCACAACCAAATCTCGTATTTTGTCCGCCCGCGGCCTGGACGAGATCTTGGTGCGGATGAGCCGCTCCAGTTCGGCGATGGCCGAGGCT
>JAITVA010000051.1 GCA_031286045.1 Propionibacteriaceae bacterium | reverse complement strand
CATCCAGTGCGTGGCCGCCAAAGGCGCGGGCCACAGCATCGGCCAGGCCGATTTTCGCCAACCAGCCCGTCCAATGTCGGCGATTGGGGGCTGACATGGTCTCGCCGTCGGCCGTCGCTCATGGCACACTCCTCAAGCCACCGCGCTGGGACGCCATTATCCTCAGCGGGGGCAAATCCCGCCGATTGGGGTCAGACAAAGACAAACTCATCGGCCCTGATGGGCGAAGCACTGTGGAGCGAACAGTGGACGCCTGCGCCGACGCCATTCGCCGGGTGATCGTCGGCCCGCCCCACGAGATCACAAGTGCAGTGTCGGTGACGTGGGCACGCGAAGAACCTCCCTTCTCCGGCCCGGCCCGCGCCATCGCCGCCGGTCTCGCCGCTTTGGATCGACACACGAGTTGCGAGGGCGAAGACGATGACGAGTGGGTGGCGACGGTAGCCTGTGATATGCCCAATGTCGCCTCTGCTGTGGAGGCGCTGCTTGCGACAGCGACTCGGATCGAAGCCGATCACAGCATGGCAAAGAGTGTCGCCCGTCGATGGCCGACAGGCCCCACCAACCACACCGCTGACGTGGATGGCGTCACGTCTGCAAGAGACATGGCGCCTGCGAAGAGGACAGCGCCCACGAGCAGTGTCGCGCCCGCCGAAGCGACCCTGCCCATAGAAGGCGTGGTCCCCGTTGACGAAAGTGGGCGGCGTCAGTGGTTGTGCGCGCTGTACCGTCGATCCGCCCTGCGCCGAGCTGTCGCCCAACTGAACCCCGCCGGATCGGGCGAGTCAGTGCGCGCCCTAGTCGACGCGCTGACGATGATGGATCAGGCGGTTCCAAGCGGTTCGACCGCCGACATCGACACGATAGAACAAGCGCGGGAGTTGGGGTTCGCCCCCCCCATCCATCCGTACAACAGAAGCCTTGACCGACGAGACAGAAGGAGAAGAGATGGAAGACCTGGCCATTGTTGAAGCATGGCTCGACGAGTTGCGAAGCGCCTACGACCTGGAGGGATTGGGCCAGGTGGACATCACCGCCGCCTTAGGGGCAGTCCGCGAGGTGGCCCATACAGTGTCGCACCCGGCTGGACCCGTCGCCATGCTGGCCGTCGGTTATGCCGCTGGCCGTGCTCACGCGGCGTCCGACACACACGGAACAGCCCCCGCATCCACAGGTGACACCGGCTCGTCACCTGACAGGCTTGACGAGTTGCTCGCCACGGTGGTGCGCCTCGCCCACGACTTCGCTCAACGGCGCGACGAGGACACGACGGTCCGACTCGCCCACAACTTCGCTCAGCGACCAGGCGAGGCCACGACCACCGATGAGGCGGACGGTCACAATGACTGAGGCACACATCCGCTACTTCGCGGCGGCCCGCCAAGCGCTGAGACGCTCAGAGGAATCCTTGAGCGGGGCAGACAGTCTGGCCGACATCGTCAAGCGCTTGTCAACCCGCGATCCCGCTATCGCCCGCCTCCTGAGCCACTGCTCATTCCTGGTGGATGGAACGCGCCGAGAGCCTGATCACGCCCCGTTACCCGATGGGGCGGTGGTGGATGTGCTTCCCCCCTTCGCCGGTGGCTGACATGGCATCACGGTACCAACGGCACCTGTCGTTGCCGGGTTTCACCCCTCGCCATCAGGAACGATTGGACGCCGCCCACGTGCTGGTAGTTGGGGCAGGCGGCTTGGGGGCCCCAGTCCTGACTTATCTGGCTGGCGCCGGCGTCGGCGAGTTGACGGTCATGGACGACGATCAGATCGATGAGACGAACCTTCAGCGGCAGGTGCTTTTCACCGTTGCCGATATCGGTCGCCCCAAGGCGGTCGTGGCGGCAGAGCGGGTCCAAGCTCTCAATCCCGACATCACAGTCCACCCGCTGACAACCCGTTTCTCGCCAACGACGCAGTCACAGATGAGCGACGATCTCAACCTGGTCGTCGATTGCAGCGACAACCTGCCCACCCGTTACCTTCTGGAATCCTGGGCCCTGAACGCAGATGTCCCCTATGTCTGGG
This sequence comes from Propionibacteriaceae bacterium, assembly GCA_031286045.1. GTDB lineage: Bacteria > Actinomycetota > Actinomycetes > Propionibacteriales > Propionibacteriaceae > WQYJ01. The sequence continues at coordinate 971 of JAITVA010000051.1, read as the reverse complement.
CCGCGATCGGGCAATACGCCGGACGATGCTCAGTGGTACTACCCCACGTCGGAGCATGTTTCGAATGCGTTTATGGCCCCGCCGAACGAGTGGCCGAATGGCCCAACGGAGCCCAAGGCGGCGTCTTCGGCCCAGTGTGCGGCGTGGTCGGGGCGCTCGCCGCAGCCGAAGCCATCAAAGTGTTGACGGGTTTAGGCCAACCCCTGGTCGGTCGCATGGCCATGGTCGACGCCTGGTCCGGCGACCTGACCCAGATCGTTATCCACCCCGATCCGTATTGTCGAACCTGTCAAGACCGCCACCTGACCGACCTTGCATGACGCCACGTGGACTCCCGATCCGTTCACCCGTCTGGCTGACGCCGGATACATCACCACCCGGAAGACAAGCCGAAGCGCCTCAGTTGTGAATGAGCGCGTGGTTGCAAGCTGGCACGGCCAACAGTGCGTGCTAGTGTCATGCCGTGACTGATCCCCACCCTCACGAGGCCGGCTACCGAGCCAGACTGGTAAGGTTTCTGCAGGCTGAGTATGGCTTCCGCCCGGATTCCCTGCACCCGGCCCCTCGGGGCTTCTTCGCTGAGACCTGGCGACTGACAACCACCGACCAGACCTACTTTGTGAAGGTGGACCATTCGCCGACCCATCAGCGGCATTTTCGAGATGGCCTGAGAGTACTCAAAATACTGTGTGACAAGGTCATCGACTTCGTGCCACCAATCATCTTGACTCGTGATGGTCGTGAGCATGCTCGGTTCGACGACGCCGTGATCGGGGTGCTCGGGTGGTGCGAGGGCGAGTTGACGGAGTCCGACCAGACGAAGGCGATGGAGTATGCGATGCTCGCTCGGGTGTACTCAACACCCCTACCCGATCTGACGCTCCAACGGGCCGAGTTCTCCGACCGATCTGCCAGGACTGTCCGCGCACTCGCCGCCCACGTGACCGACCCGACCATTGCTGATCTTCTGA
>JAITVA010000040.1 GCA_031286045.1 Propionibacteriaceae bacterium | reverse complement strand
ATGCCAGACAGGCCCATCAAACACGGGGCCAGAACCAGCAAGGGCAGCAGTGACGGACCCAGGTAGGACAGGCGTGCCGACCCCAAGCCACCACCGGTCAGCGCAGCCAAGCCCACCACCAGCAAACCCGACGCCACCCCCGCCAGTCCCCCCTCGATCGCCGTCTGATCGAAACGAGCGCGCGGTCGAGACCTCAGCACCATGGCGGCGGCTCCCGCACCGGCCAACACCGGCACCGCCAGCCACACCAGATTGGCCATCGACCCCACACCGGTGGGCAGCGCGCCCGTGATCGGCAACGCCGGCAACAAACCGACCTGCGAGCCGGCCAGAGAGACAACCGAGCCGTCCCCCAGAGTGAAGCCTGGCCCGAAACACCAGGCCACACACCAAACGATGACATTCAATGCAAAGAATAGTTGCACCAAGACCAACACGATCCCACCGGCCCAGCCCGGATTCAGCTGATCGGTCAAGGTGACGAAAAGTTCCCGATGGACCAGCAGTGAGGTCACCAAGGCCACGACACCGCCGACGAGCGCGATCAGCAGACCAGCGCCCATGGCTGGCGCCATCACCCGCAACCATTGCGGCCATGCGGCACTGACCCGCCATCCGACCGCTCGTCGTGCTCCAAAGAACCCGGTGACCAGGCACAAGGCGAAGGCCCACAAACCGGCGCGCAAGGACGAGGCCGTGGCGTCAAGACTGACAGTCACCGCCAACACAATGGCGGTATACGTCGCCGCCATAGTCAACGTGACCCGCACGGTCGTGCGAATGGGTCGCAACTGCGATCCGGCGGCGAGGACAGCCTGCTTGGCCGCATACCCGGCAACTCCATGCAAGGCGACTGCGACGACCGCAGTCAGGGTCAATGGGACCAGACTGACGCGCAGACCATCCCACTGCAGCACCCCACCGTGGATGAGCAACCACATCCGGGTGGCCAACTCCATCGCCCGGCCTGTCACAGTCCCGGCCCCGGCCAGTCGAGCCACCAGCACACAGGCGGTCACGACCACCCAACCGACCGCCGCGCAGACCACAGCTCCGCCGACCGCCGCCAACCACCAGGGCATGGTCGCAGGCTGGGGCTGATCGGCTCGGGCTTCATAGGTCTCGACCTTCAAGCGGGTCCGAGGAGAGTCATCACGGGGCACCCCCCTATTCTGGCGCGTGCCGACGGTTTCAGACGACTCCCACACGGGTAAGGCCTCGACCCCGGAACGAAGGCTGCCTCAGAGCTTCTCCAACGGGGCGAAATTGACGGCCACCTTCTTGACTCCGTACGAGCCGAAATCGACTTCGGCCACAGGCCCGTTCTTCGCTTCGGACATCGCCTTGACGGTGCCCAACCCCCACTGGGAATGCAGCACCTTGTCCCCGGCGGCCAAGGTCACCCGCACCTTGGGACGGGCGGTGGTGGCACGGTGGACGAACTGCTCGACAGAGCCGCCGCCGCGAGTCGAATGGCGAGTGTCGGCTGTGGGCAAAGACGAAGCCTGCCAAGAACTGACCCTGTCGAGTCGACGCCAGTCGATCACCGCCTCGGGTATCTCCTCTAGGAAACGACTCGGTGGGTTGTACTTCGGCGAACCCCACATGGTCCGCACAACCGCACGGCTGATGTACAGGCGGTGACGAGCCCTGGTCAAACCGACGTAGGCCAGACGACGCTCCTCCTCCAACTGCGCCGGATCAGTGCTGGAACGCTCGTGGGGGAACAAGCCCTCCTCGAATCCGGTCACGAAGACGGTGTCGAACTCCAACCCCTTGGCGGTGTGCAAAGTCATCAAGGTGACCGCCCCCTGACCGGCCTGGTCGGACTGAAGCTGGTCAGAATCAGCCACCAAGGCGATCCTCTCCAAGAAGGCGGGCAGAGAATCATCAGGCTCCGGCGCGCCGATCAGGGCCGCTTCTGTCAACGCGGGCTGATCAGGTCGGTCGCCGGTTCCCCCGCCCACTTCGCCGTCAGGACTGGTCGGGCGAGCCAGCCAGTCTTGGGCAGAATCCGCCAACGGATCGTCGTCATGGGTCGCCGCCTCCGGTGTGACGTCGATCTCATGGGCCGCTGAGACGAATTCGGTGGCGACAGCCACCAACTCGGCCAGATTCTCCATCCGGGTCTCGTCTTGGGGATCCCCCGAGTTTCGCAAAGACTCAAGATAGCCGCTCTGGTCGAGAATCGAGCGCAGGATCTCGTCGGCAGGCGCCCGCTGTTCCACCATGGCACGGTGCTGGGCCATCAACTCGGCGAACTGGATCAGAGGCTTGCGCGCACGCGGGCCAACCGTTGGGATCTGCTCGGCCTGCTCGATGGCCTGGGTCAAGGTCAGATCGTGCCCACGGGCCCACTGGCGCAAGGCCTCCTCCGATGTGGCGCCGATACCGCGTTTAGGCACATTGATGATCCGTTCGACCGACACGTCGTCAGCCGGATTGGCCAGCGCCCGCAGATAGGCGATGGCGTCTCGGACCTCGCGGCGTTCGTAGAACTTGACGCCACCGACCACTCGATAGGGCACGCCCAGCCGAATGAAGACATCCTCGATCGTGCGGGACTGAGCGTTGGTGCGGTAGAACACAGCCGCGTCACCGTAGCGGGCCTCCCCCCGATCCGACAATGAGGCCAGCTCATCGGCGATGAAACGGGCCTCGTCATGCTCCGTGTCGGCGACGTAGCCGATGATCTTCGGTCCGTCGCCGGCATCGGTCCATAGATTCTTCTTCGGACGGCCCTGATTGTGCCCGATCAGGGCATTGGCCGCCGACAGGATGTTCTGGGTCGAGCGGTAGTTCTGTTCCAAAGCGATCGTCGCGGCGCCGGGGAAGTCCTCCTGGAAGTTGAGAATGTTCTCAATCGAGGCCCCCCGGAAGGCATAGATCGACTGATCAGAGTCGCCGACCACCATCAACTCCGGTGGCGGGCCGACCTCACCGGGTTCGACCCCACACAAGAGCTTGACCATGACGTACTGGGCGCGGTTGGTGTCTTGGTACTCGTCGACCAGGACATGGCGGAAGCGCCGACGATAATGCTGACGCACCTCGGGGAACTTCTGCAGCAGCCGGACGGTCGTCATCAGCAGGTCGTCGAAATCCAGGGCCTGTGCCTTGACCAGTCGCGCCTGGTATTCGGTGTACACCTCGGAGTAGACCTCCTCGGGGTACTTTCCCTGGGTGGCGATCAAGGCGTCGTCCGCACTGACCAAAGCGTTTTTCTGCTCTGATATCCAAGACCGGACGGCGCGGGGTTGGAACCGTTTGGGATCGATATTGCGCTCGTGCATGATCGTTGTGACCAGTCGCTTCGAGTCAGTGGCGTCGTAGATCGAGAAGGTCTTCGACATACCCAACTTGTCGATGTCGGCCCGTAACATCCGCACACAGGCGCTGTGGAAAGTCGACACCCACATGTGACGCGCACGAGGGCCCACCAGGTCACCGACACGCTCACGCATCTCGGTCGCCGCCTTGTTGGTGAAAGTGATCGCCAGAATAGACCCCGGATGGACCCCACAGGCGGCGATCAGATAAGCGATGCGCCTAGTCAAGACCCGAGTCTTGCCGGACCCCGCGCCGGCCACCACCAACAGCGGACTGCCTTGGTGGATCACAGCCTCGTGCTGGGGCGGATTGAGGCCTTCGAGCAAGCGGTCAGCCGAAGCGGTTCGCCACGGCGACCGAGCGTTTTCATCGGGCGGACCAAACTGGTCTGATCGGGGCGAGGAGGCGTCGACCAATCGAGTCTGAGCTGGGTCGATTCCGACCGGCTGGACCGAGGCGGTGGCCTTCGTATCGGGCTCGGTGGTGGCGAACAAAGACTCGACATCACCGACGAGGAAACTATCGTCGAACAGGGTATCCATGAGGCCCCCAACTCTACGACACCAGGGCCCGCTGACCGACAGGCGACACGGGACAGTGGGACAGGTGGGTGATCTGTGTCGGCGGCATCGGCGCCGTGCGGCGCGTCAAGCGGTGGCGCGGACGAAGCGAAGCGTAGTCGTGAGCGAGCGCGCACGACGCCGATGCCGCCGACACAGATCACCCAGCCGACAGCACCGTTAAGATAGCCGCATGGCGTTGCGCAAGAAGATTGGTGGAACCCTCATCAAGGGTCTCGCCATGGTGGCCGGGGTTCAACTAGGGACCGCGATCATCGTCAACACCATCGCAACGGCACACCGTCGCCACCGCACTCCCCGCGGCTTCCCTTATCGCGAACCGACGAGCTGCCAGGTCGACCACAACGCGGTCACGGTCTACACCTATGGCGCACACCTCTACGACGCCATGATCGAGGCCATCGACGCGGCCG
>JAITVA010000023.1 GCA_031286045.1 Propionibacteriaceae bacterium | reverse complement strand
CTCAACCCTGGACTGCATAGACACCAAACTTCCCATACCCACCAAGTCTCAGTTCGCGGGCAAATCCCACATGAGGCACCGACCACATTTCGCGGGCACTTTAGATGAGTCTCGTCGCTCGGCCCAAGAAGCGTGATGATTTGCTACAATCAACTTGGGACACACTGAATGGGCGAGGTCAAAGTAGATTTCAGTGTAGTCAATGGGCTATTTGTTAATAAGAAAATGTGAAGCGCTATCTGAGCTGAAGTCTATCGTTTGAGGACTCATACCCAGATGAACAAATGAAAAAGATGAATGGGAGATAGTGAGTATGGGTCGTACCCCGCGCGTGTGACCCCACGAGTGCGAAACGAGAGGTGAGAGTCGTGCAATGGGAGAATGTACATATTTTTATATCTAGTACCTTCAACGACATGCACGCTGAGCGTGATTATCTGGTCAAGAAGGTGTTCCCCCGCTTGTCGGCGTGGTGCGAGGAACGCAAGTTGCGCCTGATTGACATTGATCTGCGTTGGGGTGTCAGCGAGGCCGACGCCACCGAGAACAAGCGTGTGGTTCAGGTCTGTCTCGACCGTATCGACGCTTGTCGCCCCTTCTTTTTGTGTTTACTGGGTCAGCGCCGTGGCTGGGTGCCGGGGGAGAGTGACGTCTCCGCGCAGACCCTGGAGCAATTTCCGGGGTTGAAGGAGAAGGGGTACTTGGGCAACTACTCCATCACGGAAATGGAGATTGAGCACGCCCTCTTGGCGCCGATGCTGTCGCTGGTCGACGGGGTCCGCCACACGCCCGAACCGGACACGGACGCCTTCTTCTACTTCAGGGACGACGACTATTTGTCCGCCCTGCCCACCGCCCACCGAGCGGTCTTCACCAACGAGGCCATAATTGACGAAGCTGGCCGCCTTGATGCGAACGCCAACCTGGAAAGCTGGAAACAACGCATCCGCGCCGAGTGGACCGGGGTGCGCGACTATACCTGTGTGTGGGACGAGACCGCCCTGTCACCGGAGTTGACCGACCAGGGTGTGGCGGAGTTGACGACAGGTAGACTTGCCCGCTTTGAGTGCGGCGATCAGAGTCTAGAAGACATGATCGTGGCTGACCTGAAGAAGGCGATTCTGACGCGCTTTCCCGAGCGTGAGACGGTCGCGGACGCCGGTGGCGAGGAGTTGGACGCCGAACAACAGCATCAGTTCGCCGTTTTGGCTGGTGAGGGTTTCATTGAGCGGAAGGGTGATTTCACGGCACTGGATGAGTACGTCGCAGGTGGCGAGGGTGGCCGGGGCAGCCAAAGTGACCGAGATGACCCAGCCGACCGGGCCGACCAAGCCAGTCAGGCCAGCCGACCCGACCAGGCCGACCAAGCCGCACCCCTAGTCCTGGTGGCGCCACCAGGCCGTGGCAAGACTATGCTACTCGCCCGTTTCGCCGAACGAGCGAGCATGCGGATGCGGGTGGTGGCCCGCTTCGCTGGGGCAAGTGACCTGTGCGCCACCTTCGTGGGACTATGGCAAAGCCTTTGTGCCGAGCTGGGTCAGGAATGCCCCGCCACCCTGGAGGAACTGCGGGAGTCTCTGCCATCTCTGCTTGCCACGGTGGGAAAACAGGGCGAGACCCTGATCATCATTGACGCCCTGAATCAGCTCCAGGACGGCGTGAAGTCATGGTATTACTTGCCGCGCACCCTCCCGCCTGGAATCCGTCTCATTGTCAGTTTCAAGACTGGTGACCAGGACGCCGACCAGCTTCACGAGGCGTTACGGCGAGAAGGCCGTGTGCCGCTGACTGAGGTCCGCCCCTTCGCCAGCCTGGCCGACCGCGCCGACTTGGTCGACGCCTATCTCCAGCAATACCTCAAAGACATTGATGATCGTCACAAGGACGCCATCTGCGCCCGCGATGGCGCGGAAAACCCGCTCTACCTGAAGGTGCTGTTGTCTGAGTTACGGGTGTTCGGCTCATTCGGTCAACTGGACGATGTCATCCGCCTGGGCTTCGGCGAGACACCCCAAGAAGCGTTCTTGGGTGTGCTCGCGCGCATGGAATCCGATCCCGTCTATTATCCCTCCGCCCCGCCGCGTACGGTCGTGCCCCTCATCTTTGGTCTGCTGGCGGTGTCGCGTGGCGGTCTGGCGGAAGATGAGTTGCTAGCCTGTTTGTCTGCCGCCCTACCCCAGACTCCCGCCGACGATCTGGAAGGCGTGACGCGTCAGTACCTGCGGCAGATGCGCCCCTTCTTGGCTCGTCGGGCCGGGCGCTGGGACTTCCTCTACGAGAGTTTCGCCCTGGCCTCCCAGCAGCGCTACGCCGACTCGGCCAGCGCTGATCATGGCTTGTTGTCGGACTACTTCATCAGTCGGGCTGACCCAAACAGCGATACCACCTACACCGGCGAGAATCCCCGCGCCTTCGCGGAAGCGCCGTATCACACGGTGATGGCGGGCCGCCGCGACGCCGCCGCCGCCATGCTCTGGAACTACCGTTTCCTCGACCGCAAGCTGACACTATGCGGCGTCAATCCCCTGATCGACGATTACCGCCTAGCCTCCCAGGCCCCGGCGCCCACGAGCGTGGAGACGCCCTCCGCGCACGGCGACACCTCGCAGACCCCGCACAATCCTGCGCCCCCTCGCCCAGCCGCGACCCCCGCCGCTTCCCCCGCGACCCTCGAGGAACAATCCGCCCTCGCAGTCGTCGGTGAAGCCCTGCGCCTGTCGGCCCATATCTTGTCTGCCATTCCCGAGCAGCTGTCCGAGCAGCTCTGGGGACGACTGATTGATCGCCCAGAATCACAGATACGCTCCCTGCTCGAACAGGCCGCCGCTTCGCGCACCAGCCCCTGGTTGCGGCCGATGTCGGGGTTGTTGAACTCCCCGGGCAGCGGTTTAGTGAAATCGATGAGAGTCGGCGAGCAGTACCCCGCTGTGATCTCACCCGATGGTCGATATCTTTATAAGCCCCATGTCGATAACACGGCTCAGCTTGAGGTGTGGGACGTCGACGATGAGATCATGTTGCGGATCATTGACATGGAGGGAATGTACATCCATAAGCTCTACATCACGCAAAATGGCCGTTGGTTGGTGGTGTCCGGCTCGTCGACTGTCCACTGGAATGGCGTGATGGTGTACGACCTCGACGCCGACCGGCTGGCCTTCACCGTGGCTTATGACGATATCTACGACGGCGATCCAGTGCCTCCTCCCAAGTTCCCTGGTCGCTTCGACTACTACACCTTCCCTGACGCGGTTCTGACCGACGATGGCGCCACCCTCATCGTCGGCTCAGATCGGCGGACTGTCTATGTCTGGAACCTGGCGGACGCCTGTCTGGATAAGAAGCTTGAGGGGTTCAATGCTAACCCTGAAGTGCTCGATATTCGCGGTGATCTGCTCCTAGTTGGCGAGCACGACCCGAGGTCCAGGCAGGGTATCCACTACTACTCTGGGGGCTTCGTCGGGCATGCCGATGTGGGGCTGTTCGATCTGAAGACCGCCGACCGACTGTATCGGTTTGACGACTGCGCCGACGAAGTCAATGCCGTAGCACTTTCGCCCGATGCTCGCCTGGCGGCCGCCACCGTTCGAGAGCACAAAACCCGCGTCTGGGATGCTCACTCTGGTCGCCAGATCGCGGACTTGTCTGGCCACCATACCCCGGTGTGGCGGGTGGTTTTCTCACCCGACAGCAAGCATCTGGTCACTGCCGCATCCGAACCGACCTTGTTAGTATTCGATGTCACCGAAGAGCGTCCCGTCGCTCGGATGCCGGGTCATTCCGGTGGCATCTCGTCGCTGAGCATGTCGAATGACGGCGTGCTCATGGTGAAGCCAGCCGATCATTACGCCCAACTGTGGGACATCGCTGCCGTGCTCGCAGCCCCGCCGCGGGACCATCACGCCGATGGAGCGGTCGGCGCGGTCGCCATCAGGGCGGATGGGACGGTGCTGTCCTCCTCCTACCACGCCCGCGAGCCGGGGGATGGCAATGTCTACACCGAGGAGGGCGACACCCGTGGCCTTGTCATGGTCTGGGGGGCCGACGGTCACGCGCGTCATGAGTTTGGGCTGGCTCGGGCGCGCAACGGCGATTTGGTCCGCTTCTCGCCCGACGGCGAGCGAGCGGTGGCGACCTATGCCTACCAGGCCAGTGAGGGTGGTCGGCGCGGCATCAAACAATGGAGCCTGGCTCGTCTGCCCTTCGACTCGTCCGAAACCAACAGTCCGACCACTATCCAGCTGCCGGCCGTGGGAATGTATGGTTTCGCCAAGCAGGCATGCCTGTCCGCTGACGGGCGCTATGGCTTCGACACCCAGGGAGCCCATGACCTCAACATCTATGACATCGCCGCAGGAATCCAGCGCGGAAAAGTAACTGAACCCCGCGACGACATCAGTCTCTTGGATGGGGCCGACGTCTCTTCGAGTGCCGGTGTCTACGTGCTGTGGGGATCGGACGGGAAGGTGTTGCGCGACTGGAAGAACAATCGGATGCGCAAGCTGATCGACGTGATCGGCCAAGGTGTGCCAGAATCGGTCTTCTTCTCCCTGGACGGGACGCGACTCTACGCGGTCACATCAAGGGACATCATGGTCTTCGATACGACCGACGGCCGCAAGTTGGACGAGTTTTTGTTCTCTGATATCTCCTCCGCCACGCTCTCGGCCTGCGGGTCGATTCTCGCCGTCGCCACTGAAGAGAGGATGGGCACGAGCGGATCGATTCTGCATGGTGTGTGGTTGTTGCAAGGGGACACATTGAGCCCCATCTGCCACTACTATTTCGATGCCGAGTCAAGCAATATCGCCTGTGATCACGACGGTGAGCTGGTCGTCTTTGGCGACGCCGCCGGGATGGTCCATCAATTGACGCTGGTGAACCATACCCCCGAGACTTCGCGAGCAGCGGCACGAGCAGCGGCGCGGTTGAGGGGCGGGGATGGCGTCGGGCATGAAGACCGCGAGCAGACGGGCAACGCGGACAGGGGAGGGATGAGCCAGACGGCGGCGCGTACTCCTGACCCCGCGCGATCCCAGACCTCGCGCAAAGGTATTTTCGCACGATTGTTTTCAAAGAAATAGGAGGTTAACGAAATGTTGTTCGGAAGAAAGAAAGAAGCAACAGCCATCGATGGTATCGCCCGAGTGACCTGTCACTCCGCAAGGCGAGCCGATATGGGCAACCTGGGGAGCGTCTTCGGTCCTGGAGCTGGGGATTTCCCTGGTTTCATCGAGATGTTCAGTCATTTCCTGTCCATGAGCGACAATGATCCGGTTTTGCGCGAGGGCCTGATGGAGTACTACGCGAATTTCGAAACGGACAAGAAGAAGGCTGACAAGATGCCGCAGTCGGGAGACCAGGCCAAGACCGATGCCTTCGTCAAGTCAGTCTGCAAGGCATTCCCTCACGCCGCAGAGTACTCCGGCTACAAGAGCAAGCTCAATGTCTACTTGTATGTCGTTGAGTTTGGACCAACCAAGGCCCAGCGCCTAGCCCCCGGTGGCGTCAGCGATGAGAAGAAGCTCATGGCCCAAAGCACCCGGCCGCTGGAATCCCGCCTGGAGAAGTACGCCCGTCAGGTGGCCGACGCCTTCCTCACCCTCGACAGCTGCGAGCAGCGCCAAGCCGCCATCCGCCCCATCGGCCAAGCCATCAATGACAACACTAAGCAGTTGTTGGTCTGCCACCGCGCGTCTTTCCTCGGCAGTGCCACCGGCAAGCCCGTCGATATCCGGGAAATGGAACACCACTGGGATGGGTGTGGGGGCTGGATGAAGTAACCCCTCGACGCTGTTGTGTTATGACCAAGAGCAACAGTGCCTCATCAAGGATCAAACATGGGCTAGAGCAAACCGTTGAGAAGTGGATGGCCCTGGGAGTCAAACGTTCAATCCTCGATACCCCTAGTATTATCTGCCTTTTTGTGTCTCATCCATACACTAATACCCAGATAAAATGTATCCAGAGTACATAAAATGGCAGATAGCGGAATAGACTCCAGTCATAGACATCCGACGCAAAGCGGAAGACGAACTTCTGGCCTGGAAGAATCGCCCATCGCGCCAACCCCTGCTTCTGCTCGGCGCCCGCCAGGTGGGAAAGACTTTCACCGCCCATCACTTTGGGAAGCGACATTTCGCCAAGGTCGTGACGGCCAACTTTCAAGCGGATATGGCGCGTCTTCGCCCTCTGTTCGACACCGTCCTTGACCCCGAGCGCATCATTGAAGACCTCAGCTATCTCACTGGAACGACCATCACAGCGGAAGACACCTTGATCATCTTTGATGAAATCCAACTTTGTCCGCCTGCTCTGACTGCCTTGAAATACTTCGCTGAGAACCCGCCGCACTATGCCATTATCACCACCGGAAGCTTGTTCGGCGTTTCGATCCATCGTGAGCAGCACTACACCTTCCCTGTTGGAAAGGTTGACACGATCCACATGCGCCCCCTGGATTTCGAGGAGTACCTCTGGGCGCAAAATATGGAGCTTCAAGCGGAGGGGATTCGGCGGGCGGTGGCGCGTCGGGACAGCTTCGCGGGTCACGATGACATGGTGCGCCAGGTTCGTCAGTACATGATGACAGGTGGCTTGCCAAGGGTTGTGTCCACGTTCATTGCGACGAGGGATTGGTCCGAGACTCGACGAGTGCAGCGCGACCTAGCATTGTTGTACACCGCCGATATGGCACTGTACGCGGACGCCGCCGATTCCGTGCGGACTCGTGCCATCTGGGAGTCCGCACCACGCCAGTTGGCTCGTGACACCAGTCGTAAGTTCAAGCTGGCCGACATGAAATCTGGCGCTCGGTTTCATCAATATGACACAAGCTTCGCCTGGCTTGAGGCCGCCGGACTCGTCCATCGGCATTATCAGGCCGAAGAACCCTCCGCACCGCTGCGAGCTCGTGACGATGGCACTTTCTTCAAGGTCTACATCTTCGATGTCGGTATCCTCGCGGCGCAACTCGACATCTCGGCGGGTATGTTTTGTAGTGACCAAGACTATATGCATATAGTAGGCTCATTTCGTGGCGGAATCGCGGAGAACTACGCCAAACAGGCACTTGCCTGTGCTGGGATCGACTCCATGTATTGGAGCAGCGGGAATGCCGCTGAGATCGACTTTCTCATGGTAGATGACATGATGATTGTCATCCCCATGGAGGTGAAGTCGGCTGACAATATTCAATCGCGCAGTCTAGACAGCTACCGCCAGCGCTACCATCCGCTCCGCGCAATTCGCCTAAGCGCCAAGAATGTGGGGCAAGAAGATGATCTATTGTCCCTGCCCCTCTATGCCGCCTTCTGTCTTCCCGACGTGCTCAGACCTCGGTAGGGAAGGGGGATGTGCGGCTACTAACAAGTGCTGTGTCATAGAATTGGGGCAAACCTGGAGGGGTCCCCGGGTGGACTCACTGCCAGCTGGTGGGATAGTCGCTAGATATACCCACGCCATGCCTTCAGTTAGGATCGGATCATGACCGCAACACCGTCCACCCCGACCGAAATCGCCCAGCAGACCGCCAACATCGCCTACTGGAATGAGGCCGCCGAGGCTCACCGCGCCTCCTACGGGGCCGAGGAATGGATCAAGACGCCTGGCCAGATCGGCGATTCCGCCCCCTCCACCGACGCGCCGTTGCTTGATCCCTTTCTGCCGTCGGGCACAGTCGCCGGTCTGGATCTGCTGCACTTGCAGTGCCACATCGGCACTGACTCCATTGCCTGGGCCAAGCTCGGGGCCAGCGTCACGGCGGTGGATCGCTCGCCTGAGGCGCTCAAGGTCGGTCGGGATTTGGCTGAGCTGGGCCAGGTGGTGATCGACTTCGTCGAGTCCTCCATCGAGGACGCCGCCACCGCTCTTCAAGGCCGCGACTTCGACTTGGTCTACACCTCGGTCGGGGTGATCTCCTGGCTACCCGACCTGACGGTCTGGGCCAGGCTGATCGCCCAGGTCCTTCGCCCCGGTGGCATCTTCTACATCCGCGAGCTCCACCCGATGGGCTTCGGCTTGGACGACAAGGCTCCGGCGGGTCAGTTGCGCTTGCGCTATCCCTACTTCAATGGGGCCGCGGTCGCGGAGGACTGCGAGGTGGATTACTCCGGGGCCAAGATCGAGCACGGCCTGACCTACTGCTGGCCGCACTCTCTGCAGGAGATCATGCGCGCGCTGTGGTCGGCCGGTCTGACCATCATCGACTTCCAGGAGCGGCTCAGTCTCGACTGGAAACTGCTCGATTGGATGGAGGATGCCCCCGGCGGCAAGTACGTCCTGCCCGAGCACCAACAGGCCACCTGCCCCCTGGAGTTTGTGCTGGTGGCGCGGAAATTGGACTAAACTGACAAGCATTCATATCCGGTTGACCGGGGATGGACGCCCCCCGGCCCCGCCAGTAGCTCGCCTGAGGAACCAAATCTCGATCGGCTCAACAGGGGAGGGTCCGGATTGGACTGAGGTCATCAGGCATGCCTCCAGCTCGTCACCGGGACGCATCGACAGCAAAGGAGACAGTCATGTCGTCGACTGATCAGTTCTCGTCCATCCCGTCTGCTTCTCCACAGCTTTCCGGCCAGGGTGAGGACTCGACTCATCTGAGTCAGGAATCCAGTGCCATCCATGAACGTTCCGCGACAACGGTTCCCGGCTTGCTGGCTGGGCTGGTCTGGTTGATCATCCTCGCGCTCGGAGTCGTCGAGTTCATTCGCGGGGTGATGGCTGTCAAGTCCGGAGGAGGAGGGGCGGAGGTCGTCGTGGGGATCATTATTGTCATTGTCGCATTTCTCCTTGTCACTGCCTTCACTGTGGTTCAGCCTGGACAAACCAAGGTGCTGCAGTTCTTGGGCAACTACGTCGGCACGGTCCGCGCCACCGGATTGCGCATGACCTACCCGTTCACAACCAAACGCGTGGTGTCTGTCAAAGTGCGCAACTTTGAGACTCGTGAGATCAAAGTCAATGATTCCCAGGGAAACCCCGTGATGATCGCTGCCATTATCGTGTGGCAGGTCAATGACACCGCACAGTCGGTTTTCCGGGTTGAGCACTACGAGCAGTTCGTCGAGGTCCAGTCCGAGGCCGCACTGCGCCATATCGCCACGGTCCACCCCTATGACAATGGTGAAGAGGGCGAGGCGACCCTACGCGGCGCCACCGACCAGGTCGCAGCTGAGCTGGCGCGCGAGGTCAGCGAGCGCGTGGACATCGCCGGGGTGGACATCGTGGAGACCAGAATCTCGTCCTTGTCCTACGCCCCTGAGATCGCCTCGGCCATGCTGCAACGCCAGCAGGCTCAGGCGGTGTTGGCGGCTCGCGCGAAGATCGTCGAAGGCGCGGTCACCATGGTCGAGTCAGCCTTGGAGCGCATTGAGCGCGAGGGCATCGTCTCCCTGGATGAGGACCGTAAGGCCGCCATGGTGTCGAACCTCCTTGTCGTCCTATGTTCAGACTCACGAGCGATGCCAACGGTGAACACCGGATCGTGACCTTGGCCCGGCTGTCGGGCGGAAGAAATGAGCCAAGTGAGATGCGATGATGGACGACGTGCGTCCAACCGGGTGCGCGAAGGAAGGAACAGATGGGAACGGCGAGCGGCATGGGCACGGAGCATGGAGCAGTACATACGATCGCCGATGTTTTGACCCCTGGACCGACCCGGCTGATGGGGATTGTCAACGTGACGGCGGACTCCTTCTCGGAGCCCATTCATCGCAGTGTGCGGGCGGCCATTGACTGGGGGATCGAACTGGTCAGTCAGGGTGCTGATCTGATCGATGTGGGTGGCGAGTCGACTCGGCCGGGCGCGGAGCGGGTCGATCAAGACGCCGAGCTGGCGCGAGTGCTGCCGGTAGTCGAGGCGCTGGCCGGGTCTGGTGTTCCCGTGTCCGTCGACACAGTACGGTCGGCGGTGGCCCGCGCGGCGATTGATGCCGGAGCTGTGATCGTCAACGACGTGTCCGGCGGCTTGACTGACCCAGGCATCCTGCAGGTGGTCGCTGACTCGGATGCGGGCTATGTTCTGCAGCACTGGCGCAGACCCTTCGATCATGGTTTCAGCCACCGCGATGTCGTGGCTGAGGTCTGTGAAGAGCTGGCGACGCGTCGTGACGCGGCTGTCGCCGCCGGGATCGACCCAGGTCGAATCATCCTCGACCCAGGCATCGGTTTTGGTAAAACCCCTGATCAGAATTGGGAGCTCATCGCTCATTCCGATCATGTCGCGGCCCTGGGCCACCCGGTTCTCTGGGGGGTCTCACGCAAGCGTTTCTTGGCGCAGATGTACCCCGAACAGACGCAGCCGTGGCAGCGCGACGCCGCCGGGGTGGCGGTGACCGCTCTGTTGGCCCGCCAAGGAGTGTGGGGGGTACGCGTCCACACGGCGTCCGATCATCGCGCCGCTCTCGGTGTGGCGGAGGCAGTCAGGGCACATGGTACGGGCGACAGGGTAGAGGTGACTCGGTGAATGCCGAATGTGGAAGATCACCATACGGATGCGTTAGACTGAGGAATCCGATTGAGATATGGAGGCGATGGTATGACGTATACATTTAAAGAAGAAGAAGTCTCAGACTGACGCCGAATCACGTTGAGATGCGACGCGGAGCATTTCGAGTGTTCTCGATGGTGATGATCCGCGTGTTTATGCGTCGACGGGTTGCTTTTTCGTTCATCGCTTCAAGGCGTAACTTGAGCATTTCGGCTTCACTGTAGGCGCTAGGTTGGTTGACGTTGTTGTCTTCTGATGTCCGCAATAAGTTGATGTAATTTTCAAAGTACTCGTATGTGCTGATAAATCGGCTTCGCCCGAGGCAATAAATCGTCTTCGTATCATAGGCGCCCAGGCTCACCCCGGTTCCAAGTCGTTCCATTCCTTTGAGTATGGGCAGTATCACTTGTCTGGTCTCACGTATTTCGTCATCTGAAGCCTTTGTTCCGTTGGGCTTTTTGAAAGTCGGTGCTGGGCCGTCGATGGCGGAAGTGTGAGTGGCTAACGCGATAGCTTGGGTTTGGGTGATCTGGCCTTGTCCGAGCACGGGGGCGAGGTCACGGCGAATCGTGCCGATGAGTTTGTCGGAAAGGTGGCTCCACGCCTCAATTGTCTGACTCACGCGATTGGCCTGAGAGGATATTGCCAAGGAACCAATCGCCGTGACAAGGGTTAGTGCCGAGAACAATCCATGTCATCAAGCGCCCAAGTGGCGACGCCTGATTCTTGTACCATGTGATTGGATGCATCTTTTCCCCGATCGACCCACTTCTACGTTTTCCATCAAACCGCATTCCCTGAAGGTTTACTTTACTGACATCGTTGAGAAAATTGGGAGGTGCCACGATATGGATGGACTCTCTGAGCCACAGGTAGAGGCATGTGACCCTTCAATCTGTGCGACCCCGCTGCCTCTGGTGGTTCGCCCCGGAGTCGAGTCGACCGGCTGAAACTTTTTTCCTTGCGCCGACGAATACTCTAGTGAAGCGACCATGAATGCGGACTCAGCCAGGGGACGTGGCAGAGCAGCGTCAGGGCAAAGCGCGAAGGGATAAGGGTGGACGAGCACAGACTGATCCGGAAGGTGGCGGCACGAGGTGACCGCGACGCTGCCGATCGTCTCGTGCGTGTGCACTATGACGAGGTCTTTCGCTTCGTCCGCCGCCAAGTGCGCGACGATGACGCGGCGCTGGACTTGACTCAAGAGACCCTGATCTCGATGCTGCGGACCATCGGTTTCTTCGACGCCAAGGTCGCCAGCTTTCGTACCTGGCTGTTGCGCATCGCCACCAACAAGATCATCGATTGGTACCGATCCCGGGCCAGGCGGCCTCAAGCGGTCCTGACTTTGGATGATGTCGAAGTCGTCGATGCGACGGACATCACCGTCGGCGCCGAGCGCACCCAGATGACTCAGCGGGTCGAGTCGGCCCTGAGCCAGTACCCCACCCAGGCGCAACAGATCTTCCGGTTGCATGTCTTCGGCGAGCGTACCTTCGCTGAGATCGGCGAGGAACTCGGCGCGTCCAATAACACCGTCAAGACCACCTATTACCGCCTCGTGCTGAAACTGAGAAAGGAGTTGGCAGATGACTTTGTCCGATAGGCAGGCCAGCATCGACTACATTCTCGAAAAGGGGCTCCTCACCCGCGACAGCGCCCTCGACAAGGCACGGATGCTCATTCGTCGTCTAGGGCTGCGTCTGATGTTCGGAGACGGGCCGCTGGTGATCGTCTTCGCCGCGCTCGCACTGGGGATCACGGCTCTCGTCGCAGGTTGCGCGCCTGTGGAGTGGCGGCACAGTGTCGCTGTCGGTTGCTCACCGATCGCCTTCCTTGTCATCGCCAATGTCTCCGAGGCGGTCGATCGGGCCAGCCGGGTCTACGACATCCGCCAGACCTGTTATTTCACGGTCGCGCAGGTGACTGCGGTGCGCGTGATGTGTCTGGGCGCTGTCGGGGTCTTTGTCACAGCCTTGGTCGCGGGCTTGGCGGCGACCAGTGCGGGGGACTTCCTCCACCTCTTGCTGCTCGCCGTCGCGGCCCTGTCCATGTGCGCCGCTGCCCAGTTGATGATCGTGGGTCGCCGCCACCGGCTGGCCTTGTCGGTCGGATTGACCGTGGTATGGGTCGGTCTGGGGTTGGGCCTGCCGCTGGTGCTCGGGCTCTTCTGGGAACAACTCTTGGCGTCCCTATCCTGGGTCGTCGCCGTGACTGTGTGTGTCGTCTGCGCTGCCCTGGTGGTGTGGCGCGCCATCAGAATGCTCACCGAATCGAGGTACCATGCTTTCGCTTAGTAATATCACAAAGAAGTACGGGTCGTTCCGCGTCTTGGAGGGTGTGGACCTGGAGTTCACCCGCGGTGTCTACGCCCTGCTCGCACCGAACGGGGCGGGCAAGACCACCCTGATCAAGATGCTCACCACGCTGATCCATCCCAGTGGCGGGCAGATCCTGTGGAACGGCGATGACATCGTCCACCTCGGCGCGTCCTACCGCTCCATCCTCGGATACCTGCCCCAGGACTTCGGGTATTACAAGAACCAGTCACCGAGGAAGTTCCTGGAGTACCTCGGCGCGGTCAAGGCCCTGGATCGTCGAACGGCGATCATCAGGACTGACCGCCTGCTGGATCTCGTCGGCCTGTCCGAGGTGGCAGACAAGAAGATGCGGAAGTTGTCTGGAGGCATGATCCAGCGGGTGGGCATCGCCCAAGCCTTGCTCAACGAGCCGAAGGTACTGATTCTGGACGAACCGACGGCCGGACTCGATCCACAGCAACGCGTGCATTTCCGCAACCTCATCGCGCGGCTGTCTCAGGACCGTATCGTCATCTGCTCAACCCACATCGTCTCCGACGTTGAGACCATCGCCAACCATGTCGTCATGATCAAAGACGGGGCGATTTGGGCCAACGACCCGCCCGCGCAGATCTGCCGCCGCCTGGAGGGGAAGGTCTACGAGACCTCCGATATTCAGGCTGTGTACGAGCCGCATCTGTTGTTGACGCAGCGTCAAGACGGGACGACCACGGTCAGCCGCTTCTTCAGCGAAGCCGATTGCAGCCTGCTGGCGACCAGGGTGGAACCCAACCTTGAGGATGTCTTTCTGTGGGCCTACCGCGACCAGGCCTGATCATGGACGCCCCGGTTCGCCCCCGTCGGGCGGTCACGACCTCCCCGCCGAGGTGGGCGCACGGCAGTGTCCCGCCGGCTGATGCCCGTCGTGGAGCGCCGCGACACGACCTGGCGCGAGGCGCCGGCGCTTACCGTGGTGGCGCCCTGCTCGCCGCTGAGGTCCGCCCGGGGCTGAGTCGAGCAGTCATCGTGCTCGTGCTCGTCATGATCGGACTCAACATCGCGCTGATGATGTTCGAGCCGAAGCCGCCCAGCGCGACCGCCCCGACTCCACCGGCCTCGGACGTGTTCGAGGGCTACGACACCGCTGTTCTGGCTGACGAGGTGATCGCCCGTGACCGATTGAGCGGCCAGGAGGCCGACCGCATCCGCGACCTCTACTCCCAACTACAAAAATCCGTCGATGACAAGGAAGTTCATCATGACGGTCTGGATCGTTACCTCGGTGAGCGCAGCGCCTACCTCCATGGAATCCTCTACGGTCGCATGATGGTGGTCGTATGGACCGAGGTCGGCGTCCTGGCCATGTTCGTTGCTATGACCATTGTCGGATATGACCGCGCGGCGGCTGTTCAGCCGGTGATCTGGTCCTCGGCCCTGGGGCGGCGGGTATGGGGCTGGAAGCTGCTCGCCTCGACGGTGTTCGCGCTCGGGGCGGCGG
>JAITVA010000249.1 GCA_031286045.1 Propionibacteriaceae bacterium | reverse complement strand
TTCCCGTCGCCGAGCGACCGATCTATTAAATACTCTAGGTACTATTTAATAGTACCGTCGGTATTAACTCCTGGCCAGCGGAAAGTCCACATAGCGGACCAGCAAAGCGGCGACGAATGCCGGGCCTGGCGTCAGTTCCCAAGCCTGTGAGAGTTCTGCCCTCTCACCGGGTGATAGCGACCTGTCGTACGGGTTACGCCACCACAGCCACCCACAACAGCGCCGATACGACCCATTACGGCAGGACCCCTCGCCCTCAAATCCCTTGGGTGACGATGACTGACACTGCATCGGTGAGCGGCGGGTGGAGTGAACGGGGTGGGGCGAGCAGGGTCGAGGCGAGAGCGCCCGCTGGGAGGGTCGAGTGGAGAGCGCCCGCTGGGAGGGTCGCCGCGAACAAGCACTATGTACGGTTGTGGGTTCGCCCCTCGTTCAGGGGACTCAATCAGGCGGTCGAGCGTCGGAGTTACCTGAGTGGTCGACATAACTGAGCAATCTCTTACCGTGTGAGGGTCCGTCATCATAGTGGGTCATAGTTATGTCGCCTCAGAGCTGCAAATCGGTGACATAACTGGGACAAAGTCTGAACTGAGGGCTCGAAATCCTCATACTTTGCTCAGTTATGGACGGGCCGGGTCGGCCCCGTGGTGGGAGTGAAAGAGTAGTGAGTCTTTGGACGAACTCCTGGCGGGCCGTTCCACCCCGACCATGGGAGCCGAGGATGAGCCTTCATCGGACGAGCTACCGGTGGACCGCTCCGGTCCCATGGTGGAGAGCGAAGATCGATCATCTTCAGACGAGTTATGGACCAGCCGCTGTGGCTCGCACCGCAGGCCACCAAGATGGACAACCCACCTGAGCAAAACCGTCGCCATTGGAGGAGGTTGACGTGTGACCGCCCGCGCCGACTTCACACCATCAGCAGCGGCCCACAACTGCGACCCGGATAACCCACCGTTATCATCGGCTGGCCATTTTCAGGTATCGTGTCCCGCGAGAGGGGACCATCATGGACACACTGCAGGACTACCTGGACACAATCACCAACACACAACACTCAGCCCGTTTTACCGAGATCTTCGCCTGGATCGCCGCCGAGTTCCCAGCCTTGGAGGCCCGCATCGCCTGGAACCAACCTATGTTCACCGATCATGGCACCTACATCATCGGTTTCTCCGATGCCCGCGACCACATCAACTTCTCCCCCGAGCCACAAGCAGTCACACCCTTCGCCGACGCCATCACTGCGGCGGGGTACTCCATGGGCAAACGCATTGTCCGCATCCCGGACTCCCAGCCGGTCGATTATGAACTCCTGCGCGCCATCATCGAATTCAACATCACCGACAAAGCCGACTGCCAAACCTTCTGGCGGGCGTGAGGCCGTCACCGGCCCGAGGCTCCTCTCGCCGCCCGGAGCACAGCCCGCGCGAACACGAGACCGCCAAGATCAGCATTGACAACCACTTCGTGGGCGCTTCAGATGAGTCTCGGCGCGACCCGCACACCGGAAACAATCACGTGTACGATGCACTCAAGGGGTGGCGCCAAAGGAGACGACATGGAGTGGACGCAGAATGTCAGCCTTGGCCAGTGGATCGCCGAACGCACGAGCGGGCGACTCAGCGGGCGGGTCGACGATCTGATTCCGCGCGGATTCGACGCCTATGCCCGGATCTTCCACCCCATGCCTACCTGGTCAGGCGAAGATGACGCCGCCGCTGAACAGACGACATGGGTGGAAACCGCAGCGGACTTCGGCACGACGATGGACCCTCTAGCACAATCGACAACACTGCGACGGATGACCGATCCGTGGTCATCGCAGAGCGTGGTCGCCCCCAGCAACAAGACCTATGGCGTTCCCGAACAGGGCACGTTACCGAACCTCCCCCAAGTGGCAGGGCTGCTGCGAAACCACACCACCACCCCCAACTCCTGCGTCGCAGCGATCTGGGAGGGATGGGGCGGACTGGCCTCCGGAGGCGGGCGCGGGTTCCTTGTCATCATCCCCAGCGAACCCACCCTCCTTGGCAGAACTGTCGCCCGCGTCGCCAACAGGGCTCTTCGATTTGGAGACTGGGCTCGCGGCCTCCTCCACTCCAGGCGATCCCATAGGCTCGGAACCGGGATTCTGCCCGCCGACGTGGCCACTGGGCCCCGCTTCGAAATGCCCGACCGGAACTACTATCTCGCACGACTCAGCCTCGACGAACTCACCGCTGACGACTGGGAACAAAGAGTCCTGTGGGCCGATCCACCCTTCGTCCACACGCCGTCACTGCTCTGGCCAGACGACCGTGCTTGGGCCCTCGCCACTGAGATCGACTTCGACACGACTCTGGTCGGAGGATCCCACGCTCTCATCCAGGCGCTCACCAGCAGCCGGGGCATCGAGGCCTTGGAAGTCCCCGGCGACGCGGACCTCGGCTTCCCATGGAGTCACCCGCGAGCCATGGACCTCCCCTGACAGGGGCCGACGTCGGATCAGTCGGGTGCCCGCTGCGGGCAGCACGCATTATGTCAGTGCTGTTCTCTATAGTGGTCCTATGAAGAAAGTCTTGATCGCCAACCGCGGGGAAATCGCCGTCCGGGTCATCCGCGCCTGCGCTTCTCATGGGCTGACGTCGGTCGCAGTTTATGCCGACTCTGACGCCAACGCCCACCATGTTCGCCTTGCTGACGAGGCCTATTGCCTGGAGGGACGCTCCGCGCTGGAGACCTACCTCGACGCCGACAAAATCCTGGCCGCCGCCAAGGCGAGTGGCGCCGACGCCATCCATCCGGGCTATGGCTTTTTGTCCGAGCGGGCTGACTTCGCTCAAGCGGTCGAGGACGCGGGGTTGACCTGGATCGGGCCGACGCCAGAAAACATCGCCTTGCTGGGTGACAAGGTCGCCGCGAGGCGTATCGCGGAGCAGGTCGGCGCTCCCCTCGTCCCAGGCACGCCCGGCCCGGTGTCGTCTGTCGACGAGGTGCGTTCCTTCGCCGAGCAACACGGCTATCCGATCGCCATCAAGGCAGCCTTCGGTGGCGGCGGCCGGGGCCTCAAGGTGGTGTACAAGCCGGAGGAATTGGAACGGCGCTACGAGTCGGCCGTCTCCGAGGCCGTCTCCGCCTTCGGGCGCGGAGAATGCTACGTCGAACGCTTCGTCGACCGCCCGCGCCACGTCGAGACCCAGATCCTAGGTGATGGCAGGGGCCGCGTCGTCGTGGTGGGGACCCGCGACTGTTCCCTGCAGCGCCGCCACCAAAAGGTCGTCGAAGAGGCACCTGCTCCTTTCCTGACCGACGACCAGTTCGACCAACTGGTGGCGGCCTCCCGCGCCATCGGCGAGGCCGTCAAATACCGCGGCGTCGGAACGATGGAGTTCATGCTCGGTTCTGACGGCTTGTTGTCCTTTCTCGAAGTCAACACCCGGATTCAGGTGGAGCATCCGATCACCGAGCGAACCACCGGCATCGACCTGGTCATCTGGCAGTTCCTCATCGCTGAGGGCTCCACTCTCGACGCGCTGCCGGATGTCGTCCCGTGGCAGGGCCACGCCATCGAGTTCCGGATCAACGCGGAGGATCCTGGCCGCAGGTTCCTGCCCCAAGCCGGTCGCATCAACCGTTTCGACATGCCCGCCGGTCCGTTTGTGCGCACCGACGAGGGTATGTTGGCGGGTTCGGTCATCTCGCCGGAATTCGATTCCCTGATCGCCAAGGTCATCGTCTGGGGCAACGACCGCGAGGACGCCATCGCCCGAAGTCGGCAAGCCATGAAGGAGTGCGAGATCGACGGCATCCCCACCTTGGTGCCGTTCCATCGCCGCATCCTGCACGATCCGGCCTTCATCGCCAACCGCTTGGAGGATTTCCGCATTCACACCAACTGGATCGAGACCGAGTGTGATTGGCTGGCCGAGCTCGCGCAACCTCTTCCCGCAGGGGTGGCCAAGGAGAACGTCGTCCGCGAATGGTTCGAGGTGGATGGCCGCTGGGTCCGTCTGGGCTTCCCCGCCGCCTTCCTTGGGTCTGGATCCGCGCCGCGTCCCGCCAGTTCCGCCACCTCCGAGCCTGAACAAGCGATTCCGAACGGAGCCCTGCGCGCCCAGATGAACGGTGTCTTGTCACGCTGGTTCGTCCCCACGGGTTCGACCGTCGAGACGGGCACGAGTCTGGGAGTCCTCGAGGCCATGAAGATGGAAATGCCCATCATCGCCGACCATCCCGGCGTCTTCGCCTCCCTCGTCACCGAAGGAACCATCGTCAAGGAGGGTCAACCGGTCGCCACCATCGCCTGAGCCGGAGTCCATCCCACATAGGACTCCATCCCACATAGGGCCAGGAGGTTCCAGCCAACGGCGTGGCGAGAGGCCCGTGTCGGCCAGCCTGCAGTGAGTTCGCTCACGCCGTCGGCACCATGCGTGACCAAAAGCCCCTTGTGAGATGAGCGCGCCTCGACACCACAGCCGACAGATCGGTCGACAACACCTCTCAGACAGAATCGCGGGCCCCCGACCAAAACATGGTCGAAGGCCCGCGATCGAGATGAGAGGAACCGCTCTAGGCCACAGTGACCGAGCGACGACGGTTCCACAGATCGAAGGCGACGGCGATGGTCAAAATCAGGCCCTTGACCACCGGTTGCACACCCTGTGAGACGCCCATCAGCTGCATTCCGTTGGAGATGACGGCCATGATCAGGCCACCGATGACGGCGCCCCCGATACGACCGATACCGCCGGTGGTCGACGCGCCGCCGATGAAGCAGGCCGCGATAGCGTCAAGCTCGAACCCGTTGCCAGCCGCTGGTTGGGCGCCGTTCATGCGAGCCGAGTAGACGATGCCGGCCACAGCCGCCAAGAACCCCATATTGACGAAGGTCCAGAATGTCACCCATTTCACCTTCACACCCGACAGTTGAGCGGCCAGGATGTTGCCGCCGATGGCGTAAATGTGACGACCGAAACCAGTACGACCCATCACCATGCCATAGATCAGGATGAACACAGCCAAGATGATCAGAATGATCGGCATGCCACGGTTCTGAGAGATCTGCCAGGCGAACGCCATCGCCAACACTGCCACGACGACGATCCTCGCGATGAAGGCGGGCAAGGGGGCGACCTTCTGTCCGTACTTGACCTGCGCCATGCGGGACCGCCACTGAGACACGGCGAACCCCACCACGGCGATGGCGAAAATGATAATCGTGAACAGGTCGAAACCACTCCCGCCGAGCACCCCGTTCAAGAAACCGTTGGAGATGTCGTAGTACACCCCTCCGAACGGCGACAGCGACTTGTAGTCGAGCAACAGCTGGGCCAGCCCGCGGAAAATCAGCATACCGCCGAGTGAGACGATAAAACCGGGAATTCCGACGATGGCCACCCAGAAACCCTGCCACAATCCGACCAGCAGGCCGACACCGATGGCGGCGAGCACACCCGCCCACCAAGGAGCACCGCCTCGCACACAGACCACCGCCGCGACAGCGCCAGTCAGGGCGATGACCGAACCGACCGACAGGTCGATCTGAGCGAGCACGATGACCATCAGCATGCCGAGCGCCAAGATCAAGACATAGGCGTATTGCAACACCAGGTTGGTCAGGTTCGACGGGCTGAGAAACATCGGTTGAAGGACTGAGAACACGATGACGACCACGGCAAAGGCCAGCAAGATGCCATTCTTTTGGGCGCTGTCCAGAAGGTACCGCCCAAGGGAGGGTGTGACCGAAACTTTGTGGTCCAATTCTTGTGTCAGACTCATTTGACTGTTTCCTTTTCTGTGGTCATGAGCTCCATCAGGTTTTCGGCGGTGGCGTGCTCGATCGGCACCTCGCCGGTGATGGCCCCGAAGCTCAGGGTGTAGATGCGGTCAGAAATACCCATGATTTCGGGCAGTTCCGATGAGATCACGATGACCGCCTTGCCGCGAGCGACCATGTCATTGATCAGGGTGTATATCTCGTATTTGGCGCCGACGTCGATGCCACGGGTCGGCTCGTCCAGGATCAAGATGTCCGGCTCAGTGTAGAGCCACTTGCCGAGGACGACCTTTTGCTGGTTGCCACCGGACAGTTTCGACACTCCCATGGACACCGATGGCGCCTTGATGTTGAGCGCGGCGCGGTATTCCTCGGCCACCCGCATCTCTTGGTTCTCATTGACCCAGCCGATCCCCGGGCTCTCCAGTCGCTTCAATCCAGCCGACGAGATGTTCGTCTTGATGTCAGCCAAGAGGTTGAGGCCGTACCGCTTGCGATCCTCGGAAACGTAGGCGACTTTGTGATTGATGGCCTCCCAGACCGTGTCGAGGCGAACCTCTTCGCCTCGAATGTAGACATGGCCGCTGATCTGTGACCCGTAAGAACGCCCGAACAGGCTCATCGCCAATTCTGTGCGCCCAGCGCCCATCAGACCGGCGATCCCGACCACCTCACCGGCATGGACATTGAGGTTGACATGGTCGATCATCACGCGACCGGGCTGGGTCGGGTGGTACACCGTCCAGTCCTGGACCCGCATGACCTCGGCGCCGATGTTGTGCTCACGCGATGGGTAACGCTGAGACAAATCGCGCCCGACCATGTCACGGATCAGACGATCCTGGGTGGCGTCGCGATCAGCCATCGTCTCGATGGTGTGGCCGTCACGGATGACCGTGATGGAGTCAGCGATGTCGATCAACTCGCCCAACTTGTGGGAGATCATGATGCTGGTCACGCCCTCTGCTTTGAGCATGCGCAGCAGCCCCAGCAGATGCTCAGAGTCATTGTCGTTCAGAGCGGCGGTCGGCTCGTCCAGAATCAACAGTCGCACCGATTTGGACAGTGCCTTCGCAATCTCGACCAATTGCTGTTTTCCAACGCCGATCACGCCGACCGGGGTCGTCGGATTCTCATCCAAGCCGACTCGACGCATCAACTCGGCCGCCTCGGCGTTAGTACGATTCCAGTCAATCAAGCGAGCCGAGCCACGACGTTCATTGCCCAAAAAGATGTTCTCGGCGATGGAGAGGTAGGGGCTCAGCGCCAGCTCCTGATGGATGATGACGATGCCTTGACGTTCGGAGTCGTTGATCGAGTTGAAGTGAGCCTCGGCCCCGTCATAGACGATCTCACCGCTGTAGGTGCCATGGGGATGGACCCCGGACAGGACCTTCATCAGGGTGGATTTGCCCGCCCCGTTCTCTCCACAGATGGCGTGGATCTCGCCGCGCTTGACGGTCAGGGTCACATCATCCAACGCAATGACACCGGGAAACTTCTTCGTGATGGAGCGCATCTCCAAGATATTGTCTGTCATAGACCACGTTCCTTGCTGATATACGGTGTGATGGAAGCGACGATGAACGCTGTGTCATCGACCAGACGAAGGCACAGCGTTCATCACCGTTTCCTTGGCGTGGGAGAAGCAGGCGACCCGCCTCCCCCACGTCACGACAATGCGGTCTACTGACCAGCCTTGACCTGTGCCTCGGTGTAGTAATCGGAATCGATCAACTGCTCCTGGATGTCATCCTTGTTGATGGTGATGACAGGCAGCAGGTACGAGGGAACGACCTTGACGCCGTTGTCGTACGTCTTGGTGTCGTTGGCCTCCGGCTCGTCGCCCGCGAGGTAAGCCGACGCCGCCGTGATGGCCTGGTCAGCCAGCGTCCGGGTGTCCTTGAAGATCGTGGACCATTGCACGCCCTGATCGATGAGAGCCACGGAGGCGATCTCAGCGTCCTGACCGGTCACGACCGGCAGACCCTCGGCCAGGCTCGGGCCCATGCCGACTCCCTGAAGAGCGGTGATGACGCCACGAGAGATGCCGTCGAAGGGGCTCAACACACCAGCGAGTCCTTCACCGTTGCCGCCATAGTTGGCGCTCAGCAGGTTCTCCATACGGGTCTGGGCCACTGCCTGATCCCAGCGCAGAGTCGCGGCTTGCGCGAAGTCGGTCTGACCGGACTTCACCACCAAGGTGCCCTTGTCGATGTAGGGCTGCAGGGTGTCCATGGCGCCATCAAAGAAGAAGCCAGCGTTGTTATCGTCAGACGAACCGGCGAACAACTCGATGTTGAGCGGACCAGCCGGGGCGTCAGCCGCAGGCTTGCCATCCTTGTCGGTCAACTTCAAACCGTAGAGCAGCGAGGTCGCCTGGGCCACGCCGACCTTGTAGTTGTCGAAGGAGACATAGAAATCAACATTGGGCGAATCGCGGATCAAGCGGTCATAGGAGATGACCTTGATGCCCGCGTCTGCGGCGGCCTGCAGCTGACTGGTCAGCGCCGTACCATCGATGGAGGCGATGATCAGGAGCTTCTCGCCCTTGGTGATCATCTGGTCGATCTGTTGGGTCTGAGTCGGGATGTCGTCGCCGGCGAACTGCAGGTCGACCTTGTAGCCCTCCTTCTCCAAACCCTCCTTGACAGCGTTGCCGTCGGCGATCCAGCGGGTCGATGTCTGCGTCGGCATGGCCACGCCGATGGTGATACTGCTCTTGTCAACGGTGCCGCTGGTGTCACTACTGGCATTTCCTCCCGAGCCACCGGCGCCGTCTCCAGCGCACCCGGCCATCGAAATGGCCAAGAGCCCAGCCATGGTTGCCGCGATCATGTGCTTTTTCATGCGAAAAGTCCTCTCTAAGATGCCACAGTGACATCTCCCATTACGTATGACAGTTGGACAGCATCGTCGGCCCCCCAACACCTCGACCTGTCAGTCACGATCCAGTTCGAAGCGTTTTCAGGCTACCGGTAACGCGACGCAGAAACAAGACATACCGACGCCTGGGAGCATAACAATCTCATAACAATTTGGCCACCTATGGTAATCATGCCCGGAAGCCCAAACGGCGACCTACTCCAGGTCCGAGGGCTGTACGAAATCAATCAGACGCTCGACCTCGGTGACGAAGGGACGGTCGAGGTCTTGCCAAGTGGTGACGCGAGCGAGGATACGACGCCAAGCGCGCGCGATGTCCTCAGCGGTACGGAAGGGCCAGCCCAGCCCCTCAC
>JAITVA010000203.1 GCA_031286045.1 Propionibacteriaceae bacterium | reverse complement strand
AGCCAACACCGCCTCAGCAGCAGCCAACGCATCAGCCACCACAGTCCACGACTCAGCGGTGTACTCAGACTCAACCAAACCACCAGCCGACTCAACCGCCGACTCCAACCCAGTCTTATCCACCACCGGCGCCTTCACCAGGGCCGCCACAGCATCAGTCAACACCACCTTCGCAGCATCAACCTCCGCCTGGGTGGCATCCTTATCAGCCAACACCGCCTCAGCAGCAGCCAACGCATCAGCCACCACAGTCCACGACTCAGCGGTGTACTCAGACTCAACCAAACCACCAGCCGACTCAACCGCCAACACCAGTCCAGCCTTATCCACCACCGGCGCCCTCACCAAAGCCGCCACAGCATCAGTCAACACCACCTTCGCAGCATCAACCTCACCTTGTGTCGCATCAGGATCCACCAACACCGCCTCAGCAGCAACCAACGCATCGGCCACAACAGTCCACGATTCGGCCGTGTACTCAGACTCAACCAGACCACCAGCCGACTCAACCGCCAACACCAATTCGGTCTTATCCACCGGCTCCGGTTCCGGATCAGTCTTCGTGCCCGGCTTCGCCACACCAGTCAACACATCCTGAGCAGCCTTCACAGCCGCCGCAGCCGCCTCAACCTCATCCTGAGTCACAGCCACCGGATCAGCCACCGCCTTCGCCTGCACCTCACGCGCAACCACCAAAGCAGCCTCCAACACAGCCTTCGCCTCACCAGTCACCCACAAATCACGAGGCAACACATCCGTACCATCCACACTGGTCCTCAAACCATCAGACACCACCTGCGCAGCCCCAATAGCATCCACCAACACAGAACCCGGAGTCACACCCGGCTTCGCCACAGCCGCCAGGGCCGTGAGAGCGGTGTTGAGCCGTGTGGTCAGGTCATCTATCTGGGTCTGAGTCGCAACTGGGTTGGCCTTCAGTGTCGCGGCCTCCGTCAACAGGTCAGACACGGCCTTGATCTTGTCAGCCGGAGCCCAGGTGGCACTCGGCAACACATCCGTGCCATCAGGGCTGTAGACCGGCAAGGGACTGGCTGCCGATATCGCCGTGTCCAGAGCCGTCCAAACCACAGGCGCACGCTCGGTGAGCTTCATGGCGAAGCCGCCATTCGACAGCATGTGCAGCGGGATGGTGTCCTTCGATGTCAGAGTCAATGTCTCGGTGATGACGTCCATTGCGGTGGCGCCATCTTTGAAGAGGGTGGCGTCATACACCACGCCAGGCGTCAGATAGTCCAGCGGCACCGTGATGTCCTGAGCCACGTTGACATTGACCCCAGAGATGAACCATTCATCACCGGCACGACGCGCGACGGCACTGTAGTCGCCGACCGCGCCGCCGGCGTACTGAGTCTCGTCCCAGGCGGCCGGCTGATCCAGCAGGTAGATCTGACCGTCGCCAACCGGTTGCGTGATCTTCGTCTTGCGGTTGGCCCAATTATCCAGGGCCTGGTTGGCCGACGAATTGTAGGCGTCGTAGTCATTCAAGTAGACGGCCGGTTTGTCAGCCATTGTCGGCAAGCCATTCTCAAGCAAGGTGGTCAGAGCCAAGCTGGCAGCCATCGAACGATTCGTTCGACTCTGCAGAGTGCTGTAGACCGGGGTGTAATCAACATGGCCCAATCGCATGTACGGCAGCAGGGCGTTGTCCCGCTCGGCCATGTAGGACCCGAAGCTGGCCTGCTCGTCGCCATAAACACCCTCGACCGACAAGACATGAGGATAGGTGCGACTGACGCCCGGGCGAGCGGCCAAGCCATGAAGATTGAGCATCAACTGGTTCTCCGCTGTCTTTTCAATGATCTTGTCAATGACGATCAGGTTTTCGAGGCCATCATTGGGGAAGAAGTCCACCTTGGCGCCGACCACGCCGATGTCCGACCAGCGCTTCAACTCTGTATAGTCCAGACGGTCGAGGTCATCCATGTGAGCCCAGACAAGGACACCCACACCCTTGGACTTGCCATAGTCAACCAAGGCTTGAAGATCGACAGCGTCCTTGCCACCACCGTAGGCGCCAGTGGTGGCATCGCCGTACCCCGCCGTCGCATTCACCTGGGTGGAGGGGTCACTGTTCCGCTTCTGCCACCCTTCGTCCAAGAGCACATAGGGCCAACCCATCTGCGAGGAGAGGTCGATGTACTTCATGTAAGTGTCTGTGCTCGAGACGCTATCGCCATTCAACCAGGACCAGGAAGTGATACCTGGCTTCACCCATTCCCAATCGGCGCCAGACGGATCATCCGCTTGGGGAGCAGCCAGAACCTCCGGAAGGTTGGTCTCGACCAGATCCTCCTCGGTGCCGATCACCATCGTGCGCCAGGGCGACTCAAAGGGGAAAGTCAAGGGATAAGGATCAATCTGCGGCGCGTCGTCAGCCGTGCTGAAAGCCGCCTCATACTTGCCATACCCGCCCCAAGGGCGGTACGTGGGGAAATTCGTGGTGAACTGACCCGCCTCGAATGAGTTCAAGCGCATAGGTGGGTAGTTGGCACTGTTGCCATCCGCCTCGAACAGCAAAGCCGACGTGTCGCCCAGATCGGCCAGGACATCGAAGCTGTAGAAACCGTTGTTCTGCGTTGGAGTCAGTCGCCCGCTGATGGCCGATCCATTCGGCGCATTGATGCCAGAGGCGCCACCATCACCCGTATGACGCATCGAACCCTGATTGTCATAGGGCATGGCATAGAAGAGGGCATCCGGATCGAAGGAGAACTGAGTCACCTCGCCATTGACCGGAACGGTGGTCGACTTATACGTGTCAACGTAGGTTCCCGAACCTGGAGCGGTCTGCACCTTGCCGTCGATCTCGTAACGGATAGCCACACCGTCATTGAGGAGCATGACCTTGACCACGAAGTGTTTGCCATCAGCATCCACGAAGTGGATCGTCACGGGCCGATAGGCGTCCGCCACATGACTCGTGCGACCAGAGGTCAGATCAAACTCGGCGGTGGCGACCGCTCCATACTCGTAACCCACACAGGTCAAGCCTTGCGTGAAGTCAGCCGCAAAATCGTCGGCCGCGTTGGTGAGAGCGTTCGTCGCCGCCTGTGTGGTCTTCAGACCAAGAGCCGACTGGCTGACGATCTCTTCCAAGCCCCGATGAACCGTGTATGAGGGCTTACCAGCCGCATCCAGCGACAAACCGAAGGTGATCTGTTGGTCGGTTGACGTGTCGGGCGAGGCGAAGTAGATCTCCTCGCCATTGGCCAAGCCGGAGCAATCACCTGCGCCGTCGGCGCTCGGCTCTGGCAGTTCTGTCCAGCCTGGCAGCAACCAGCCTGCCTGCCACACGCCACCGCTCCAGCCAGGGTTGCCCTCCGCGTCGAACAGAAGCTCGATCTCAGTCAGGGAAGGAGCGTCGCTTGGGCCGTTGGTGGTGTTGGTCACCAGTTCCACCTCATCAATGACGATCCGGACCCAAGCACCAGTGGAGTCAAGGAACCACTGCTGCAGAGGATCGTCAGGCACCCCTGGCTCAGTGGCCATGTTGGTGAGCGTGGCCCACGTCACACCGTCATTCGAGGTCTCGACGTGCCACGTCTTGATGCGCCCGCGGTCGACACTGAACTCGTGCAGCTTGATGTGGTCAAACGTGATATCCTCGCCGAAATTGATGTCAATTGTGATGGGCAGGTTGGCCGGGTCTACCACCCAGTTGCCCCCGCTGTTGACGTCCGGTGGCTGGTAGTAGGTGCTGTAGTCACCGTCAAAAGCCTTGTCGATCGAACGCGCCGTGCCGGAACGAGAAGTGTTCACCGTGTAGGTCCGGCCCGTTGCCAGGTTGACCGGTGCGGCGGCAGTGACCACTGCCTCATCAGTGGCCGCCTCCGAAGCAGGGTCAGCCTGAACATTTGGCGAAGCGAGGGAGAAGAACAAACCAGCGCTCAACAGTGTGGCCACCAGTCCCAGTCTGCGTGTGGTTCTCATCGGAGTCCTCCCGTCGAAAAAAAGCGGCGCGAGCGACCCTGGACAGCCTGAGTCCAAGCACTGGCTCCGGGGCATGGAACGCCGATTGATCGACAGACAGCGCGTGGCCCAGCGAAAGCCAGGATCGGCACGAAAGAGAAGAGTGGGGCCGCACTCAACAGTGCTGCGGCAAATCCCACCTTACGCGTGTTTTCCACTTGTGTTCCCCCTAATCCAATATCCATCTAGAAAGCTAGCATTTAGTGTCATGACTTCATCACATCGTCTTGTTGATATGCCATTGCTAAAGCACAGTATTGCATACTTCCACCTCGATGCATAAACCATGACGTAGTCGGCTAGTTTTCTCGTCACAGCTTCCGCGATATCGCGAATAACCATGATCCGGTGGGGTCGGTGAGGGTTGGTATGAGATCACCGGCCGGGTCATCCGGCGGCGGCGACCCGCTGGTCGAAGTCAGACTGGAATCTGGGAACCGCGAGCCGTCTGGATCGGCGCCCCAGCCAGACCCCTGCCGACAAGTACCTTGTCCGTGTGCTCCAAGGCTCCCACCGGGTGGTCGATGCCTGATGGCTGCCACATCGCAGGTTCCCCGCATGCTCCAAAGCTCGCACGCTGACGAGACTCACCTATGAGCTGTTGGTGGCCCGTCCCGGTCCAACCTTGGGGCGAGAAGATCGGCCATCTTCAGACGAGATGAGCTACTGGCGAGCCGTTCCGGTCCCATGGTGGGGAGGGAAGATGAGTCATCTTCAGATGAGGTACTGGCGGACCGTTCCATCCCGACCGTGAGAATCGAAGATGGACCATCTTCGGATGAGCCTCCACCCAAAACACACTCGGCGAACCCTCAAAAGCGTCCGCGAAGGCACCGACGAGAGGACGCCCCGCTTGAACTGGTAGGGGTTCGGGCCGGGTGGGTTCAGGCCCAGTGGGTTCAGGCCGGGCGGGTTCAGGCCGGGCGGGTTCAGGCCGGGTGGGTTCAGGCCGGGTGGGTTCAGGCCGGGCGGGTTCAGGCCGGGCGGGTGATGGGAGGGCGGGTGATGGAGGAACCGAGTGCTGGTCGGGTGAGGCGGGGTCGGGTCGAGTGAGGCGGGGTCGGGTCGGGTGAGGCGGGGGTGATGGACACGATGGGGAGTTAGGTGATGGGGACCGTTGAGAGGAGACGGGTGGTGGCGGCTTGCCATCCCAGATGCGAGTGATTTCGGCCTTGAATCAGCATCGGGGATGGAAAACCACACCAAGACGACCCCGATCAGGGAGGTTTGCCATCCCAGATCCGCGTATCACAACTGTCCTTACCATAGTTGGGTGCAGATATATCGACAAAGATCATCGCCAGGCTGCATGACCACCCCCGGGGAGAGCTCTTCAAGGGGACGCGCTTGTCGCACGGGCTTCGGGCTTGGTGAAGGCCCGGGTCGAAGGACATGCGCAGTCGCGTCTGTCGGCGACGGACCGGCGGTGAGGGGTCACTGGCGGTGAGCCCTTGCCCGAGGCAGGGAATCACTCGGACATCGGTCCACCGCCAGTGACACGTGCGACAACCACTGGGGGCGAGCCAGCGATGAGTGAGCGGTATGCAACGGGCGCCTCCGCGCCACTGCTCAGCGTCGTGTCCAGAATCTGACCGGTACGGCGCCCACTCGCTCCTTCGACCAGACCCGCCGAGTGGTCAGCGGTGCGGTCGCCCGGATGAGGGACAGTCCGGTCAGGCCGAGGAGAAGCACACTTCCAGCCGCGATCGACGGCTCCCACCCAGTCAGGTGGATCGTGCCACCGGTTGGGACCCGCGGGCTTGACCCACCCGATTGAGTCGGGTCGGGCGGAGGGGCACCCGGAACAGTTGGGATCGGAGCAGTCGTCGGATGGCCTGAATTGGATGGAACATCCGTCGGGATCGAACCACCAGTCGGCGTCGACCCGCTAGTCGGGTCACCTGGCGAGGTTGAGCCCGTCGGAGCGGTGCCTGTCGGGTCCACCGTCGGCGTTGGCCCACCCGAACCACCAGTCGGCGTCGACCCGCTAGTCGGGTCACCTGGCGAGGTTGAGCCCGTCGGAGCCGGGCCAGTCGGCTCCCCAGTCGGGGTCGGACCACCCGAACCCGTCGGAGTGAGCCCATCGGTCGGGTCCACCGTCGACCCACCACTCGGGGTCACCCCACCGCTCGGCGTCGGACCCCCGGTCGGGGTCAGGCTGGAACCTGGTGACTGCGAACCGCCTGGATCAGTCGGGCTGGGTCCACCGGTGCCACTGGGATCCACTGTCGGAGTCGGGTCGCTCGGCCCACCCGAACCCGTCGGAACCGGATCAGTCGGACCGGTGGGCTGCCCCGTCGGGGTCGGACCACCGGTCGCCGTCGGACCCCCGGTCGGGGTCAGGCTGGAACCTGGTGACTGCGAACCGCCTGGATCAGTCGGACTGGGTCCACCGGTGCCACTGGGATCCACTGTCGGAGTCGGTCCGCCTGTGTCGGTGGGATCCATCGTCGAAGTCGGGTCGCTCGGCCCACCCGAACCCGTCGGAACCGGACCACCACTCGGCGTCGCCCCACCCGTCGGAGTACCGGACCCACTCGGCCCACCACTCGGCGTCGCCCCACCGGACCCAGGCGTCGTCGACCCACCCGTCGGAGTACCACTCCCACTCGGACTTTCGGAGGTCTCAGGCTCCTCGTACACGTTCACGAAGTCGACGCTCAGCGGGTCGGGCTCCTCCTCGTCGGAGGACACACTGTCGCGTTCGATCGAGCCGTAGGTGCCGGTGACAGTGACATCGACGGTCAGCACGCCTTCGCCGTCATCGGTCACCTTGGCGCACACTCGATAGGTCACCGGGTCGTAGGTCATGCCTTCGACGGCCTGGCCGGGGGCGAATTCGAAGAAGTCGTAGCAATAGGTATGTCCAGCGTCGTCCTGGTCGAAGTCCCACTGCTCGAAGGGGGTCTCCATGGGCTCGACCTCACCGTCGTCAGCCGGGTCAGACTCGATCCATTCCTGGCCTGACATAGGCATACCTCCGTCTTCGGCCGACTGCTCATCGACCGGCACGACGCGGAAACCGAAGTCACCCGGCTCCATGTCGCGTCCATCGAGCACGACTGTCGAGTCCAGCGACCACTCGACTGAGGAGGTGTACTGATTGACAAAAGTCTCATTGCCATCGTACGTCACCTG
Organism: Propionibacteriaceae bacterium; assembly: GCA_031286045.1. Lineage (GTDB taxonomy): Bacteria > Actinomycetota > Actinomycetes > Propionibacteriales > Propionibacteriaceae > WQYJ01. Next base: position 789 of record JAITVA010000203.1, on the reverse strand, counting down.
GGCCCTCAGGGCGCCGAGCCCGTCGTCAACGACCGTCACTGTCACGATCGACGCCACCGGGTCGTAGGACAGTCCGTCGGCGGGTTCAGTCGGGTCGGCTCCTAGGGTTGGATTGAGTTCTGACACGGAGTAACGGTAGGTCCCCAGCTGATCGAAGTGAATAGACCCAAACGAGAAGTCGGCTGTCGCCCCCTCCCCGGAACCAGCCATACCCGCCGAACCACTGTCCCCATCCACGGTCGCCGAAGCCCCGACCCCAGCGGCCGACGTCGAAATCGTACCGCCCTCACCCGTCTTGGCCCCACCGGCCCTCGTCGGCGGGTTGCTCGCAGACCCAGGCTGGGGGTCACTCGTACCGGCCTCACCTGTCTTGGCCCCACCGCCCCCCGTCGGCGGGTTGCTCGCAGACCCAGGCTGGGGGTCGCTCGTACCGGCCTCACCCGTCTGGGCCCCTCCAGGCGACGCCGACCCTCCAGGCGACGCCGACCCTCCACCGGCCTCACCGAAGCGACCGGCCCCATCGGCCCCGGTCAAAACCACCCCGGTCTCACCCACCTCGACCCTGGTCGCGCCAGGCAGGGGGGCGCCTTCGGTCAGGGCGGTCAGGTCGAAGATGAAGGTCTCGCCGGGCAGCCAGTCGCGGCCATCCAGGATCTTGGTGAACTGGGGGGTCGCATCGACTGCCACCGGGCGGTAGACGTTGGTGAAGACGATCTCATCAAGCCCGACCGGCAGCGGCGGGTCGTCCACCACCCCGTTGTCATCGGTCAGCCGGGTGACACTTTGTTC
>JAITVA010000163.1 GCA_031286045.1 Propionibacteriaceae bacterium | reverse complement strand
ATTCGTGTCATGTGATGTCCTTGACTAAGCGATGTGATACAAGTCAATCGTATTGTCAAGGGGTCCGGGCGTTTATCCACAACCAATTCTGTGGAAGGGCTGTCCATCTTGGCGCCATGGTTCGCAACGTGATGATCAATGCTGTGTTCATGGATGGGTGGGGCGGATGACCGGGCAAGTGGGCTGTTCGTCTTGCTGCCCATCGGTGGGGCAAAGACTGGTGAATCTTTGACCCCCGCCCCAGGATCGGTGCGGCCCGTCCATAACTGAGCAATCTATGAGGCTTTTGAGGTTGCGACTCATACTTTGCCTCAGCTATGTCACCAATTCGTACCCCAAAGGCGACATAACTGTGACCCACAATGATGACCGACCCGTATGCGGTAAGAGATTGCTCAGTTGTGTCGATCACTCACGCCCGGGCGACCCTCAATCGCCTGAATGGTGCTGTGTTAGCGGGCTGTTGGGGATTGTGGACTTCCGGGAGGCGGCAACCTTCGAAGAGTGTGGGCGCGACAGGCTTGCTTGGTTGAGGCTGTACGCCAGGAAGTAGTCGCGACCTTCGGGGCTGCCGGCAACACTGGAGGGGAGTGTCGTCGGTGAGTGGGCCTATCGACTCGGTGGGGTCCCGGTCTGTTACTGACAAGGATTATCCCGGTGGCGCCAACTGGCGGAACTGCTCGGATAGAATAGTCAAGGATGAGTCGGCCGGGCGGTCGCGGAGAGATCCGAGGAAAGTCCGGACTCCTGAGAGCACGGTGGTGGGTAACACCCACCTGGGGCGACCCACGGGCCAGTGCCACAGAAAACAAACCGCCTTGGTGACAAGGTAAGGGTGAAAAGGTGGTGTAAGGGACCACCGCGTCCCGTGTGAACGGGATGGCACGGTAAACCCCACCGGGAGCAAGACCAAGAAGACCCCTGAGGTCGCGTCGGCGTTTGAGGGCTGCTCGCCCGAGGCCGACGGGTAGGTCGCACGGCCAGGTCGGTCGTCACACGAGGACGCGCGAGCGTTGTCGCCTGGCGAGACCACTGGTCGAAGGTTCATGGCGACATGGATCGCAGATGGATGACCGCCGCTCACACGAGCACAGAATCCGGCTTATAGGCCGACTCATCCCCTTGGTCACAAACTTAAAAGCACGGATACGACGACGAAGTCCTCTGTTGCGTGAACCCATCATGCGGGGGCGAGGGCTTGAAGGATGAGGAGAGGGACTCCTCATCCTTCAAGCCCGTCGTCATTGTCAGATGCGGTGCGTCGCGCGCGCGAGGCCGACACCGCCGCAGAGGGCCATCAGACTCACCAAGACTGCCAGACCGGGCAGTGAGCTCCCTAAGACGCCACCACCGGTGGCTGCCTGTGCGCCGGGAGCCGACGTGGCCGAACCTGGAGCCGATGTGGCCGAGCCTGGGGCTGTCGGTGACGCGGGGGCGGTGGGCGTGCCGGTTTCAGTCGGTTCGGCGGTCGGGGTCGGGGTGGGCTCCGGGGCCGGTGGAGTTTCGGCGGCGACAAGCTGAGCGACACCCCAATGACCGGTGGACTGGTAGCCTGCGTTGGTTGGATCGGCCCAGTTGTGGATGGCTGTGCGTGCTCCGTCGGTGGCGTCGTTGACTTGGACGTCGAGGCCTTCGAAGGCTGCTTGGCCGCCGAAGTCTTGCAGGTCGACAGCCACCTCGACGATGTAGCCATGGTCGGTCGTGGTCGTGGCCGACTGGACCAGACTCGCCTGGATGTCGGCGTCACCGGTGCCGAAGGAGACGTGATTGTCGGCACTGATGCGAATCTGAGTGTCAGAATCCAGGTATGCGCCATTCTTGTGGTTGCCACGGTCGACGTAGATCTCGACCGAGTCTTGCGTCCAGGGATCAGACCCAGTCAGATCAATAGTGGGGTCGGTCACATCCATGACGATGTACAAGGTGTCGGCTTGCCAAGTCAGATGGGCTGCGGCGGTGGCTCCGCCGTCTCCGACGATCTGTTTGTCAGTCGAGACGGTGACCGCCTGGGACCAGGCGTCGTCGTCGGCCACACCATCGATCACCGGCGTGATCGAGGTTTCGGGGACCTCCACGTAGCTCACCGGCTCGACCAAAGTCAGTGTGCCCATGCCACCGCCCAGGTTCCAGCCGACTGCCGCGTCAGCCGCGCCTTGGACCTGGAGGTCGAACTGGGCAGTGACGCCTTCGGCTGGATTGGTCAGTGGCAGCTTGGCGACCAAATCGTAGCCGGTCTCAGTCGAGACCACCGCAGCGGGCACATCACCTGAGCCGTCACGGTGAACTGTGAAGACCTGTCCGTCGAGGGTGAATGTGACAGTGTCGTCCGCCCCGGCGGTGGCGTCATCGAGGCTGACCCAGACGGACAGGCCGTCGTCGGACCAGCGAGCCTGGAAGGATCCGACTGTGCCGATCGCATGGGTCGGCAACTTGGACCACTCGATTGAGGTCACGGTCTGGGACGTGGTCGGCAGATTGGCCTGGAACACGTTCGCGGATTGGACCAGTGCTGGCATCTCACCGTCGACAATGCCCCAGTACGCGGCCTTGGCTTGATAGTCGTCATCGAAGGCCAGTGGGTCGCCGGAGTCGATTCGCCAGGAGCGAGAATCGGTCAGACCCCACAAGGTGACGCAGAAGAGGTCGTCGGTGTGGTCACGGAAGATCTGGAAGGCGTCGCGATAGTAGTAACCCTGCTCGACGAGCTTGGCGGTTGTCACGGGCACTCCTGTCGTCACATCCAGTTCGGTGACGGCTTGGACCACGGGCAGATCTTGGAAGGTCGTCAGCGCCTGGTCGAAAGTGGTTGGTGGGATGGCCAGATTGACGTGGAACTGATGGCCCACACCGTCGACGGGAGCGCCGCGATCCAGCAGCCGGGACACCAGGTCATGGAGCCGGCCTGCCTTGGCGGGCTGCTCAGTGTTGTAGTCGTTGATGAACAGTGTGATCGGGCGGTCGGCGCTGGGGTCGGCGTACTCGTGGTTGAAGGCCTCGTCGGCCCACTGGAAGGCCAGATCGATGTACTGCTCACCGAGGATGGCGTGCCATGGGCTGCGCCGCAGGCCGTCCGCGAAGCTGGAGCCGTCGTCAATCACTTCGTTGACCACGTCGAAGGACACCAAGGGGTTGTCGGGCGAGCCAAACAATCCCCACTGGTCGGACATGGCTTTGGCGACGGCGAAGATGTGATCATGCAAACGCTGCTTGAGCACAGCCTGGTCAGCGGCAGAATCGGTGAGAGAGTCACCGGCCTCGTTCTGGAAGAACCAGGCGGGGGTCTGCGAATGCCAGACCAGGTTATGACCGTAGACATGCACACCGTTCGCCTGGGCGAAATCCATAAGCGCGACGGTCTGGGGGTCGGTGCGGAATTCGCGGGTGGTGGCGTCATACCAGCTCTCCGGCTTCATCGAGTTCTCCGGCGTCACCTGGTTGAAGTGTTTCAGGAGCAGTTCGGCGGCCACACCGCTGGTCTCACGCGAGTCGATCGCCACGCCGACCGGGAAGGGGACCGTGTCCTTGATCGCCTCAAGGTCGTCTTGGATCACTGGGGTCTCGCCGTCGTCCTTGCTGGTGACAACGATGTCATCGACGTAGAAGGTGTACGCCGATTCGTCGTCGGACTGGGCGGAGCCGATGTAGACCTGGGTGGTCGCGACGTCGGTTGAGTCGGGCACGGTCCATTCGCCGGTCACTGTCGTCCAGGTCTCGCTGCTGACTGTGGCGTTGCCGATCCAGGTGTAGTCCGGCTTGGCCACGAAACGGATGTCACGAGTACCGCTCGTGTCAGCCCCTAAGCGGACCGACATGGTGAAGGTGTAGGTCGACCCTGGGTTGAAAACTCCGGCGGGGGACTGGATTCCCTCATAGTCTGCTGCTCGCGTAATTGACAAGACAGACGTGTCGTTGCCACTGACTGGACTCGCCATGACGGTCAGAGTCGGTCCCCCGGACTGTGTCCAATCGCCGGTCGAACCGTCTTCGAAGTCGACCGAGCTGATGACCGCCTGGGTGGTCGTGGCATCGTCCTCGACTGGATCAGCCATCGCGTTCGTGGCCAGGCCGGACAATCCCGCCACTCCCAGCGTCAGTGCCGCTGCCACCGCCACAATCGCTGGTCTGAACGGGACCCGTCCCGCCGATGCCATGCTGGGTGTGAGCAGTGAACGCCATCGTTGCGCCATTGTGTTCCCTCTCTCTTGGGGCGTGACTGTGCTGTCACGCTGCCACCATTCTTTTCAGTTTTCCTCAGGGAAACAAGAGGATATGATGATAATGTCAAGACACAGCGAAAATTTCGTGTTCAGATTCCGGTGCGGCTGGCCACGCGGGTGGCACGCCCTCTCCCGCTAGGCCGTTCCTTCGTTCACCACCCGCACTTCGACCTTCGCATCCTGGAGCACAGCGGCCAGGTCGCGTGGCGGGGCGGCGTCACAGACGATGGCGTCGATCCGACTCCAGTCGCAGATCAGAACCGGCGCGGCTGATGTGAACTTGCGGTGGTCGATGACGACGACGACCCGGTGCGCGATGTTCATCAAGGTGTCCTTGACGCTGCGCTCGACATCAGCCAGAGCATAGATGCCGCGCTCGTCGACCCCGCCTGCTCCGAGGAAGAACGTGGAGACACGCAAGCCCTGGGCGTTGTCTGAGGTCATCGAGCCGACGAGGGCCTTGCTAGGGCGAAAGACTTCGCCGCCGAGCGCGATGACACGGCGACTGGGACGGGCTGCGAGGAGGTCGATCACGGGAATGGAATGGGTCACGACGGTGCCGACGAAACTGTCGGGCAAGGCATAGGCGACCTGGTAGGTCGTCGTGCCCGCATCGATCGCGACCACATCGCTTTTCTTGATCATGGCTGCGGCGGCCCGGCCGATGGCGGCTTTGGCGCTGGTCTCGGCGCTGAGTCGGTGGTCGTATTCCGTGGGGATCGCCTCGGCGCCGCTGGGCAGTCGGATGCCCCCGCGGACGGGGTCGACCGCGCCGGCTTCGGCTAGCTTTCGCAGGTCGCGACGGGCAGTCATCTCGGAGATCGACAAGTGGTCGGCGACTTCGCCGATGGTGAGATATCCGGTGGTCTGAAGCAAGGCCAGAATGGCGTTCTTGCGAGCAGGCGCGTCGCGGTAACGCAAGGGTTCCATTCACACCTCCTTGATTGACGCCCCCATGATGGGACTGTCAAAAGTTGTTACTTATTATACCAACGTTTTGGGGAATTGGTGCTTCACCAATTTCGCGGGCAATTTGACACGAGGCACCTCGTCACGGTGTGTCAGCTTCTGAGGGGTCCCTGTGGGCTCGGGCGGCATTGTTGTGTGGGCTAGGTACTCTCGTGGGGAGTGAGTCACCTGAGCCGACGAAATGACATCATTCTCGGAGATGGAAATGGTTGAATTATGATCATAATAATGGTTGAATAGTGGTCAACCATCTGTTAGTATTACGATCAACATCGGAGTTAGGAAAGGCGAAGATGCACGAAAAGGTCACACATCAGGTCACCTGCGTTGGCGTGGTCACTTTGGACGCCTTGGCGCTGGTCGATCAGTACCCCGCCTGTGACGAACGCGTCGTGGCCCAAACGATCCGGTTCGCCGGTGGCGGTCCGGCGGCCACTGCCGCCGTCGTGCTGGCGCGGCAAGGGGTCAAAGTCAGTTTTGTCGGGCGGGTCGGCGACGACGAGGCCGGTCGTGAGGCGCTGAACCAACTCGAGTCCGAGGGCGTCAATGTCTCCGGTGTCGAACGCAGCCGTACCGTGGCGACACAGACTTCGTGCGTCATCGTGGCGGAGCAGGCTCAGACTCGTGCCATCTCGACTCTCCAGGTGCCACCGCTCAACGGCCTGACCCTGGCCGCCCAGGAACGGATAGCCGCCTCGACTTGGGTGCACGCCGACCACCTTGGTTTCGCGCCCTTGGCTGACTTCCTGCGTGGTCTTCACCGGCGACCACTGGTGTCGCTGGACGCGGGCAACCCGGTCGCCGGACTCGACCTGACCATGGTCGACCTGTTCGTTCCGACCGTCGAGTCACTCGGGTCAACTGCTGGCATCGGCGACGATCCCACCGCCGCGGCCAAAGCCGTCATGAACCATGGGACTGCCGCAGTCGTCGCCACCGACGGCGCTCGCGGTTCCTTCGCCTGGTGGGGCGATCGTTCCACCATCGCGGCCGCTGCTGAGACCGGCACGGCATTCGCTCCAGCTGCCACTGGAGTTGACATCGTCTCGACACTGGGCGCTGGCGACGTCTTCCACGGGGGACTGCTCGCCGCCCTGTGTCGGGGCGAATCCTGGTCCGAAGCCCTGCGCTCAGCCAACTGGACAGCGGCTCTGTCGTGTCGCGCCCTCGATGGACGTTCCGCCGTCCCCACGCTGGACGAGCTTCGCGCCGCCATCGGTGCTGCCTGACCGGTCCGCGCCCGCCAATTCCCCCACATCCGCCACCTCAGCAACCACAATGAAGAAGGATTTCATGGACCCCACCTCTCGCCCCACTCTCGCCCCCCTCACTCGTGACTCCGGCGGCTTCGCCATGCTGGCGGTCGACCAACGTGAGGCCATGCGCCTCATGTTTCAGGCCGCCACCAAGGCTCCCGTGGCCGACTCGGTGTTGACCGACTTCAAGGTCACGGCCGCGTCGATTCTGTCGCCCTACGCCTCGGCCGTGCTGGTCGATCGGCAGTTCAGTTATGACGCCGTGCGTGAGGCTGGGGCGGTCGCCGCTGGCGCCGGGCTCATCCTGGCGGGCGACGACTTCCACCCCGGCAACGGCATCCCGGTTGACTCGGTGACGATCGACCAAGGGGTCGATCCGGTCGCGGCCAAGGCCCAAGGCGTGGCGGCCCTGAAGTTGCTGGTGTTGTGGCGCTCGGACGAACCGGCTGAGGATCGTTTGGCGATGGTGGCCGACTTCAACAAGCGCTGCCATGACGCCGGACTGCTGTCGATCATTGAGCCAGTGGTGCGCCCGCCCCGCCGTGGCGCCACCTTCGACCATGAGGCCGCCATCATCGCGGCCGCCCAAGAGTTGGGCGCGACCGGCGCCGATCTTTACAAGGGGGAGATGCCTTACGGCGGCGACGCTGACGACGCGACCCTACTCGCAGCCTGTCAGCGTCTCAACGACTGCCTCGACACCACGTGGGTGATCCTCTCGTCGGGAGTCCAGGCCGACCTCTTCGGCAACGCCGTGCGCATCGCCTGCCGCGCCGGGGCCTCCGGCTTCCTGGCTGGTCGGGCGGTGTGGGCGTCGGTGGTCGGCGCACGCAACACTGCCACGATGCTGGCCGACGTCGCTGTGCCCAGGCTGCGCCGCTTGGGCGACATCGTGGACGAGGCCGTCGCCGGTCGCTGACCGGACCAGTTTTCAAAGATGAATAGAAAGGAATCAGACATGAGCACACAACGCAAGATCGTCTTCGACGCCATCGGGTCGGTCACCACCGAACAGTACGACGATCCTCACGCCGCACTCGAACCAGGCCAGGTCCGCGTCGCCGCGAAGTACATCGGCATCTGCGGCTCTGACCTGCATGTTTTGGCCGGTGGGCACCCCTTCGCCCAGCCGCCGACCGTGCCCGGCCATGAGATCTGCGCCGAGGTGACCGAAGTCGGGCCCGAGGTCGAGGGTGTGGAGGTTGGAGACCATGTCGTGGTCGACCCGATCATGGCCTGTGGCCACTGCCGCGCTTGCCTGGCCGGGCGATACAACCTGTGCGAGCCGCCGATGGTGGCAGGCTTCCGCGCCCCTGGGTTCGGACGCACCAGCCAGGTCGTGCCTGCCCGCAACCTGCACATCGCGCCGCGCGATCTGCCCTGGCAGGTGCTGGCCTTCGCCGAACCGGCCACCTGTGCCCGCCACTGTGTCGGGCGCTTGCCCGAGTCAGCCCGTGAGAACGTGCTCGTCATCGGTGCTGGCACCATCGGCTTGTCGGTGATCCAAGCCTTGCGCATCATGGGCGCCGGCCAGATCACCTCGGTTGATCTCGACCCGACCAAGCGTCAGTTGGCAGCCACGCTCGGCGCCGACCGTACCTTCGCGCCTGGCGAACTCGACCCGGCTGAGACCTTCACTGGTGTCATCGACGTGGTGGCGGCCCAGGCCACCTTGACCGAGGCCTGCACCAGGGTCGTCGCCGGCGGCACGGTCGTGGTCATGGGCGTGCCGTCCGGCCCGCGTGAGATCCCGCTGCCGAGCATGCAACGGTTCGAGCGCGATCTGGTCAGCTCGGGGATGTATGTCCCGTCTGACTTCGCCGACGCCATCGCTTGGCTGGCCGACGGTCGCTTCGACGCCGCCCGGCTCGTGACCGACGTCTTCAGTCTTGAGGACGCGCCGAAGGCTTATGCCCGCGCGCAAGAGCCCGACTCCATCAAAGTGCTGATCAGTCTGAGCGACTGATCGACCTGATCCGACCTCCATCCCCTAACACACCCAAGGAAGGCCATGACAACAACAGTCCAACCCCCTTCGTTGACGATCCGTAAACCCCAGGACGTCATCGACATCATCAATGAACACCCCGCTGTGCGCGGTGGTATCGGCTTCGTCTTCGTCGCCCTCGGCGGCATCCTGATCGACGCCTATCAAGCGGCCATGATCGGCTTCGGCAACAAGTACATCGCCAAGCAGTTCGAGGTCTCCCAGGGCCTGGCCGCCACGGTCAACGCCTCCGTCCTTGTGGCGGCCCTGATCGGCGGGCTGCTGTCGCGTCCGATCATTGAGTCGCTCGGTCAAAAGAAGGCCTTCCTGCTCGGTATGGGTATGTGCACCATCGCGGCGGCGGCTGTCGCCGTGGCCCCGAACCTGTGGTGGGTGCTGGTCCTGCGTGTCCTGATGGGGCTGGGACTCGGCATCGACTTCCCGCTGGCGACCAACGCCGTCGCCGAGTTGACTGGGGCGCGCTCGAAGAAGTCGGGTCGTTCGGTCAACCTGTGGCAGATGGGCTGGTACGTCTCGACCACCGTCGTCTTCCTCGTCCTGCTCGCCATCACGTCGGCCGGTGCTGAAGAGGCGACCTTGTGGCGCTACGGCATCTTCGTCGGCGCCATCTTCGCGATCATCGTCATGATCACGCGGTACATCTTCATCGGTGAGTCCGCCATCTGGGCGGCGCGTCAGCACCACTACACCCAGGCGGCGGCCATTCTGCGTGAGCGCTACGGCGTCGATGTGACCATCGCGAGCGACGCCCAGTCACAGGCCGAAGCGCAGACCAAGGTTCACGGGGCCTACTCCGTGCTCTTCTCCCCGGTGTACCGTCGTCGCACCATCCTTGGTTGCGTCGTCGCGACGATGCAGGCCTGGCAGTACAACGCCGTCGGGGTGTATCTGCCCTTGACCCTGGCGGGAATCTTGACCGGCGGACTGACTGCCTCTCTGTCCGGCTCGGCTGTGGTCAACGCTGTCGCTGGCATCACCGGCGGCGCCATCGGCTCGATCATCGTGCATCGTTTCGGTGCTCGCAAGCAGTCCATGATCGGCTTCGGCGCCGTCGTCGTGGCCCTGATCGCGCTCGGCGCGTTGGCCACCACCAACCCCTGGCTGGCGCTCATCCTGCTCGGTTTGATCATCTTCTTCCACTCGGCTGGCCCCGGTGGATTGGGCATGACCATCGCCACATTGTCCTACCCGCCGACCATTCGTCCGGCTGGCATCGGTTTCGCCCGCGCCATCATGCGCATCGGCGCCATCGCCGGTCTGATCCTGTGGCCGATGCTGTGGGGCGCGCTCAAGACCGACGCCTTCTACTGGCTGGCTCTGGTGCCGCTGGTCGGCTTCCTGACCTGCTTGCTCATCAAGTGGGAGCCGATCGGCGCCGACGTCGACGCCGAGGATGACGCTGTCTTGGCTCAGGTCAGCGTGGAGAACCGGGCATGACCAAGCCAGCGACCATCGGTTTCATCGGGTTGGGGGCCATGGGCGGCGCGGTGGCGCGTCGCCTGGCCCAGGGCCCTTTCACCGTGCGCGTGTACGACCGCGACCCCCTAGCGGTCCAGCGCGCAGTTGAGGCTGGAGCGGAGGCGGTTGTCAATGCCGCCTCCGCAGCCAGCGACGCGGATGTCGTGATGACCTCTTTGCCGACACCTGAGATCGTCGAGGCCGTTTGGGCCGAGCTGGTCCCTCAGCTAGGCGAGGATGTCATCGCGCTCGACCTGTCGACCATTGACCCGGCCTGTGCTCGGCGTCTGTCTGGGCTGATCGAGACCAGTCCTGCGGCGGGTCTTGTCTGCTGCACCTTGGGACGCACACCCCAACATGCCGAGAGGGGCGAGGTGCCCGGATTCGTCGGTGGACCGGCTGGTCTGGTCGCCCGCTTGGCCCCTGTGCTCGATCAGATGACCGACTCCGTCCATGACATGGGTTCGGTCGAGGGCGCGACGATCTTCAAGCTGATCTCGAACCACATCGGTATGACCAATCTGGTTGTCCTGGCTGAGGGCTACGCCCTGGCTTGTCGGGCCGGGATCGACGCGGACACGTT
>JAITVA010000087.1 GCA_031286045.1 Propionibacteriaceae bacterium | reverse complement strand
GAACTCGTTCCAATGGCGCAGGCCAGGGTTGAATATCTCGCCGACGCTCATAGGCTGACCGGTCCGCCACTCATGGCGGGCTGGCTCACCGCCACGACTGGACAATCCTTCCACAGTCGGTCCAGCGCGTATTCGGCTCTGGCTTCTACGTTTTGAACGTGGACGATGGTGTCGAAGTAATCCAGCAAAACCCAGGGGTCCTCCCGGTCGCCTTCGCGCCGCAAGGGTTTGTAGCCAGCCAGCAGACAGCGCTTCTCGACCTCGTCGACGATGGCCCCGACCTGACGCTCGTTCGACCCCGACACGATGACGAAGACATCGGCGATGCCAAGCTTGTCGGAGACGTCGAGCACGAGGATGTCCCGCCCGAGTTTGTCTTCTGCCCCTGCCACTGCCTCTTCCGCGATGCGCAAAGCATCAGCGCTTGCCGTCACTGATCAACCCCTGTCTCGCGGTACAACCCGCGCTTTTGTATGTATTGGACGATACCATCGGGGACAAGGTACCAGATGGGCAAGCCGGCCTGAACCCGCTCCCGGCAGGCTGTCGAGGAGATGGCCAGAGCAGGCACCTCCATCAAGGTCACCTTGTCTTTCGGCAGATGTTCGATGGTCTCCATCTTCAAGGGCGAACCTGGACGCGACACCCCGACGAAGCTGGCCAGGTCGAACAAGTCAGCCGCGCCACGCCAAGTCAGGATGTTGGAGAGGGCGTCCGCTCCGGTGATGAAGAACAGGTCGGCGTCCGGTCCGCGCAGCTTGTGCAGATCGGCCAAGGTGTCGACGGTGTAGGTGTCGGCTTGGCGATCGATGTCGACCCGCGAGACGGAGAATCGTGGGTTCGAGGCTGTCGCGATGACCGTCATCAGGTAGCGGTCCTCAGGAGAGGACACCTGGCGATCGGCCTTCTGCCAGGAGCGCCCCGTCGGAACGAACACCACCTCGTGCAGACCAAATCGAGCCGCCACCTCTGAGGCGGCCACCAAGTGGCCGTGATGGATCGGATCGAAGGTGCCACCCATGACGCCAAGGCGCAGCCGTTTGACCCCGGGCTCGTGCAACAACCCTGCTTCAGTACCCGTCACTTCAGTCATGCCGCTCAGCTTACCAGCTATCTAACGCGAACCTTACGCGTTGTCCGTACTCAAACTGCGAATCTTCAGGGCCAGCTCGGCCTTGGTCGGCTCGACGTAGAACACCCCATCGGGGAAGACGACAACCGGGATGTGCTTTTGACCCGAGATCTCCTCCGCCGTGGTCGCCGCCGACTCGTCCGCCATCAGATCGACGTAGTCGTAGGCCGCAGCCTCCGCCTGGAGCACCGCCTGCGCGTTGCGGCAATCGACGCACCAGGCCGCCCCGTACATCGTGATCGTGTCGCCGTGCCGATCGGTCGTCCCTGTCGCTGATGCCATCACTGTCCCTTTCCCATGTCATGTCTGCCGTCACTGTGGTCACGAGCGTCGCCCGTCACACCATCAGTCTCGCCGATCGCTTCATCATCAATCGTGTCGTCATCAGTGTCGGGCTTGTCACCATCAAAATCGGTCGGATCGAGCCCGACCAGGACCGCTGAGATGGCCTGCTCGGCGTCTTTGACCGCCTGCTTGGCCGCATGGTATTCGGCGTCCATGGCCCGGCGCCTGCGCACGGCTGGCCTTGGCTCTTCCAAGCGATTGTCCTGGCCACGACGGGCCAGCAACTCGGCCCCAAGGTCGATCTGAGGCGCGAAATCGAAGATGACAGCGTCGGTGCCACCGATCGCCACGGCGTCGCCAGGCTGCGCCCCCATGGCCAACAACTCCTCTTCGATGCCAATCTTGTTGAGCCGGTCGGCCAGGTAGCCGACCGCCTCGGCGTTGCGGAAGTCCGTCTGACGCACCCACCGTTCAGGCTTGTCACCGCGGACATGCCAGAGCCACCCACCCTGGTCGTCCGACTCATGGGCGATGGTGAACTCCGGCGCGTCGATGGGTTTCGGACGCACCACCACGGGCACTGGCGCCGGGCTGGCCGGCAGGGTGGCCCGTCTTTGCTCGACCACGTGGGCCATGGCGAAAGTCAACGCTTTCAAGCCCTCGCCCGTCTTGGTCGAGATGGGGTACACCTCCAGACCGCGTTCGCGCAGGTCCGGCTCGACCATCTGGGCCAACTCAGCCCCGTCGGGAACGTCGATCTTGTTCAAGGCCACCAATCGGGGGCGATCCTCCAGCCCGCCGTAGGCCGCCAGTTCCGCCTCCAGCGCGTCAAGATCGGACAGCGGATCGCGACCAGGCTCGTAGGTGGCGCAATCGATCACATGAACCAAAGCCTGACACCGCTCGATGTGGCGCAGAAAGTCCAGGCCCAGACCTTTGCCCTGGGCGGCGCCGGGGATCAGGCCGGGCACGTCAGCCACAGTGAAGGTGACCGCGCCAGCCTTGACCACCCCGAGGTGAGGAACCAAGGTGGTGAAGGGATAGTCTGCGATCTCGGGGCGAGCCGCAGAAATGGCCGCGACCAGTGATGATTTGCCCGCCGAAGGGAATCCGACCAACCCGATGTCGGCCAGAACCTTCAGTTCCAACACGATCTCACGGTCGTCGCCGTCCTCACCCAGAAGGGCGAACCCAGGCGCCTTGCGAGCTTTGGTCGCCAAGGCATCGTTGCCCAAGCCACCCCGCCCACCAGCGGCGACCACCATTTCGGAAGCCGAACCGACCAGATCAGCCATGACCTCGCCCGTCGCGGCGTCACGGACGACAGTTCCCTCGGGCACGGTCAGCACGATGTCGCGACCATTGGCCCCGTTGCGGTAGTTGCCCTGGCCCGGATCGCCATTGGCGGCCTGACGTGTCGAGTGATGATGGTAGTCGATCAGCGTCGTGACCTGGGGATCGACCCTCAAGATCACCGAACCGCCGTTACCCCCGTTGCCCCCGTCTGGCCCGCCGAGGGGCTTGAACTTCTCACGGTGGATCGAGGCGCAACCGTGGCCGCCGCGCCCACCTGCGACATGCAGTCGCACAGTGTCGACGAACGAAGGAATGGCCATGTCAACTCCTCTGCTTGGCCGTCACCGCCGGTAGGGTCCCCCTCCGGCGCCGACACAATCTCACGCAGGCCCTCGTGTGTCCCGTGACAGACCACCGCGCCCACAACGGAAAAGGCGGCCCTCCAGGGACCGCCTCACCCAGCAACCGAGCACCTGTTCCTTCAGGATAGCTCGGCCTGACAAATCTGCGTCACGCCTCAATCGAGACGATCTGACGTCCGCGGCGTTCGCCAAACTGAACCTTGCCAGCGCTCAGAGCGAACAGCGTGTCGTCACCGCCGCGCCCAACGTTGTCGCCAGGGTGGAAATGAGTGCCGTGCTGACGCACGATGATCTCACCGGCGTTGACCTGCTGGCCGCCGTAGCGCTTGACACCAAGGAACTGCGCCGACGAGTCGCGACCGTTCCTGGACGATGATGCTCCCTTTTTGTGTGCCATGTCTCTACCTCACTTGATCCCGGTGATCTTCACCTGGGTGTAGCGCTGGCGATGGCCCTGACGCTTCTTGTACCCAGTCTTGTTCTTGAACTTCCAAATCTTGATCTTTGGCCCCTTGGTCTCGTTCAGAACCTCGGCCGTCACCTTGACCTTGGCCAAGGCCTTGGCGTCGGACGTCACCGTGTCGCCGTCGACCAGGAGCACGGCAGGCAGGTCGATCGTGTCGCCGACCTTGGTCTCCACCACGTCAATTTCCAGCACATCACCTGTTGTGACTTTGTGCTGCCTACTGCCACCACGCACAATCGCGTACACCGCTCGCCTACTCTCGTCTCGAATCATTTCCCGCCACAGGGCGGACCAGGAGTCCATAAGACACCGACGGCCCATCTTAGTTCATCGGCAAGGCCGGGATCAAACGCAGATCGCTGATCAGCGACCCCGCGCCAGCCCGCCACTGCTACCCATCGTCTCACACCACCCCCCAGTTGCTGACTGTGAAGTAGACCGTGACGATCAGCAGCGGCACCCAGGTCAGACCCAACACGATCACCGTGAACCAAGGGTGGTCGCGAATGATGGCGACGAACTCACGAATCGAAGCCGACGGCCAATAGTAGCTGGCGGTCGGAGCGCCGATGACGTATCCCGGCATCTTGGCCTGACGCATCAACAGCGCCGACCTGAAAGCATGGAAATTGTTGGTCACCACCGCGACCCGCCCGCTGATGCCGTGATCAGCCAAGACCAACTCGGTGTTGACGATGTTCTGCTCAGTGTTGCGGGACTGGTCCTCTTGGAGTATTCGGGCTGGCTCAACGCCGCTCATGACCAGGTACTCGGCCATGGCGGCGGCCTCCGAGCGGGACTCGTCGGACCCTTTGCCACCCGACACCACAATGACCGGGTCGACGCCAGCGTCGATCGAGCGCTTCAGCATGGTCTTGCCCCGGTTGAGTCGACTGGCCAGCAGCGGCGGCACCTCACCGTGGACCAGGCCCGATCCGAGCACCACGACCGTCTTGGCGGGACGCCCCAACAGGCGAGTCCCGCCCTGGTACAACCATGAGTACAAGGCGTAGGCCACAAAGCCGAGACTGATGTAGGCGCTCGGCACGAACAACACCATCGTCCACGCGAGCATGACCGAAGACGTGGTGAAGATGCTCACGATGGCCCAGGTGATCTCGGCCAAGAAAAGGACGCCGACCAGCAAGGACAAGGAGTTGCTCAGTCGACGCCCCTCCCGGCGCAGCATGGTCACGCCGTTGAGGATGAGCAGGACGCACAACACCAACACGGTCACAATCGCCAGCAAGAACAGCGCCAACAAAGCGTAGGCGCCGACCTCACGCTCACCGGCCGCCATGAAGATCAAAAACAGTCCCTCGCCAGCCAGGAACATCAAAGCCAGCAGAAGGTAGACCCCAGCCCGCATCGCCCGGGCGTCGAGCAGCACCCGCACGAGGAACAACACAAAGAAGAACCCAGCGATCCACAACATGAGCGGCTCACTCGTCAGCCTGGGACATGGTCGGTTCCAGCAAAGCCCGAGCCTGGCCAGCCAAGGCGACTGAACCGGCCAGAAGGATTCCTGCGCCGGCCCCGGCGTCATCGGCCAGACGAACGGCCTCGTCGATCGCCGCAGCCAGGTCAGAGCGCACAATGACACGATTCGCCCCGAAGATGTCGGTCGCCATCCGCCCCAGTTCGACCGCCGGCATGGCTCGACTCGTGACCGCCTGGGTCACGACGATGCTCGACACGCGCGGCTCGACCAAGCGTAGGACTGCTTCAATCTGCTTGTCAGCCATCATTCCCCAGACCGCGATCTGTGGGGCGAAGGCGAAGGCCTCGTCAACACTGTCCAGGGTCGAGGCGACGGCGGCAGGATTATGACAGGTGTCGATGACGATGGGTGGGGCGACGTGAACCCGCTCGGTGCGTGCGGGCACCCTGACCTGACCGAAGCCATCCTCGATCACCTTCGGATCCAACCCACGCATGCCATCGAGCGCCTCGACCGCGCCGACCGCCAGGACCGCATTGGCCGCCATGGCGGCGCCATAGGCCGGAAGGTAGACGTCCCCGACTGGTCCAGTGGCCGACTCCAGTCGGATGACCTGACCGCCGACCGCCAATTGGCGGTCCAACAAGGTGAAATCGACGCCCTCTCGACTGACGGGCACACCTAGTTCAGCACAACGATGAAGAATTGCCTTGGCGGCGGCGGGTTCCTGACCCGCGATCACGACATGACTGTTGGCCTTGATGATCCCTGCTTTTTCGGCAGCTATCTGTTCCACGTCGTCACCGAGGTACTCCATGTGGTCAAGACTGATCGGGGTGAAGACAGCCACATCAGCGTCGGCCACCGTGGTGGCGTCCCACGAGCCCCCCATCCCAACCTCGACCACCTGGACGTCGACCGGCGCGTCAGCGAAAGCCGCGTAGGCCATGGCCGTCAACACCTCGAAGCCGGTCATGGCGATGCCGTCGATCAGCTGAGCGTCGACCATGCGCACATAGGGCTCGATGTCGGTCCACACCCGGTCGAAGTCCTCCTCGCTGATGGGTTGGCCGTCGACATTGATCCGCTCTCGCGGGTCGATGAGATGCGGTGAGACGTAGCGCCCGGTGCGAAGCCCTTGGGCCCGCAGCAAGGCGTCGATCATGATGGCAGTCGAACCCTTACCATTCGTCCCAGTGATCTGGATCACCGGAGCGGACTCTTGCGGCTCGCCCAACAGCCCCATCAAGGCTGAGATCCGCGCCAAAGACGGACCGATTTTGTCCTCCGGCCAGCGCTTGTTCAGTTCTTCCACAATCTCAGCATGAGCGGTTTTCATGAATGCCAGTGTAGACGGGCGGGCGCGTGTCTGGAGGTGTCACGCGGCATCAGGCGAGTCTAGGGTGACTCGGCCAGACCGCAGCATCCAGCCATGCCGACTCCAGGCTATCACAATGAACAGCGCGCCGGTCACCTGGAACCAGAGGACATAGGGCGAGGTGGTGCCGTATATCTCGAACACTCCGGTCAAGGCAGA
>JAITVA010000022.1 GCA_031286045.1 Propionibacteriaceae bacterium | reverse complement strand
AGCTTTTGAGCAGAGTGGTGGCGATGCCAGTCTTCTGGTTGGCGCCCTCCAAGTTCGTCGCGACGGTTCGTCCGGCTGTCCTGAAGGCGTGCACCACCATGTTGTTCGATGTGGACTTGCCATTGGTCCCAGTGATGAAGATCGTCTTGGCCGGGTCAATGCCCGTGAACCCCTCCAAGAAACCGGGCATGATCCGACAGGCGACCTCACCCGACTTGTTGGTGCCCCGACTAGGCGCGAGCAAACCGATCAAGGCTGCCGCCGCCTTGCCGATCCACAAGGCGGCGAGGAACCGTGGCCGCGCCACCATGCTCACTGCCCAGGCTCGTTTTGCAGGCCGGCCGTGGACGCCGAGTCAGACGGAGTCGGCGGCTTCGGATCCTCAGGGCGAGGCCCTTGAGAGAAGAGCTGAGTGCAGGTGCCACCATAAACGGCCTGACAGGTGGTGCTGAGGTAGGTGCCCGCTGGCGATTCGTCGTACACCTTCTTCTCCACCACCGAGAATCCTGCCGCCTCGGCCGTCTGCTTGGCCTGGCTCGCCCCCATGCCAGCGAAGGATGGCGGCGTTGTCTTCTTGCCGTTGATAATCTCAGCCGAGGGCTTGGTGAACTTGTCGGCTGGCACGGACTGTACAGCCACATCCATGGCCGCTTTCCAGATCGGCCCGGAATCAGCCGCCCCGAAACCATTAAGAATGTTGCCGTTGCCCAAGTCAAGGCCCGACATGGAGAATCCTCGCGCCCTCCAGAAGTCGATCAAGACCGGTGAGGAGTCGTAGCTGACGTTGACGATGCCGACGATGTTGGGGGTGTAGCCGACGACCCAGGCTGACTGGCCGTCATCGGTCGTGCCGGTCTTGCCGGACACATCTCGACGATCAGCCAAGTTGTAGCCGCTGGCCGTTCCAGTGGTGAAGGCATTGTTCAGAACGGCATTGACGCCGTCGGCGACTTCTGGACGGATGACCTGTTGGCAGTTCCCCGTCGGTGTCGGGACGTCAACCCCGTCGCGGTCCTTGATGGATGCGACGATGATCGGATCGCAGCGCACACCTCGCGCGGCGAAGGTCGAATACACGGTGGCCATCTGTAGAGGTGAGACGGTGGCGACGCCCAGCGTGAAGGACGGGGCCATGTAACTCCCATCCACACCGACCACGCCCAGGGCCGGATCGAGGTTGGCTCCCGTCAGGGCGGCCATGTTGACCGCCGCGCACACACCGACCATCTGTTCGAGCTGAACGAAGTAGGTGTTGACCGAGTTGGCCGCGCCTTTGTACATGTCAGGGGTGCTGCTGAAAGCCGGCGAGTTGGTCACCGGCCAGCCACCCGCCTCGGTGACGAGAATTGGCTGATCCGGTGTGCAGCCCTTGAAGTCCATACCCTTGGGGAAAGTCTTCTTGGCTGGAGAGACGAAGGTCTTCGACGGCGGGATGCCTGCGCCAAGGGCGGCCGCCACGACGAAGGGCTTGAAAGTCGAGCCACCCTGAGCTCCAGCCCCACCATCCGCCTCAGGGGCGAAATACTGGTAGGCGGTCTTGCCTTGGGCCAACTGGGTGGCGTCGTCGTCTGACCCGGACGGGATCTCGGTGCGATTCTGCACTGCGGCGAGAATGTAGCCAGTCCCCGGCTGCATCATGGCCATGGAGGACTTCACCGGGGCGCCGGCCGGAATCTGCGCGGACAGGGCGTCTTGGGCGGCGTGCTGTTTGCTGGGATCGATGGTCGTGTTGATGGTGTAGCCGCCGAGTCGGAGGTTGGCCATGACGGATTCCTTGTCGCTGCCAAGGTTCTCATTCTGGCCCAACTTCGTCATGGTGTATTCGCAGATCTGCTTGTAGGCATAGTCTTGAACGTTGGCGCAGCCACTGAGTTGCTCCTGCACCAAGGTCGCGTCGAATCCCTCCGCCTGGGCTGCGGCCGACTCATCCGCGGTGATGATGCCCAACTCCTGCATACGGTCGAGGACGGTGTCACGACGGTCGATCGCACCAGGCAGATCATCGACCGGGTTGCGCCCCGGGGTCTGAACCAGGCCGGCCAGCATAGCCGCTTGAGCCAAGGTCAAGTTGGCCGCCGTGGTGTTGAAGTAATGATGCGCCGCCGCCTCGACACCATAGACATGGTCGCCGTAATAGGCGATGTTGAGGTAGTTCTCCAAGATCTGGTCTTTGGACAGCTTCTTCTCGACCGCGATGGCGTACTTCATCTCAGCGATCTTGCGACTGAGGGTTCGAGCCTGGGCCGCCTCGATGGCCTTCTCGCGCTCAGCCTCGGTCAATTGGGTGTTGGTGACCGCGTTCTCAATCAGAACCTGTTTGACGTATTGCTGGGTCAGGGTCGAACCACCGCCACCGCCGTCGCTGGTGAAGTAACCCAAAGCGGCCTTGGCCAGCGACTTGAGGTCGAGGGCACCATGCTCATAGAAACGGTTGTCTTCGATGGCGACCTGCGCCTTCTGCATGATCGCGGCGATCTGATCCAATTTCACCGGCACGCGGTACTCATCGTAGAGCTGAGCCAACCGGGAACCGTCAGCCAAGAAGATCTCGGTTGGCTCGGCCGGCGGCTTGGCTTCCAAATCGACTGGAAGATCAGTCATCGACTCGGAGACGACATTGGAGGCGACTCCCGCGACCGCAGCCACGGGGATGGTGAGCCCAGCGACCAATAGGCCTGCCAGAACACTGACCAGCAAAAACATTCCCAGCGATGAAGCGCGCTTTGGACCTGACACACGACTCATAGATAGAAGTCTATCATACACATATATATTGTTATCTGAGATTTTCTTAATGTGATGTCTTGCAGTGGCAGTCGGACATACGACGCGGGGGCGGCTGCAGCCCCCCGCCGCACGCCGCCCCCACAGTTCTTCAGTGAGACGCTATGACACCGTCACAGTGCAGACATCACTGCCCGTTCTCGAAGAACTTGAGCACCGAGTCGACCCAACCAGTGAGGAACTCCTCAGTGGAAGGGAAGGCACGCCCATCAATGTCGAACGACTGGTCGACATGGCTGACATACAACTCCGGCTGGGCCATGACGCGGGCGTCAAGGAAGGCCAGCACCTTGCGCAGGTCGGCCTGAGCCAACGCCGTGCCGATCGCCCCCGGAGAGGCGCCACCGATCGCGACCGGCTTGCCCGCGAAACTGTTATGCCCCCATGGACGAGACGCCCAATCCAGCGCGTTCTTCAGCACGCCGGGCAGTGCGCGGTTGTATTCCGGAGTGAGAATGAGGATGGCGTCGCTCGCGACGATCTGGTCTTTCAGAACGCGCACCGGGTCGCTCAGCTCCAGTTCGTCATCCTGATTGAACAGTGGCAGGCTGCCAATGTCAGCCCTTGTCAACTCGGCCGTCGGATCAGCGACGCGAATCAGTCGCTCAATATCGTTGAGAACGACACCGTTTGAGGACTGAGCCCGCAGGCTGCCGAGCATGGTGAGTATTTTCATGAAATCTCCTTTCTGCAGCATCCTAACATGATGCCTTATAGAAATCATAGACAGTGGATACCCCTACGGGTATACTTCCCATTATGTCAGTAATTGCCATCACTCAGAGCACATTCCACTCTGTCACATCACAACCAGGAATTGTCTTCATCGACTGCTGGGCCTCGTGGTGCCAGCCCTGCAAGATGTTCCGCCCCATCTATGACAAGGCCGCCGAGGCTCACCCCGACATCACTTTCGGCTCGGTCGACACTGAAGCCGAAGTCGCGCTGTCCGGCGAGTTGGGCATCTCGGCGATCCCGACGATCATGGCCTTCCGTGACGGCATCCTGGTCTTCTCTCAAGCCGGCGCCCTACGCGGACCTGATTTCGAGCAGCTCATCACGAAGGTCCAAGAGCTCGACATGACCAAGGTCCGCGCGCAAGCCGCAGCCTAGCGGTTCCGCCGAAAAGCTCTTCGGCAAAACCCCTTATCCAGCGCCGAAAACTGAAAACCTGGAGCCAACTCCTGCAAACCACGGCAATCGCGCGGGAGGGCTTGTCTGCCCGTGGTTAAATTGTCCGCAGTCACCATCCCCCCGCCTGTCGGGGTGGTCTGGTTCCTGTCGCTGAGCGATCAAGCGCGAATCCTCCCTCGCGCCGCTTGGCGGATGGTCGAAGCCGATGGTGCCGGTACGTTGGCGGGTACCCCTCCCAGCCCCGCCAACGTACCGTTTCG
>JAITVA010000013.1 GCA_031286045.1 Propionibacteriaceae bacterium | reverse complement strand
GGATGTCGCCGTCCGCGCCAGTCTTGACGCCCTCGAGTGGCTTCTCGGTCTGGGAGTCGGGCATATCTACGTGAAGTACTGCTCGACATTCGACTCGACTTCTCAAGGGAACATCGGCCCCATTCTTGATGCGGTGGCGCGCCGCCTCGATGCTCGCCACGTGGCGGTGGCTCCTGCCGCTCCCGAGAACCAACGGACGGTCTATCAGGGTGTTCTTTTCGTGGGGGATCAGCCTCTGGCGGAGTCGTCAATGCGCGATCATCCGCTCACCCCGATGAGGGACTCCAGCCTGATGCGCCTGCTCGACGCGCAGTCGACGCAGCCAAGTCACCTGATCGATCACGCGATCGTCGCCGCTGGTGGGTTCGCGCTTCGGCAGGCCATCGAGCAGGCGCCGGTCAGGAACCTGATTGTTGACTCCATCTGCGAGCAGGATCTCGATCAGATCGCCGAAGCCGTCAAGAATGAGCCAATGTCGTCTGGATCGGCTGGTTTGGCGGGGGCTCTGGCACGACAGTACGCGGCCTGGCGCAGGGTCACCTTGGGGGGTGCGGCCCGAGATCGTGAACTGAGAACTCTGGGCGGGGCTGCGGGCTCGGACCAGCAGGGGTCCCAGACAGCCGCCGAGGCTCGGGATGCGGGCTCGCGCGACCAGCATCAGGGCCCGGCCCTGGTGCTGGCGGGAAGCTGCTCGGTTGCCACTCGCCGACAGGCAGCCCACTACTCCTTGTCCCACCCCTGTTTCGTGCTCGACCCGCAGCAGTTGGCCGTAGACACTCAGCATCTGACACAGGCCATCGACTTCATCAAGGCGAATGTCGAGCGGGCGCCCATGGTCGTCTCGTCGCAGTCTCCCGAGGTCGTCGCCAGTGTGCAACAGCGCCTTGGCCGAGACTTCGCCGCCCGATTGGTCGAGAACGCTTTCGGCGCATTGGCGCGAGCAGGAGCCGCCGAGGGTTTTCGGAGGATTCTTGTGGCTGGTGGGGAGACGGCGGGAGCTGTCAACACGGCGCTTCAGGTCAGGAGTGTCGCGGTGGGCCCCGAGTTGGCACCCGGCGTGCCCTGGCTTTTTCCAGTTGATGAAGGGCTGCCTCATCTGATGCTGAAGTCCGGCAACTTTGGAACAGAGGACCTGTTCACTCAAGCAGTGAGGGGTGAGTGAGACGATGGGGCGCTGCAGTCAACGAGGGGTCGATGATGCGACCAGGGGCAGTGGAGACCGCGATCGATGTCTCGATCGTCGCGACGCCGATGAGGCCGAGCTGGCTTCGAAGCGGTCTCAAGGCGGCTGTGATGGGGGAGCTGAACTCGATCAGGCTGCATCGTCGATCACGACCTTGGGCGGCGAACTCACTGCGGCGGGTCTTTCTCCTGGAACGACCGGGAACCTGAGTGTGCGTCTGACCGACGGTATTCTGTGCACCCCGACCGGTGTGGCTCTCGGCGCCTTGGATCCGGCGCGACTCAGTCGACTCGACAGGGACGGTCACCATCGCAGTGGGCCGAGGCCGACCAAAGAGAGTGTCCTACACGCTGCGATCTATGCAGCGGATCCCTCTATTGGCGCTGTGATTCACCTCCATGCCCCCTATGTGGCTGCGGTGTCGTGCTTGGCTGGGCTGGACCCCTATGATGCGATCCCGGCCATGACCCCGTATCTGACGATGCGGGCCGGGCCAGTCGCCGTGGTGCCCTATGCGGCGCCGGGTTCCGCCCGATCGGCCGCGAAGCTGGGTGCGCTTGTGGCGCGGGGCCACCGTGCGATCCTGATGGCCAACCACGGGTGTATGGCAATAGGCGGATCCCTGAGCCAAGCCGCCTCCATCGCCTATGAACTGGAGCAGGCGGCCATGCTTCACCTTGTGATGTGGGGTTTACCCGTGCGGCGGCTGAGCGCGAGCGAGGTGTCGGAGTTACGGCGGGCGGTCTCTTAGCCAATAGTAGATATATCACCTAGATATGTAGCTATATCTATATGAGATGGCTCCCCGTGGCCGGACCTCGCGTATCTACCGTCCAGATGCAGGGTCGCCCGCAGATGGCGAGTCGAGATCCGAGGCCTTCACAATCCTCGTCCCCGGCTCATTCTCAGTCAGAGGACGGCGGTGCTTGAATACGATAGCTGTGACGACCATGACGGTTGTGGCGGCCGCCCAAGCGATATTACAGATGGCAACCGTGCGAGGCCAGGTACTGATCTGCTTCATATCGCCATTGTAGTGCGACCACCTGCCGCCTCCTTCAGCCCCCAATCCTTGCCCGGTCCCCACTGGACGGGACGCACGTTGGGCGTGTCCACTCCCATGGCGCCGTTCAATCGGGACCTGTCGAGTTGGGGCCAGCCGCACTATCTGAAACATAGCGAGATCGCCAAAGCGAAGCAGAGTCTCATGTCGAAGGAGATCACCATTCGCCATCATGGCCTTCCGCGAGGATATATCCAGCTGAATGTGACGGAGCACATCAACCAAGACCCCGATGGCATCGTTCTGCTCAACAAGCAAGACGAGGGGGTCAAACGGTTTCTGCAGTTCTTCAAGGGTCAGTACAAGAAGTGACGGGATCACGCCTCCGCCCGGCACTCCGTTGACCGAGGAGCCTGCTCTTCTTGCTCCGCATGCTTGTGGCCACGACCTGAAGGCCAGAGATGATGGCCGGAGGCGACAGTGGAATCGATTCGAGAGCGGGCGCACGTGGTTGCGGAGTCCGTCATATCATCAAGCTTGTTAACTTTCGTTACTAGTGCGTCGCGCAGTTAGGTGTCTAGGCTCGAATCATCTCGTTGATCCCAACGCGGGCCAGTGAGAGTGGCATTGGTCTCGCGCTCGAATCCGCGCCAGTGAGTCCGTAGCTCTCTTGCGGGGAACCTTTGGGTACTCGATCTGGAGGCAAGATGAAAGTGCTTATCATGACAGAGTCGTATTTCGGCAACACGGCAAAGATCGCGGCTGCGATCGAAGCGGGGCTCGTCACCCGAGGTGCGACGGTGAGCCGCCACGACCCAAGTGACGCTCCTACACTCGATGGGGTCGACCAACTCATCGTCGGATCTGCGACGCACGCGATGGGGTTGCCGAACCGGCGAACGCGCCAGCAGGCTGAGACCCAAGGCGGACGTCATGCGACCACAGGGGTAGCCGAGTGGCTTGGCTCGCTGCCAGCCCACCCCAAGTGCCAGGTTGCAGCCTTCTCCACCGTGACTGGGGGTGTCTTCGCCGGATCGGCGTCGAAAGCTATCGCCAAGCTTCTCCGGAGCCGAGCCACCTCCACGATCGCACGGGCGGACTTCCGGGTCGCCGGCGTCTCGGGACCACTTGTTGACGGCGAGATGGATCGCGCTCGCGCGTGGGGTGAGTCGCTTGTCTAGATAACTGGGGACGCTCCGATAGTAGTGACTGTCGCCAGCAGGGGCGATGGCCCATTGCTTGAGTCCAGTGTTGTAGCATCCATGTGTGGGCTCATTGATGATGACTCGACCAGTGGGCGGTCGGTTGTGGTGGCGAGGGGAGGGTCGATGGCTGAGGTGAGTATCGGGGCGCAGTCATGGCCAGCATGAAGAAAGTAAACTCCGAGGTGTTGATACTTGCGATCTCGGCGGCGGCTTTTGGCCTGATTGGCTGTCTGGCCTTGTTCTTCTCAATTGACATCATGATCACCCAGCGAGCCGCCACCGCCTCGACTCAGGGGCAACTCATCTCGGTGGACCCCAAGTTTAAGGCCCGCTCCAGCCAAAGCTATTGTGACATCGTCTACTCGTTCACTGTCGATGGTACGTCCTACCAATACAACTTCAGCGTCGCCGCCAAGAGTCTCGCCGGTGGTGGCGTTTGCTCTGCTTACGAGTCCCCTCCACTGGTCGTGCGTTACGACCCCGAGGATCCAAGTCGCCACTATCTGGCACTCGACGCCGACAAACCCGTGGATGGATTGGGCATCGCCTTTGCTTGCTTCGGTCTAGGGGTGCTCCTATTGGTGGCAGTCCCGCGAAGACAGCGTCGACGGAGACGCCCAGCGTAGATCGCAGGCGTATCTCGTCTGTGGTCGTTATATGCCTATGCTGGTCGATCGTCACCTCTGCACGTCGATGTCAGGCATTGGCATTGGCGTCGGCTAGTCGCTTGGCCAATGCGACACCGGCCAAGCACCTTGATCCAGTCACACTAAGGAAACGATGATCAATCATGTGCCGCCATCTGGGCGCCGGGGTGGGCAATCATCGGTTCTCTAATCCGCGAGGATCGAGACCGACGACCTATTGACGAGCACATCAATGCGCGCATGCTTCGTGGCCACCTGCGGCGCATGCCGCACACTGTCAAGATCGGCGAGGCCAAGCGGCAAGAAAGCGAGATCAGCCCCGGGGGACCTCAGCCTGATCTGTTCCATCGCCGCCAAACGCGAGGGATGTTCGGACAGGTTGACACGGTGATAGTAATGAGACCCGGAGAAGACAAGGCAAGTCCAGTGCCAGATGTCAGTCGAGGATGGTGGAGTACATGACGGCGGCGCAGTGGCAGGGCGGCGCTCCGCATGTCGGGCAATCGTAGCCTTGCCGCGTGGAGTCTTCGGCCCAGTAGTCCTCGACTGTCGCGAACGGGGTGAAGTTGGCGCGTTCCAGGATGCCACCAATGTTGATCGTGTCTCTGTTTCGCCATGCCACACAGTAGACGGCCTGCACGCCGCGGCGACGGAATTCGTCCAAGCAGGCTCGGCAGAGAGCGGTCCCGATGCCACGGCCTTGCTGATCATGCTTGACAGCGACGGTTTTGATGACCCCAATAACTGCGGCATGACGCAAATGGCGCGGCGCTGAGGCGCGAATGATGTGTTCGGCGCTGGGCCAGTCTTGGATCATGCAATACGCGAAGCCCGTGAGCCTCCCGTCAAGGTCAGCCACTTTGATGAAGTGATCATCCCCGTTGTCGGAGGATGAAGCGGTCTCGTCATCAAAGTACCCCTGCCCAAGCTCCTCGTCGGCGATGCGCAGCAGCGCCAAACGGTCGTCGGCAACCCGATCCCGCACCACCAAGGACGAGTTGACTGGAAAGAAAACGTACCTTCCCGATGCGATCGAATCGTTCGCCGAGTCGTAGCCCGACCACAGGCCGTCGAGACGATGATCGAGGCTGACCCGCAGGAAGAAGTTGCCTACGCCTTGATCGAGTGGATCGGCGGCGGAGTAGACCCCGTGGATGTACCCGGTGTTGGACAGTTCGCCGCTCAGACTCCACTCGCGCCCATCCATGACCGTCGTGCCTTCGATGTGGCGACCACGTTGTTTGAGTGTGGCTGGCGCTGCGACCATGACGCGCTGGCCATCGATCACATCTTCGTACTTGCTGATGTATTCTCCAGCGACCGGATACTTTCGTTGCAGAAGCCATTCTTTGATGCGTCTGGTCAGGAAGAAGACGGCACTGACAATGAAGCCGCCGAGCAGGCCGATAATGACGTTTTCCCACGCGATACCTAGAAACGAATCGATCATGGTGTACCCCCTTGATCCGGACAATACACCACCGTTGCTCGGCAACCAACATGCCTGTGAGCCTCACGGCATCACGGACCCACGGGTGTTCAGTCAAGGAGAAGAAAGTTGTCGCCACTTGTGAAGTCTGGGACTGACCGGGGTCTGCGAGCGGCCGAAACGATTGATTGACGACGCTGTGTCGCGAGTGTGTGATGACTGGCGGGTGGTCGTGAGCGTCAACATGTGAGCACGCGCCGAAGCGCCGGTCAAAGGTCGCCCGGGTATCCTGAAACGGGTAGAGGATGCGGCGACGGGGCTCCACGGCACTATCTCTATAGGTCGTAGAGAAATTGAGGGTTCCCTCTCCCCGAGGGCAGCCAACAGCCGCAAATGATTGCGCCTGACTCTGTCAGTTCCAAGCTGCTTCACATGAGTATTGAGTGAAACGCTGGGCCTTAGTGGCTACTCCTCAAACCTTCACCACCAGATGAAACACCTTTTCAGGGGACTATTTGAGGCTGAGGTCCCTTCTGGTGGGGCTGTTGGGTGTGCTGGGATAGTGGATTCTCGGGGTTGCATCCTGTCGAATTCGCAGAATATTCAAACCGTTTTGACCCCTGATCGAGTGGGCGAGTTGGTGGATCGTTACCGGGCTGGGGAGGGTGCGAAACGGCTGGCTGGTGAGTTTGGGGTACATCGGTCGACGGTGTGGCGTCATCTGCGGAGGGCTGGTGTTGGGGTCGAGGGATGACGGGCTGGGTTGGGGTGAACCCCTAATCCCGGACAGTTTTGTTAGTTCGTCTGGGCGTTTTCGACCAGGCGTTGTTCGTATTCTAGTGGGGACAGGTAGCCGATGGCTGAATGGCGACGCCGGGCGTT
>JAITVA010000010.1 GCA_031286045.1 Propionibacteriaceae bacterium | reverse complement strand
ACTGATTCTGCGACACCCTCACCCCACTCCCACGCTCCCACACCGACCATCCCTTGGAATAACTCATCTAGATATGGGGTCGAAGATTGCCTGTCCCAGTGCTCAGATGGCGGCGCATGGTTAATCATCGGTTCCATGGTTCCTGACTCTTCCTCCACAGCAGACCCGAGATGGGGTCGAGAAGACACCCCAGCGGGACAGGAAACACCCTTCGACAAGAACGTACACTCCCGAAATCGTTCTCGCGACCTTCTTGCTGATCACCGAGAGCGGGCAGTGAGAGTTGGACCGAATCGGTAGGCTTGACCCCATGAGAATCACCCTGGCTGAGGATTCGGCCTTGCTGCGCGAGGGATTGGTACGACTGCTGGAGGAAGCGGGCCATGAGGTGATCGCCTGTGTCGGGACGGCGCCGGATCTGGTGAGCGCGGTGGAGGCGGAGACACCCGACCTGGTGATGACTGATGTGCGCATGCCACCCGACAACAGTGATGATGGGCTGCGGGCTGCAGTGGCCTTGCGGCAGCGTCACCCTGGGTTGCCGATTCTGGTGTTGTCAGCCTACGTCGAGCAGTCGTATGCACGCGCTTTGTTCATGGATGGCAGCGGCGCGGTGGGGTACCTCCTCAAAGACCGGATCGCCGATCTGAGCGCGCTGAACGACGCCATCGAGCGGGTCGCCTCCGGCGGCACCGCCATCGACCCTGAGGTGGTGTCACAGTTGCTCGTTCACTCAACCACCTCGCCCCTGGAACGCCTGACACCGCGCGAGCATGAGGTCCTCGGCCTGATCGCCGAGGGCCTGAGCAACAAGGCCATCTGTGAGCGTCTCTACCTGTCCGAAGGGGCCGTCGAGAAGCACATCTCGTCCATCTTCACCAAACTCGACTTGGCTCAGGACACCGCCGCCCACCGTCGGGTCCTGGCCGTGTTGACCTGGTTGGAGAACCGCGAGGGGTGAGTGTTCGGACGCGACGGAGTCCTCCCGCGATCGTGTGCTGATTCCACTGCATTTGCGCTGTGATATTGTCGTGCTCGTGAACGACGGCATCCTCGCGCACCCCTTCACCCCGGACACTGCTCCTCTCGGATTGACCGTTGATATCAGTGATATCGCAGAGGCACTCGACGCTCTTGAAGGCATGGAGTGCCCTCAGTGCCGTCAACTCCCTTCCGACTACCCGCCGGGATAGCTCAGGATCGCCACCAAGTGGGCGATGCGAAGGCAGGTGATGGGGAGACGAGCGATGAGGGTCAGATGAGTTGGGTCGGCTGGGACGGGGTTGGGGTGATGGTGAGACCGGGTGATGGCGGTTTCTCATCCCCGATGTGAGTGATTTCGGCCTTGGATTAACATCTGGGATGAGTAACCACACGAAAGCAACCCCGATCAGGGAGGTTTCCCATCCCACATTCGTGGATTACAACTATCCTTACCATAGTTGGGTGCAGATATATCGACAAAGACCATAGCCAGGCTGCATTGCCACCCCCGGAACACACCCGTCGCCAACCGGACGCACTTGTCGCACGGGCTTCGGGCCTCGTGAAGGTTGGAGACCATCTGACTCACCCAAAATACCCCCCTCGCCTTGTTGTGGTGGGCCGCATGACTCCACTGCGGAACCCCTGGGGAAGCGATGATCAATCATGTGCCGCCACCTGAACACTGGGACGGGTAATCACCGAGACCCTAGCTCACCCGTCACTCGACCTGGTCGACCACCATGTGCGGCGGGAACCCCCGCAGGTGGGCGGCCAGCCGCCAGTGTCGACGCAGCCAGATCACGACCACGACCGCCACGACCAGGGCCGAGATTCCGCCCACCGCGATGGCCCAACGGGCGTTGAACTGCTCGGCGATCCAACCGATCAGGGGGGCTCCGAGGGTGGTGGCTCCTTGGTTGACCAGCATGTACAACGCTATGACCCGTCCGCGCATCTGTGGACTGGTGCTCAACTGGACGGTGGCGTTGGCGCCGGTCAGCAGCGTCAGGGTGCACAGGCCGACGAAGATGCCTGACAAGCCGAAACTCAGGTAGGTCGGCATGACCGCCGAGATGATGGAGAAGACGCCGAAGCCGATGGCCGCCCCGATGATGAGGCGCAGGCGGGGCCGAGTACGACGGGCCGCCATCAGGGCGCCGATCAGAGCGCCAACCCCGAAAATGGAGCTGAGCAGGCCAAACTCACCGGCTTGGCGGTCGAAGATCTGGGTCGCCATCATGCCGATGGTCAGTTGCGAGTTGAACCCCAGCGACGAGATGACACCGATCATGACCAGGATCAGCCAGATCTCAGGCCGATTGCGGATGTACCGAATGGCCTGACGAATCTGGCCCTTCTCCTTCTTCACGCTGGCGATGACGTGCAACTGCGCCTTGCGCATACATAACAAACCGATGATGGTGGCGGCGAAGGTGAAGCCGTTGATGACGAAGGCCACGCCCGTGCCGAAGGCCTGGATGAGAAGGCCGGCCAGGGCCGGACCGATCAGCCGAGACGAGTTGAAGGAAGCCGAGTTGAGTCCGATGGCGTTGGGCAGGCTTGTCAGCGGCACCATCTCAGCCACGAAGGTCTGCCGCACCGGCGCGTCGATGGCAGTGACGCAGCCCAAGAGGAGGGCGAAGATATAGACGTGCCACAGTTGGGCGTGGCCGAACAGGACCAGCGCGCCCAGTCCGAGTGCGAGCACCCCTTGGCCCGCCTGGGTCGCCATCAGCAGTCGTCGCCGGGGCAGCCGATCAGCCAGCACTCCGGCCCACGGCGAGAGGAACAAGACCGGCGCGAACTGAAGAGCGGTGACGATACCGGCAGCGACACCCGAGTTGTGGGTCAACTCCTTCAGCACCAACCAATCCTGGCCGACCCGCTGAATCCATGCCCCCATGTTTGACACCAGGGCGCCGACGAACCACATGCGGTAGTTGAAGTATTTGAGCGAGGTGAAGGTCTGGGTGATGGCTGCTGTCACCCGCGACACGCTGCTCCTTCCTCACCCAGTCATGTCATCACGCGGGCCGATTCGACACGCGTCGACCGGGCATGCCCAGTTTACCGCCTGCCGCGCGCCCGGAGACGGACCTCGCGTCACGCGCTCCGAAACGTCACACTCTGCCGGTTGCTGTTGCAGCGAAAGGGCTGCCTCAAGCTTCGCCACTCTTTGACCCCCGCCGCAGAATCGGTACGGCTCTGCTCAGTTCTTGGGAACTCGACCCATCAGGCGGTCACTTCGACGATGTCGGCATCGGCGGCGGCGCGCTTGACGGCGGCGCATCCCTCCTTGGCGGCGCTCTTCGTCTCGTAGGCTTCGCCACTGGCGACGATCTGGCCGTTGCCAGCCTTCAGACGGAAGCGGTACTTGCCAGCCTTATCCTGATAAACCTCAAATGTTCCAGCCATAGCTGATCTCCTTTCACCAAGACCCAGGGGGAGTCTCATAGGGTCATACTAGAGACTTTCATGACGATATAAGAAATCTCCACGTGAGTGCCTTCTCCACAAGACTACGTCCCGTGAAGCAATTGTGCGTGTGACTGTACCAAGGCCGCTTCAGGGGAGGGTGGAGCCAGCAGTGCGAGTTCAAAGAAGTGGTGCCCGCTCATCCGAGGATGGCCGATCTCCCCACGCTCGGACCGGGCCGGTCCACCCGTGACTCACATGCTGGTGCGACGGGCAGGAGCCCCAGCCTGAGCGATAATGAAGACTGGCTCACCGTAGCCACTGGCGGTGAAGGCCTTGCGAATGGCGTCCTGGGTGGCGGCGAGGTTGGTCTCGTACACCAAGGCGATGGCTGACCCGCCGAACCCGCCCCCAGTCATGCGAGCCCCCAGCGCGCCCGACTCCAGGGCGGTCAACACGGTCAGATCCAATTCAGGGCAGGAAATCTCGTAGTCATCGCGCATCGAGACGTGCGAATCGACGAACAGACGGCCCAACTCGGCGAAGTCGTCGGCCTCCATCGCCGTCACCGCCAGCCGGACCCGCTCGATCTCAGTGACGACGTGGCGCACCCGGCGGCGCAGACGATCATTGCTCAAACGGGCGAGCGCGATGGCCAGGTCAGCGGGCGCGATCTCGCGCAGAGTGTCGATCCCGAGTTCGGCGCAGGCCTGCTCGCAGTCGGCCCGGCGGGCGCCGTACCC
>JAITVA010000004.1 GCA_031286045.1 Propionibacteriaceae bacterium | reverse complement strand
AGCACCTGGGCCGCCACTGACTCGTCCGCCAACCGATGGGCGACGTCGACCGCCAACGTCGCCATCGGGCCGTACCCGACCAACACCACCTGGGGATCCTCATGGTCGACGAGGACGTCGACGCCGTCACGTGATCGCAGCGATGGGACCGAACTGATCGCTTCACCCTTGGGGAAACGTACTGCGGTGGGATGGCTCTGATCAGCCACCGCCTCGCCGAGCACGCGGCGCAGAGTCGGCTCATCGCGCGGCGTCGCCAGCCGCATGCCGGGCACATCGGCCAAAATCGACATGTCCCACACACCATGGTGGCTGGGACCGTCGGGCCCAGTGATCCCAGCTCGATCGAGCACGAAGGTCACCGGCATGGCGTGCAGCCCAACATCCATCAACACCTGATCAAACCCACGGTTGAGAAAGGTGGCGTACACGGCCACCACCGGGTGCAGGCCGGCTATGGCCATGCCGGCCGCGCTGGCGACGGCGTGTTGCTCGGCGATGCCGACATCGAAGACACGGTCGGGAAAGGCCTGTGCCATCGGCCCCAGACCAACGGGGTTGACCATGGCCGCGCTGATGGCGACCATCCGTGGATCATCTTTAGCCAGATTCACGATCTCCTGAGCGAAGACGCCGGTCCAGGTCGTGGATGTCGGATGGGTGACCGCCTTGCCGGTCGACGGATCAAAACAGCCAACCGCATGGAAGTGATCCTTGTCATCCTGCTCAGCCGCCGAGAAACCGTGGCCCTTCAATGTCATGCAGTGAACGATGACCGGTCCCTCATAGCCCTTGGCTTGGGTCAAGGCTGTCTCAACCGCATCGCGGTCATGACCCGGCACGGGCCCGATGTACTTCAGGCCGAGATCCGAGAACAGACCTTGCGGCGCCAAGATGTCCTTCAACCCGGCTTTCAAAGCGTGCAGCAGGTCATAGGCCGGCTTGCCCACCAGCGGAGTGTTCTGAACCACAGCCTTGACGACGTCGAGGGTGGGATCGTAGCGTCGATCCGTTCTGAACCCCGACAAGTGTTGGGCCAGGCCACCCACGGTCGGATAGTAGGACCGACCATTGTCATTGACGATGACGACGATCCGCAGATCCTTCTGGACAGCGATGTTGTTGAGGGCCTCCCAAGCCATTCCCCCTGTCAGGGCTCCGTCGCCGACGACGACCACGACCCAGTGCGGATTGCTGTCCAACCGAAAGGCCTCAGCCAGACCCGCCGCCCACGACAAGGACGAGGAGGCGTGGGAGTTCTCGATCCAGTCATGTTCGGACTCGGCGCGCTGTGGGTACCCCGACATACCACCCGCCTGACGCAGCGTGTCGAAACCGGCTTGACGACCTGTCAATATCTTGTGGACGTAACTGATATGGCCGGTGTCGAACAGAATCGGGTCGAGCGGTGACTGAAAGACTCGATGAATGGCCAAAGTGATCTCGACGATGCCGAGGTTCGACCCCAAGTGGCCACCGGTGGCCGAGACCTTCTCCACCAGGAAAGCCCGAATCTGACCCGCCAGATCGCTGAGCTCAGCATCCGACAAGGTCGCAAGCACACCTGGACGCGTCACATCAGAAAGCAAAGGCACTGCCTCAGTCTAGTCGCCTGCTCAACCGGCTCGCCTGACCCTGGCCGGGCATCGACCGGGCCGGCTCGATGGCCCAAGCCTGTTGTGTCGTCAACGCCTTCACGCCGTGATCAGCCCGACCGTCAGCCAGACCAGGAACTCAGCGCCGAGGCAAGCCAAGATGATGGCGCGGGCGATGGCCACCCTGGAGGCCGTGGGTCGATCGGGCCGGGCGAAACTGACCGCCGCCGCCACAGCGGGTCCTAGGATGACGAGCCAAAACAGGCCAAAGTTCACCGTCCAGACGGCCAGTTCGACCACCAGCAGCGTCCAGACGATGGCGGTGACGGCCCAGGACCAGCCCAGCCGGAAGATGAAGCCTGTCAAACCCAATCCGATCGCCCACCCGACGACGACGCTGGCCATCACGGCCAACAGCAGCGCGTAGACACGGTCAGCGCCGCCCAGCAGGGCCGACGAACTCAAGATCGGGTAGGCGATGCCTGCGACCACGGCCGCCACGACGGCGGCGATCAGTCCGGCCAGGTATGCGAAGGTGAATCGCGCCGCCCCCCACGGCGTCTCGGCCAGTCGCAGTCTCATGCCAGACCCGCGAGCACTCGCGCCTGGTAAGGCAGGATGCCGCCATTGCGGAGGTAACGCTGCTCGGTGGCAGTGTCGACCCGCAATCGTGCCTGATGCTGGACCCCGTCCACCAGAACGGTCACCGTGGTCGGCCAGTCCTGATCCGTGTCAGCCAGACCCCGGACATCGATGGTCTCTGCGCCGGTCAGCCCCCAACTCGGGGCCGACTCGCCGGGCAGAAACTGTAGCGGCAGGATGCCCATACCCACCAAGTTGGATCGATGGATGCGCTCGAAACTGACCGCGATGACGGCCTTGACACCCAGCAGTTTGGCCCCCTTGGCCGCCCAGTCACGACTGGAACCGGAGCCGTATTCCTTGCCGGCCACGACCACCAGGGGCGTGCCCTCGCCGGCGTAGTCCTGAGCGGCGTCGAAGACTGACGTCACCGGCGCGTCCGGCTGGGCGAAGTCCTTGGTGAATCCACCTTCGACCCCGTCGAGCATGAGATTGCGCAAGCGAATGTTGGCGAAGGTGCCACGGGTCATGACCTCGTGGTTGCCTCGACGAGAGCCATACGAGTTGAAGTCGCGCACACCCACGCCCTGGTCGGCGAGGTAGCGACCGGCGGGACTGTCCGGTCTGATCGCACCGGCCGGTGAGATGTGGTCGGTGGTGACCGAATCGCCCAGCACTAAGAGGATGCGAGCGCGATCGATGTCACGCAAGCGCTCCGGCTCAGCCTCCATCCCGTCGAAGTAGGGCGCTCGGCGGATGTAGGTCGACTCTGGCCAAGCGTAGTCGGGCGACTGTGCGGCGACCGCCAAATCCTGCCAAGGCTTCGAACCAGTGAAGACTTCGGCGTAGCGACGCTCGAACATCTGTGGCGTCAGCGAGCCGTTGAGCGCTTCGGTGATCTCATCGTCACTCGGCCACAACTGCTTGAGATAGACCGGCTCGCCGTCCGAGCCGACACCGATGGGATCGTTCACCACATCGATGTCCATCGTCCCCGTCAGGGCGTAGGCCACCACCAAGGGAGGACTGGCCAAGTAGTTCATACGCACGTCTGGAGAGATGCGCCCCTCGAAGTTACGATTGCCGCTCAGCACCGCCGTCGCCACGACGCCCTGGTCGACGGCCTGCTTGACCTCGGGCACCACCGGGCCGGTGTTGCCGATGCAGGTGACGCACCCGTAGCCGACCAGATAGAAGCCCAACTGCTCCAAGTAGGGCGTCAACCCGGCCTTGTCAAGGTAATCCGTCACCACTTGGGAGCCGGGCGACAGGGTCGTCTTGACCCATGGTTTCGACCTCAAACCATGCTCGACCGCCCTTTTGGCCAGAAGACCAGCCGCCATCATGACGCGGGGATTGGAGGTGTTGGTGCAACTGGTGATGGCAGCGACCGCCACCAGACCAGAAGCCAGGTCGCCGATCGGGGAAGCCACGCGGTCTGTGTGCGCGCTGGTGGACAGGGCCTCACGGAAGGACGCCTGAGCGTTGGCCAGGTCGATGCGGTCCTGCGGCCGTCTGGGACCGGCCAGAGCCGGGCGAACCTCACCCAGATCGATGCGCAGGGTCTCGGAATAGGCCACTCGACGACCCGGATCGCCCCACAGGCCCTGAGCTTGGGCATAGGCCCGGATCAGGTCGATCTGTCGGCGATCTCGACCGGTCAATTCGAGGTAATCGAGGGTGCGTTGGTCGATCGGGAACAGACAAGCGGTCGAACCGTACTCCGGGCTCATGTTCGAGATAGTGGCACGGCTTTCGACCGTCAGACCGGGCACCGCGTCGCCGAAGAACTCGACGAACTTGCCGACGACCCCGTGGTGGCGCAGCCGTTCCGCGATGGTCAGGACCACGTCCGTCGAGGTCACCCCGGCTGTCGTGGCCCCGGTCAGCTCGACGCCGACGACAACAGGCATGGTCATCGAGATGGGCTGGCCGAGCATGGCGGCCTCCGCCTCGATGCCGCCGACGCCCCAACCGAGCACACCCAGACCGTTGATCATGGTGGTGTGTGAGTCCGTTCCGACACAGGTGTCGAAATAGGCCAAGTCGGCGTCGGTCATGACGACCCGCGCGAGGTGTTCGATGTTGACCTGGTGGACGATGCCGGTGTCGGGCGGCACGATTCGAAGGTTGTGGAAACCCTGCTGGCCCCACTTGAGGAACTGATACCGCTCACGATTGCGCTCGAACTCCCACTCGACGTTGTGGGCGAAGGCGACCGGGCTTCCGAACTCGTCCGCGATGACGGAGTGGTCGATCACCAACTCGGTCGGCACCCGTGGATTGACCGACTCGGGATCGCCGCCCAGGTCACGCACCGCCTCGCGAATGGTCGCCAAATCGACGACGCAAGGCACGCCGGTGAAGTCCTGCATCACCACCCGAGCTGGGGCGAACTCGATCTCCTGATCGTGATCCCCCGCCGGCGACCAGGCCCGCAAGGCCTCGATCTGAGCCGGATCGGCGCCGTTGCGCATCAGGTTCTCCGCCACGATGGCGACCGTCGCGGGAAGGTGTTCAGCCAAGTCAGCCACGGGCCAATAGCGGTAGGTCGCAGTGCCTGCCTTCAGTTCAGCGGTTCGCATCATGTCGCCTTTCGTCACGCCATCTTGTCGTCACCATTCTAGAGACCGTCACCGACAAAACTGGCGGACCATCAATGACGTGGCCAGCAAGCCCATCCGGCACAAGCCGATCATCCGCCACGGCTGCACCCTGTGATTCGCGCACGGACAGGCTGAACACCCGCGCACATCATCCGAGAGTGACAGGACTCATCTGCTCCCATCGCCTTGTCACGAGGTAGACTGACTTTCGTCGACGGATCAGTGAAGCACGTTTGTTCAGCAAGGAGGCACAGTGGCCAGCAGCTTTCAGCACCCACATATGGAACCCGCCCTACAATTTGATGTCACTATCGAGATACCCAAGGGCACAAAAAACAAGTACGAGATGGATCACGAGACCGGGCGCATCCGATTGGACCGCACCTTGTTCACGTCGACGCAGTACCCCAACGACTATGGCTTCATCGAAGGCACACTCGGTCAAGACGGCGACCCGCTCGATGCCATGGTGATCCTGCAGGAGCCGACCTTCCCTGGCGCGCTGATCGCGTGTCGGGCCATCGGCATGTTCCGCATGAGTGATGAGAAGGGCGGGGATGACAAAGTCTTGTGCATCGCCACCGCTGACCAGCGACAAGCCAATGTGCGCGAGTTGACCGACCTGCCCGACCTCAGTCTGCTGGAGATCGAGCACTTCTTCTCAGTCTATAAGGACCTGGAACCAGGCAAATCAGTCGAAGGCGCCATCTGGGTCGGTCGGGCCCACGCCGAGCGCGAGATCAGAGAGTCCTGGGATCGCGCTCGCGGCACCTCCTATGAGAGCGAATTCACCCCACAAGGGTGACGCCTGAGGCAATTGGCGCACCATCGCGGCTCAAGCTCGATGAAAGAGATCTCGTGGCGCACGATTGACATGCAATCCAGCATCACGTGGGACCAAGGGATCAAGGGTCGCAGGCACACCACCGACCAGGACAGTCGCGGCGTCGTCAGTGTCGCGAGCGACCAGACCGAGTCCGATCGGACCCAGTTCATAGTGATAGGACATCGATCCCAACCGTCCGATGGTCGCCCCACTGTCAGGATCGGTCACCGGTGAACCCGCCTCAAGGAAGCACTCTTGTGACCCATCCAGCCAGAACCTGACCAGCCGCCTGAGTGGAGCCCCGAGGTTGTGCACCTTCGCGACAGTCTCTTGACCCGGGTAACAACCCCTCGCCAAAGACACCGCCTCAGAAGGCACGCCCAGTTCGTTAGGCAGGGTGCGGGCGTCCGTGTCCATCCCCAGACGCGGCGTCCCGACCTCGATCCGGCGGGCGGTGTGCCCCCACAGACCGACTGGCTGGCCCTGCCCCATGGCATCGGCGAAGCGTGAGCTGGGCACGAACACCTCATGGCCGCCCAGACAACTCGGCGGCCCGAAACGAGCCGGCCAACTCTGATCGAGCCGCCCCGCCACAGATGCTCCGACCCACACGACCCGAACATCGCGACGCCGCTCGATGCTCACATTCATGCGAAACATCATGCGCTCCAGGTAATCGATCAGGGCGGAACCTCGACCCGGCTCGGTCCATCCCCACACCGCCTGCTCTTGGCTGTCGTCGATGGTGACCAAGGCCAAGCCATGCTGAATGACGCCACGATGGTCAAGGAAGTACGTCGAACTGCTCGCTCCGGCCGCGAGATCGACCAGTCTTTGGGTGCCCAAGGCATCCAGATAGGTCAACCGGTCAGGCCCGCTGATCCGTAGCACCTCACGGTTGGACACATCGACCACGCCTTCGCCGTTCGCCAGCGCTCGTTGCTCCACCAGAGGGGAGCCATAGTGCCAAGGCAGACCGCAGTCGACTCCTTGGGCCATCGGAACCATCCCAGACCGGTCCACCTCAGCCCCGGGTCAGGCGAGCCCAGATGTAGGGCGCCAGGTCATGCTCAGTCGTGCCCCGGTCGTAGGCAAACATCAGGTCTGACTCGACGTTGCCGTACAGGCGGTGTCCCCCAGTCACGGACATGTCGGCAGTGACGGTGCGGGCGACCACATCAGTGGTCAACTCGATTTTGGCGCCCTCGATCTTGCCGACATAGACCTCGGCGACACCTTCCGGGTGGACGATGACGACCTCGAGCCCACCGTCTGCCTTTGGTCGCCAGAAGCCGGTCTCCATGCCAAGCGACTCGGTGGGGCGACCATCGTCGTCAGTCTCGAAGATCTGCATGATGTAGTGCAGGTAATTGCCACCGTTCTCCGTGAAGTCGACTGTCACCGAG
Source organism: Propionibacteriaceae bacterium (assembly GCA_031286045.1). Classification (GTDB taxonomy): domain Bacteria; phylum Actinomycetota; class Actinomycetes; order Propionibacteriales; family Propionibacteriaceae; genus WQYJ01. The sequence goes on along the minus strand of JAITVA010000004.1, from coordinate 5,816 downwards.
AACTGGTGGTCCTCGCCGCCGAGGTTCAGACCATTGCCAGTACCCTCCCAATGTCCGATCATCCAGGCCAGGCCCATCAACTCCGGGTTGATGCGCGCGTCAATCTCGAACGCCATTGCTCTGCCTTCCGCTGTCATGATGGGCGAACAGCGCGATCAACCACATGATCATGGCGACGCCCATCAACCCGATCATCGCCACCATCATCCAAAAACTAAAAAGCGCCATGGGCCAAGTTTAGGGCCCGTCGACCAAGGAGGACGCCTTCCGCAAGGGCTGGCAGGCAGACGCTCTGAGGGTCCTGTCCCGCCGCCGCACAGAGCCCCTTGCCCCACGATGAAGTCTGATCGGGTAATCTTCCACCGGAAGGAGAAATCATGGCCACCATCTTGCTCATCACGCCGAGCACGGCCGCGGACCCCTTCCCCCCCTTGGGCCTACTGTCACACACTGTGGTGACACGCTCGCCCAAAGACCAAGTGCTGACCGAGTCCTCGGGTGCCGATGTCGTGCTCATCGACGCGCGTGTCGATCTGGGTTCGGCCAAGAACATCTGTCAAATGTTCGCCTCAGCCGGCGTCGGCGTGCCCCGACTGGTGATCTTGGCTGAAGGCGGCCTGGCAGCGTACTCGGCCGTGTGGCAGTGCCAGGACTTTCTGATGGACTCGGCCAGCCCAGCTGAGGTCGAGGCTCGCCTACGCATCCTGGTGTCACCGCAGGAAGGGGCCGCCACCCGCGTCACGGCGGGCGGGATCGTCATCGACGAGGCGGCTTACTCGGTGTGGTTGGACGACGAGCCGTTGGAGTTGACGTACACCGAGTTCGAACTGCTAAAGTTCCTGGCCGCCCACCCCGGACGAGTCTTCTCTCGCGAGCAGTTGCTCGACGAAGTCTGGGGCTACGACTACTTCGGGGGCACCCGCACCGTCGATGTCCATGTGCGACGACTGCGCGCCAAGCTCGGACCCGAACACGAGTCCTTCATTGGCACAGTACGCAACGTTGGTTACCGCTTCGCCGTGAAATAGACAGGAGTTGCATCAGTTTATTCGGCTGTCGGACCGATCTTCGGTATCATAAAGCGAGGCGAGACTGACGCCGCTGCCGTGCGGGGCTATGAGGGCATATTCCTGTCGAGGGTGGGGGAGGTTGGCGTCGCCGTCGACCCAAGGAGGAAGCATGAGCGACACAGACCCGTTGCTGGACCCGCTGGGAGAAGAGCCGTCTTGGCGCGCCAGATCATCGTCGACCAGCGCCGATCGCAGCAGTTCGCCCATCGACCGCTTCCTTGCCCTGCGTAAGACCGACAATGTCGAGGGCATTCCGACCCAAGAACAGATCGACAAGGTCTTGGCCATGCTCACGTCCGATCCATCGGTCCCCTTCGACGACTCGACCGTCGACTCTGCCAGGCACACCGCACCGACCGCCGATTCCGATCCGACGCCCGCACGGCACACCTCGCTGACCGCCCGCAGCCACCAGGACTCTTGGCCGACAGCTGTGCCCTCATCCGACGTCACAGGTCAAGTCGCCGCACGAGAGTCCGCTGCTCATCCGATCGCGCCCGCAACAGACGATGAGTCCGGGTCCTCTCGTTTGGAGGCGCTGCTGGCCCGCCGCGAGGCGCCGGCGCCGACCGACCTCGGCTCGTCTGCTCGCCCGACCCCCGCTCACGACACGCGCGAGGCAGCAGACGCCGCCAGTCATCGTGAGCCGAGTCGTCTCGGACCCTTGACCGCCCGCATGCAACGTGCCGAATCGTCTAGTGGCGCAGTCCTGCCCGCCCGGCGCGAAGAGAGCGCCGCCGGCCCATCACCGAGCTTGCCAGACCAGGCCGGCAGTCACGAGGACGCCAAACCGGCCCCGGCGACACCCTTCGACCAGCCACGTCGGTCCGCCGCTCCCGATGATCACCAGGCTACCGATGAGCCGCCGACTGTCGACCTGGTGCCACCAGCAGCGCCGACACCCCCGACTGTCGACCAAGCGACACCCCCGAGTGTCGACCTGGTGCCACCAGCAGCGCCGACACCGCCACCTGCTGACCCGGCGACACCAGAAGAGGCGCCGCTCCCATCGCCGAAACACCTTGACAAGATGGTCACGAGCGACTTGATCTTTCCGGCGCTGGAGGACTTGGTCACTCCCGAAGTCGACCAGGCCTTGATCGACCTGCGTCCTGCCGAGACTCCCCCGCCCAGCCATGGCGATGTCTCTCGCGACGAACCTGTGACTCCCACGATCAACAATGAGAGCCAGGACCAGGGCACACAGACCCCGATCAGCCACCAGGAACTCCCTCCTGATCTGGGCACATCCGAGACCGACACGTCCCCAGCCTTGACCCCGCCTGATCCCACCCCGGCGACACCTGCTCCAACGCAGTCGTCTGGTGAGTCGGCCTCTGACAACGACTCACCGGTCCACACCGCTTCCGGTGACAACCAGGCCGAGTCAGTGGACGAACATAGCGACCACGTGAGCGCGACGACGGACCCACAGGAGTCGATGCCTCAGCCGTTCGACCTGATCCAGCCGACTGCCTCCGGCGAGGAGGACCCGGGCGAACCACCCTTGCCGGAGGAGCGCTATTCTGATCGAGAGTTGAGCTGGCTGGCCTTCAACAATCGGGTGCTGGATCTGGCCCGGGACCGCCTGCGCGTGCCGCTGCTGGAACGGTCCAAATTCCTGGCCATTTTCTCATCGAACTTGGACGAATTCTTCATGGTTCGGGTGGCCGGGTTGAAGCGCCGTATCGACGCCGGACTGGCCCAACGCGGCATCTCCGGCCTGCTGCCACGCGAACTCCATGAGGCCATTCTTTCGACCGCGCGAGACCTTTCCCATGAACAGAGTCGCGTCTTCCATGAGGAGATCATCCCCGAACTGGCCGAACGTGGCATCCGACTGTTGCGGTGGTGCGACCTGATGGAGACGGAGCAGCAACGCCTGTCTGACCTGTTCCGCGAACGTATCTTCCCTATCTTGACCCCACTGGCGGTCGACCCGTCCCACCCCTTCCCTTACATCTCCGGACTGAGCCTCAATCTGGCCGTCCAGTTGCGCAACCCGGAGACCGGCACGCGTCTATTCGCCCGTATCAAGGTGCCCAATGTCCTGCCCCGGTTCTTCCAGGTCACCGACGGACGTTTCGTCCCCTTGGAAGACATCATCGCCCAACACCTCGACACCATCTTCACCGGCATGGAGGTCATCAAGCATGTGACATTCCGTGTCACTCGCAATGAAGACGTCGAGGTCGAAGAGGACGACGCCGAGAACATCCTGTTCGCACTGGAGACTGAACTGCTGCGACGCAAGGTCGGTCGTCCGCCTGTCCGCTTGGAAGTCGAGGAGAGCATTGATCCCGAACTGCTCGACATCTTGTCGAGCGAGCTCGACGTCACCACGGCCGAGACTTTCTTCCTGCCCGCGCCCCTCGATCTGACCGGATTGTTCCCGATCGCCGATCTAGACCGTGAGGAGCTGAAATACCCCGACTTCCTGCCGCGCACCAACCCACAGTTGGCCGAGGTCGAGACCAGCCAACCGGCCGATCTCTTCTCAGCGGTGAAGAAGCGTGACGTCCTTTTGCACCACCCCTACGACTCGTTCGCCACGTCGGTCCAACGCTTCATCGAACAAGCCGCAGCCGACCCTCAAGTGCTGGCCATCAAGCAAACGCTGTACCGCACGAGCGGCGACTCCCCCATCGTCGACGCCTTGGTCGAGGCGGCCCGCGGCGGAAAGCAGGTGCTCGCTCTTGTGGAGATCAAGGCCCGCTTCGACGAGCAGGCCAACATCGCCTGGGCTCGGATGCTAGAGAAGGCCGGTGTCCACGTCGTCTACGGCCTGGTCGGCTTGAAGACACACTGCAAGCTGTCACTGGTCATTCGTGACGAGGGCGAGGTGCTGCGCCGCTACTGCCACATCGGCACTGGCAACTACAACCCCAAGACTGCGCGCATGTATGAAGACATGGGCCTGATGACTTCCAACCCTGTCATCACCGATGACGTGGCCCGTCTCTTCAACCACTTGTCAGGCATGACCGCCGAGTCGCATTACCGCCGACTGCTGGTGTCGCCCTTCGGCATCCGCAACGGTCTGTTGGAGATGATCCAGCACGAGATCGACCTGCAGCGCAGTGGCGTGCCTGGTCGCATCCGCATCAAGGTCAACTCGATCGTCGACGAGGCCACCATGGACGCGCTCTATCGAGCCAGCCAAGCTGGGGTCAAGGTGGATCTGTGGGTGCGGGGCATCTGCGCGATCAAGGCCGGAGTGCCTGGCTTGAGCGAGAACATTCGAGTGCGGTCGATCCTTGGACGTTTTCTGGAACACTCCCGTTTGTTCTGGTTCGACAACGGCGGTGACCCGATGGTGGGCATCGGCTCTGCCGACCTGATGCACCGCAACCTTGATCGTCGCGTCGAGGTTCTCGTCAAGCTGACCAACCCCGCTCATGTCGCCGAGATCGGCTCCCTGTTCGACCTGGCCTTCGATGAGCACACCGGTTCCTGGTGGCTGACGCCGGACGGCTGGCAACAGCGGACAGCCGCCGCTGACGGCACGACTCTGACCGACCTGCAGGAGCACCTGATCCAGACCACCCGACGCGCCGCCGTCTGATGTGACATGCCCCGAACCGGTGAAGTGTGTAGGGTGAGCAGATGAGTCTTGTCACTGATACCCCCATCTGGGCGGCGGGGGCGACACCACTGCGAGGGCCCAGGTCAGATCGCGAGGTTCTGATCGTCCATCGGCCCGCCTACGACGACTGGTCGCTGCCCAAAGGCAAGGCTCACCCGCGTGAACTCATGCCCGCGACAGCCGTGCGCGAGGTGGCGGAGGAAACTGCCACGCGGATTCGATTGGGCGCACCGCTGACTCCGATCCGCTACCCCCTGGTCGGCGCCATGAAGCTCGTCTCGTGGTGGGTCGGGGTGCCACAACTGCTCGGTGAGCACTACCCCAACCGCGAGGTCGACCAGACTGCTTGGCTCAGCCCGGAAGAGGCCCTGGCGACATTGAGCTATGCCGATGAGCGGGCAGTGTTGAGCGAAGCTTTGGCCCTGCCTGACACGACCGCGCTCGTCATCGTGCGCCACGCCAAAGCCCAGCAGCGACACACCTGGAAGAAAGCCGACCATCTGCGCCCTCTCAGCACCCGCGGTCGTGACCAACTGCCCTACCTCTCGCAACTGCTGAAGCCTTTCGGCGTCACCCACTTGGTGTCCTCATCCGCGACGCGCTGTGTCCAGACCTTGACGCCCTACGCCAAGTCCATCAAGGCTGAGATCTCGACCACCTCGGTGTTGACTGAAGAAGACGCGTCCATCGCCGGTGTCAGTGGATACATGACACGTCTGGCGCGGGCCGTCGGAGCATCCGGCACCTCGACGGTTGTGTGTGGTCATCGCCCGGTTCTGCCCACCATGCTGAGCGCCTTGGGCATCGCTCCACGCCCCATGGGGACCTCAGCCTGCGCGATCGCCCACCTCGACTCCACCGGCTCGGTCGTGCGCACCGAGTGGTACGACACTCTACGCGTCAAGCTGTGACCTTCACCGCACCACTCGGGCCGACCCGCCGGTCGCCAGTCTTATGACCTCCTTGGCTGTCGCCATCGACGTGTCACCCGGCGTGGTCATGGCCAAGGCTCCGTGAGCCGCACCAAGGTTGACGCACCGTTCCAGAGACTCACCGCTGAGCAGCCCGTAGATCAAGCCGGACGCGAAGGAGTCCCCGCCGCCGACCCGGTCGAAGATCTCCAACCCGGGACGATTGACCGCCTCGACCAACCCAGACTC
>JAITVA010000274.1 GCA_031286045.1 Propionibacteriaceae bacterium | reverse complement strand
CCCATCATGAACCCATCAACTCCCATCCTCGGCATCACCGTCGGCGACCCGGCGGGCATCGGCCCTGAGATCAGCGTCGCCTGTGCGGCTCAGCCACAGTTGGTCGCCCAGGCCCGCGCCGTCCTCTATTCCGACCCGGTTATCATCCGCCGCACCGTCGACATCATGGGTCTGCCCGTCACAGTGCGCCTCATCGACGAGCCCGCTCAGGCGGTCGGTGATCCGACCGTCATCGATGTCGTGCCAATCGGCGTGGTGGACGACGCCGCCCGCATCGAATACGGTCGAGTCCAGGACTTGGGCGGTCGCTCGGCAGTCGCAGCCATCGAACGGGCCGTCACTGACGCGATGGCTGGACGTACCAACGGCATCGTCACCGGGCCGCTCAACAAGGAAGCCATCTGGGCGGCCGGGTCGGACTTCCTCGGCCACACCGAAATGCTGCAGGAGTTGACCGGGGCCGCCAAGACCGACACCATGTTCGTGGTCGACGATCTTTGCACCTTTTTCGCCACCCGCCACATGTCACTCGGCCAAGCCGTCGCGGCCATCAAAGCCGACAGCATCGAAGCCTCGATCGAACGTGCCATGACCGCCTTGCGCGTCTTCGGCCACAACCATCCCCGCTTCGCCGTCGCCGCGCTCAACCCCCACGGCGGCGAGAACGGTCACTTCGGACGCGAAGAGATCGACGAGATTCGCCCGGCCATCGACCGCTACAACGCTCGTACCGGTGAGAACGTCGCCGGCCCGATCCCAGCCGACTCAGTGTTCCACCTCGGCCTCCAAGGCGCTTTCGACGGCATCCTCTCGCTTTATCACGATCAGGGCCATATTGCGACCAAGACCTACAACTTCGATGAGACCGTCTCCGTCACCGTTTGCCTGCCAATCCTTCGTACCTCCGTCGACCACGGCACAGCCTTCGACATCGCCGGGCAGGGCCGAGCCAGCGCCGCCACCATGATCGCCGCCTACAAAGCAGGAATCAAATTCTCCACCCGCAACGACGCCATCGCCCGCCAGTATGGGGTCAGCGCCAAGGAACGATGATTGATCATCGGTTCTCAAGTCCACTCCAGGTGACAGATCGGTCGATGCATCCCCGACAGTGCACTCCATGAGGGTTCCATCAGGCGGCTAGAGCCGCTTGCGAGCGTGCGGTCGACATAACTGAGCAATCTCTGGCCGTTTGTGGGTTGAGCATCATTGTGAGTCATAGTTGTGTCGCCATTGTGGTACGAAATGGCGACACAACTGAGGCAAAGTATGAGTTGGAGACTCAAAAGCCTCATACTTTGCTTAGCTATGGACGAGCCACTCGGCCTTGCAGCGAGGAGCAAAGAGCCCCAGCCCTTGACCCCCGCCGATGGACAGCAATATGGACACCCCACCTGCTCAGTTCCCTACTCCACCCACATCCACCCTATCGACACTCCTCAACCGTCCACCGACACAGCACCCTCCCATCCGCCGACCGGCGCAACGCCAATCATCACCTCCCAGCCCGTACCCGACCCCATCACCCCATATCAGCGCTAGTGTGGACGAATGGGACAGTTTGAATTGGTGATGACAGACATCACGACAGTCGAGGCAGATGTGATCGTGAACGCTGCGAACAGTTCTCTGCTGGGTGGAGGCGGAGTCGACGGGGCGATTCATCGAGCTGGCGGACCAACGATCATGGCACAATGTCGTCGATTGCGCCAAACCTACTGGCCGAACGGCCTGCCTGCCGGTCAGGCAGTGGCGACCGGCGCAGGGAAGTTGCCCGCCCGATGGGTCATTCACACGGTCGGCCCGGTGTACACCGCCAAGGAAGACCGCAGCCCCATCCTCCGATCCTGCTACCAAGCGTCATTGCACGTCGCCGATGGACTCGGCGCCACTTCGATCGCCTTCCCCCTGATCTCGGCGGGAGCCTACGGTTGGCCGATCGATGACGCCGCCGCCATCGCCGTCCACACCTGCCGCACCACCGACACCGCTGTTAGCCGAATCATCTTCGTCGCCTACGACGACCGAGCATACGCCGCCTACAAAGCCGCCGGCTTGACGCCCACTCGGACGGGAAACCCACCAAGCCGTAAAGTGCGGCCATCACCACCGTTACCACACCTTACGGACATAACGTGTGGTAACGTGGCTGCATGAGCACATTTGTGGGCGTTGGGGTCGAGCGCTTGCCATGGGTGTCCCACCTGCCGCCGGACCTGATCTCACGCCGCCAGGCACGCCGGATCCCGAGCCACTACGACGCTTCCATTCCAGCGAGGATCGCTGACGCCGACTTCACCATCAGCACTGATCTTGCCAGCCGCATGGAAGAGGCACTTCATGCCATCATGGTCCTCGATGTGTCTATGACAAGTGCTTTTGATGCGAACCCAGTGGCCCCGTTGGCATCGGTGCTGTTACGGACTGAGTCGGCTTCGTCCTCCCAAATCGAGCACGTGACCGTCAGTTCGCGTCAACTCGCCATCGCCGAAATCGGCTTGTCAGCGAGCACTAACGCCAACCTCGTCGTCGGCAATGTCGCCGCTATGCGCGCCGCCATCGACCTAGCCGACCGTCTTGATGAAGCGGCCATTCTCACTATGCACGCGGCCCTCATGGAAGCGACGCCACATGCGAAGCCCGGTCGCTGGCGCGACACGCAGGTTTGGATCGGCGCCTCTGACTTCAGCCCGGCCGACGCCGCGTTCGTGCCTCCCAGCGCTGAGCGAGTTCCATGTGCGATGGCGGATCTGAACCGCTTCCTGCAACGTGCCGATCTGCCGATCATCGCCCATATCGCCTTATCCCACGCACAATTTGAGACCGTGCACCCCTTCGTTGACGGGAACGGGCGCACCGGCCGGGCACTCATGCATGCCATGTTGCGCGCCTCCGGCCTCGTTGGACACGTCACGGTGCCAATTTCGGCTGGCCTCTTGAGTCACATCGCCGAGTACGTCGACGCGCTGACTGCCTACCGCTCGGGCGACCCAGATCCGATCATCGAAACAGTTACAGATGCGACCTGGCGAGCCACGGTTCTCGGCACATGGCTCTTGTCTCAACTCAAGGATCTCGTCGCCTCATGGCGAGATCGAGTTCGCCCACGCGCGGGCTCCGCCCTGGCCAGCCTCATCCCCGCTCTGGTCAGCCAACCAGCAGTGACGATCGAAACGGTGGTCGACACCCTCCATGTCAGCTCGACCGCCGCCCGTCGAGCCATCGATCAGGCAGGGGCCGCCGGAATACTCACCCCTTCCAGCGACAAGAAACGTAATCGTGTCTGGCTGGCCTCGGAGGTTCTCACCCTCCTCGATGACTTCGCCATCCGCGCCGGACGCCGCCTCTTGACCTGAGTCAGGCCCGGTTCATCCAAAGCCTCACACAATGCCAGTACTCCCCCGAGGCAGCAGGCGAGCCATCGGTCCTTGTTGATTGGGCACAGCCTCACCATCGATGGCCCTGACCAGCATGTCAGCGGCCTGTGCGCCGAGTGCCTGGATGTCGCGGCGCATGGCTGACAGCGGTGGTTGTGTGATCTGGCAGAGGGCTGAGTCATCCCAGGCCACCAATGAGACGTCGCCGGGAACACGTAGGCCAAACTCGGCGACCACCCCCAGACCGGCGACGGCCATGATGTCGTTGCCGTAGACGATGGCGGTCGGACGATCAGGTGCAGTCAGCAAGGCCCGTGTGGCCTGGGCCCCCTCCTCGCCCGAGAAATCGGTGTACCTCACCTGAGGCGGGTCCACCCCCAGAGCCTCAGCGGTCGCCGCGAAGGCACGGTCTCGCTCGCCAGTGTGTACCAATTGCTTAATGCCGCTGACTCGGGCGATCCGGCTATGGCCAAGCGCAACAAGGTAGCGTAATACCTCGTCGACCGAGGTTTTCTCGTCGGTCCACACCACCGGTATGTCCTCGATCTGGTCACAACTGGAGACCGCCACAGCCGGCAAGCCTAGCCGTTTGACTGCCTCGATCCGCGGATCATCGTCGTGTAGGTCGACCAGCAGCACACCGTCGACGCGGCCTTGCGACGTCCACTTGCGATAGGCCTCAACTTCGCTGGCCTGATCGGCGACGACGTGCAACATCAGCGTGAATCCACGCCTGGCAATGGTTAATTCGATGCCTGCGATGAACTGCATGTAGAAGGGTTCGGCCCCCAGCATGCGCGCCGGACGAGCCAGCACCAAGCCGATCGCGCCGACCGGCGACCCGCTCAAGGACCGAGCCGCCAGATTCGGCTCCCATCCCAAATCACACGCAATTTTCCGGACCCTGGCCCGAGTCTGGGCCGAGACACCCGGCTTGTCGTTGAGGGCATAGGACACCGCCCCGGTCGACACCCCAGCCCGCTCCGCGATGTCGCGAATCGTGATTCTTGCCGTCTCCATCACTTAGCCCCTTGCTTCCGCTTCATGACGCTTCCCCGTGAACCAACACACCCACATCAGTGGCTGCCGCTCCCAGACGTTTGTCCCTCGTCCACAACCGACACCCAGGAGTCAGCAAGGTGGATCCCAAGAGGTGAATATCCACCGGGCTGAGACCTCGGCCCCACAGGCGGCGCTGGTCCACAAAAACAAGCCATTCTTCATGGTTCAACACCGGGCAATTGGCGAAGCGTGAAAGGTACTCAATGAACTCGCCTCGCCGCGCCAGCCTTCCAGAAGCGAGCTCCTCGACGACGAGCGGGTGGGTGATGACGTTGTCAGCCAAAAGAGCCGCGACGAGACCCGCTTCCGACGAGTGGAGGTGATCAACCCAAACCGCAGTGTCAACTAGTATCATCGCCGCGTCTCGTCTCGTTGACGAGGAGCCGCCTCTGCCTGTGGATCACTCCCGCCAAGCGCAGCCAAGCGGCGAGCACTCTCCACTCGAATAAGGGCGTTCAGACCCATACGCAACAAAGCCGACTTTTCATTAACACCCGTCAAAGCAGTGGCTTGCGCGACCAAACCGTCATCAAGCGTCGCGGTAGTTCTCATGATCTTCCCTCCGCACCAATCTTAGCATCAAGTGATGCGGGAACAGTGTTGAGGCGGCGGTCCCTTCCACGACCCAGAAGTGTCATGAGGGTTGATCTGACTGATGCTCGGCGGCGTACCTCACCTGCCGCTCGGCCAACACCTCCCACAGTTCCATGCCACGGTCAATTTCCGCCTGTGACAGCCCGGTTATGTCGAGAGGATCAAGCTGAATGATGGGGTCGAGCGGGACCTGCGGCGGTCCGTCCGTGCTCCCTTCCGGCGGTTGGGACGCCACCCATTCATCAAGACGGGCCTGGGAGTCAGGGTTGAAATTCGGGCAGTCCACGAGCAAGGCGCGCAGTTGAGCCGGCTCCATCGTGATAGGAATCTTCACAGCGGCGTCCCGGACGCTTGGAGGATCCTGAACATCTGGAAAACCGTGGTCGCGAGCACAGGACGCCCACTGAAGATTGGCTTCGACCTGGCGCCGTTCGATGTCTGGGTCGACTCCTCCAAGCTGTTCGGGGTTCATCAGGGCCTCGTAGGTCGAGGGACCAGCACACGCGAGGTACTCGCTGGAGTGGTCAGTTCCGTCGATCACCAAATTCAGATCATCGCGATCCTGCGTCTGCTTGAGTAAACTCTCCTGCTCCGGTGAAAGATTGTCATGCGCCAAGGCTACTGACACTTCATCACTCTGACTGGCGGAAACCCACCACTTCATGTCATCGTAGGTGATCTGCGTCAGTCGCCCACTCCCATCCGGCTGTAAGGTGACCGGCACCCCCGCCCTGTTCATGCAATCGGCATACCGCTGAACAAGGTCCTCGAGACTCGCCGCCGTCGAGGATGATCCGGTCGACAGCGTCGGCAAATCGGGACTCGAAGTGACACAGCCAGCGCAGCCAAGTATGAGCCCACTCAAGGTCACACAGAACACCGGGATTTGGCGTGGTGCTCTGAGCGACCCCGATTGGGTCGGTCTCTCACGCCGCTGTCGCACGGAAACCGCCTTGAGCCGAGAAGCCACACACCGTGGACTGGCCTTGGAACTTGGGCACAGCCCAAACCCCCTGCCACGGAACTCTCCCTCTTACCAGCGCGGAGGCCTGAGGTGTGGTCGAACCCATGTCATACCATTTTTCCCAAATCCCCATGTCTGACCCGTAGTATCCCCTGTAGAAGCCCTGCGCTCGACCATTCGAGCCGCGGCCAGTGTCTTGCCACCACGTGTAGGTCACACGGGTGTTGCCATCTCCGGCGATGCTCGGGCCATTCTGGTGTGCTACCGGTCCCCACTGACAACCTCCCCCTCCGATCCATCCCGTCGATGCGCGAGCGCTCGGAACCTCCATCACCATCGGCTCGGATGCAGGCGTTGCTTGCTTCATCAAGGCGATCTTGTCTGCCACCTGAGATTCAGTCATCCCACCAGGCAGAGTTCCGTCCGCTTCTGCGATCACCACCACGGTTTCAGGGTCGATTGGACCAGTCGGATAGAACGTGGCCATGCCATCTCGTGTTGTGATAGATGGGTAAGCGATCACATAATCCAGAGCGGACGCGCTCGTGTCCGGCACCGGATCTGCGCTGACGGAGCCTCCGGCTCCGAACAGTCCCGCCGAGATCATCAAAAGTGACGCCGACACAACTCCGAGGCTGCGCCTCACCCCACGTCCTAACATTTCTTCTCCTTTGGGTACGATGACGCACCCGAGGGCAGCCTCATCGTGTTCTATAGCCGAAGTCTTTCCGCCACAAATTCAATACTGTCGCGCCAAGCGACTAGCGCATATCGTCCTTTGGGACAGTTTCATTCCTTCAGACGCTGGTCAACAATGATGACCAAATAAAACCATTGACGCATTACTTTCATGCGAGTAGCGTGCTTGGCAGTGAGGAGGATGCCAGAGGCGGTCTTCTCTTGTTTGACATAAGTGATTAACACTTGACCGGCGAGGACGCGGAAGGAGAACCATGACTTTCCCCCTGACAGTCGGCATCGTTGACGATGATGAGGAAGCTATCAAGACCTACAAGACACTCTTGCTCGAGTCTCCTGGCTATCGGGTCCTTGGTGCTGCCACTGACGGTCTCGGTGGAGTCGACCTTTACGAACGGCACTCACCAGATGTCATCACTATGGACATGACAATGCCCGACATATCTGGCGTCCAGGCCATCACAGCTATCCGCGCTGCGCACCCTCAAGCATGCATCCTCGCCTTGAGCGCAAATGACAGCCTGGACATCATCTACTCAGCACTGCGTGCTGGTGCGGCGGGATACCTCCACAAAAGCTCCGCCGTTATCGAGATCGTTCAGGCCATCCGTGATGCCCATGAGGCAAAAATGCCCTTGTCGCCCACTATCCGACACCTTTGCGCGACGGTTGATCAGCACACCCTGCCACCGGTCAGAGTTGATCCGACCAAGCCACTGACCAGACGAGAGGAAGAGGTCCTTAGGCTTCTCGCCACCGGCCTGTCCACCCCAGAGATCGCCCAACACTTGTTCACGAGCGAGAGCACAATAAAGTGTCACATCGCCCACATCAGTGACAAACTTCACACTCACTCGCGTCAGGAGATCATTGTGACTTCGCTCTCCATGGGTCTCGTCAGATTGAGCGAGTGCTGATCACCGCCGCGCTCGTATCTCGACATCAGCTGCACTCAGCAGAACAGGCGCCAGGCAATCAGTCTCCGACAAGGGACGACTCAGGCCGGTCACCGTCCAACTATGGGACTCACCGGGCAGGAGCGTGACCAACTCCAGGGGAGCCGTGCCCCCTAAACGGTCGGCCTGAAAGAGCAGGTCGCGCAGGACGGTGCGAGCCGTGACGGTGAGGATTCCACCGTCGGCGGTCGGCTGGACGGCCAGGTCGTAGACCGGGGGGACATGGTGTATGTCCTTGTCAGGACGGGCGACCACCTGGCGACGAGTCATCGACGCGGATCTGGCCCTCTCGTCACCCGCCACATCGACCACCAGGATCTCGTCGTCGCCAAGCCCACAGGCGTACACCTGCCCCCCCAAAGCATCAATCACCGGAGTCGGACGAGGGGCAATGTCCACTGGCAACACTCGACGGAGGACCTGCCCGGCGGGAACAAGGATCGACTCGGTCCAGGTCGCGCGCACCTGACCAGCCAGACTGACCCGGCGCAGCACAGGCTCAGCCAGCCAGTCAGACTCTCCCTGGTTGACAAGGGATAATTCGTAGCCCTCGGAGCCTGGGAAGACCACGGCGAGTTGGTCGGCTAAGCCCTCGCGCGTGGAGTACCACGCCGGCTTGCGGATCCCAGCCGAATCCACCACTGCCCAGGACGTCACCGGCCAACAGTCGTTCAACTGCCAGACCACCGCCCCAGCGCAGCGCGGCCACAGGGAACGCCACCACTCGATGCCGAATCGGACCGCGCGCGCCTGCTGCACCTGCTGAGCGTAATGCCAGGTGTCAAAGTCAACCGGCTCGGAGAAACCGTCGGCGACAGCCCGACTCAACTTCGGCTCGCCTTGCTGACTCTTGTAGTGCCACATGTAAACCGGATCCCACATGCGCATATGCTCATCGCCGACGGCGGCGCGCATGGTCGACCAGGCCGCCGGACCACACCAGCCGAACTCGGAGACGAAGCGGGGACGACTGGACATGTAATGCGTATAGTCGATTTGGTTCCAGGCGTCCCAGGAGTGTGAGCAACCATAGTCTGGATCGTTCGGATGATGCTCGTCGTCGCCCGAATAGGGTGAGCCTGGCCAGTAGGGCCGATCCGGATCAAGCTCGCTCAGAACAGCCGGGATGGTCTCAAAGTAGAATTTCGCGCCCCATCCCTTGTCACCCAGGACATCCTTCCAGCCCCAATCTTCGTGGCCCCAGATGTTCTCGTTGCAGCCGTTCCAGACTGCCAAGGACGGATGGGGCATGAGACGCAGGGCATTGTCATGTGCTTCGGCAGCGACTTCAGCCGTGAAATCCTCCGTCTCAGGATAGGCCGCACAAGCGAACAGGCAATCCTGCCAGACAAGCAGGCCAAGTTCATCGCAGACGTCGTAGAACTCGTCCTTCTCAAAGATCCCACCGCCCCAGACACGGATCAGGCTCGCGCCACAAGCCTTGGCGTCGAGTAGTCGAGCACGGTAATCCTGGCTTGTCACACGGTGAATCAAGAGATCGTTCGGAATCCAGTTGAACCCCTTGGCGAAGATCGGACGACCTGCGACAGTGAGCGTGAACTGGCTGCCATCCTCATCCAGGTCGGCCTGCAACTCAATGTCACGGAAACCGATCGACCGCTCCCACAGGTCCAAGACGGCGGGTTCAGGGTCGAGATTTGTGACATGAGCGGGGTTCTCGCTACTGGCCGACGGGTCACCAAAACTAGTTTCATCCATGGGCCCGCTCGACCCGATCGGACTCTCATCCACAGCAGGCTCAAGGGTGAGGACGAGGCGGTACAAGGGCTGATCACCCATGTCCCAGGGCCACCACCGCTGAACGGCCCCCGCGTCGATGTTCAGCTGAATCTGTGTTTGACCAGGCGCGATGCGGCCAACAGACCGCCCGACCCCAATCCCATTCTGATCGACCAACTGAGCGGTCACCGTCAGCGGCGTGGCCTCGCCTTGGGCGCTGCGCTCCACAAGCAGGTCGATGGCGACAAGTCCATGGTCTCCGGTCGGCGAGTCGAGCCGGGCATGGGGGCGTACCTCGGCCAGGCGTGCCGTGTTCCAGGCCTCTAGCCGCAGATCTTTCCAAACACCAGCCGTGACGACGGTCGGACCCCAGTCCCACCCGAAGTTGGACGCCATTTTGCGGGTCAGGTTGTAGGGCTCGCCGTAGGCGTCAGGGTAGGGGCCCAGCTCGGCCCGCAGCGCCGCAGTCACCTCGTAGATGTTCGCGAACTCAATGCTCAACTCAGCGCCGTCGTGGACGCGGTCGGTGACATCGAAGCGATAGGACCGATGTTGGTTCTTGGTCTCGCCGATCTGCTCCCCATCGATCATGATCCGTGCGACCGTGTCCAGTCCGTCGGCCACGAGGTCGACACGGTCGAATTCTGAACCCGGGCCTTGCGGGAGATTCGCCTCGTACCGCCAGGCCTGATGCCCGATCCAAGCGATATCGCGCTCATTCGTCCCGACATAAGGCTCGGGAATCAGGCCCGCCGCCAGCAAGTCGTCATGGACACAGCCTGGAAGAGTCGCCGCGATACTACCATCAGTGTCGAATCGCGTCGCCACAAGGTCTGGCGCCTTGGTCGCTGGATCGACTGCGCCATGGCCGACCTCCGTCTGCCTGACCAGGCGCAAGCGCCAATCCGCATCCCCCCTCTGAACCACTCGCATGTCTCCTGTCCTTTCATCGCCGCGTCGTTGACTCTGATGATCACTGGTCGTGCCCACAGTCATCCTCATTGATGCGCCACCTTCCGGCGCCTCGGCGTCGATCGAACCCACCCCATGTGCGCCCTCGATCGACGACCGGGTCTCAGCTTACACGGTTAAGCACCCCTCCTTCACCTTGTGGGGGCTGCCCGCGTCGTCGCCGTGGTTGTTGTGTGGAGTGTCAAGCGGTGGCGTGGGCGGGGGTGCAGTGTTGTGGGCGAGCGTGGTCCGGCGTCTACGGTGGCGACATGGGCAAGGTTGGGTTGCGGATACGGCTGGTCGGGGGCCTGGCGTCATGACGGTGACATGGGCAAGGCCGGGTCGTGGAAAGGCCAGTCGGGTGGTCCGGCCCCATGGCGGTGACATGGGCAAGGCCTGGCTTGGGGGGTGGCATTACTGTGCAAAGAGTGAGTCTTCAAGCGGTTA
>JAITVA010000240.1 GCA_031286045.1 Propionibacteriaceae bacterium | reverse complement strand
AGACGGTTCAAGTGTGCGACAGCGTGTGGGTCGACCACACCGATCCTGATGATTTGTGGCTCAACCAATGGGGCACCAACACCCCAGTTGAGGTCACCGTGACCGGGAAACTCCACCACTCAGCAGTCCCTGCCCAGGAGACCACAAGGTTGGACCACGGTGTGCCGGTCGTCGACGACTACGAGTTGACGTTCACCGCAGCCGGACAAGATCACGCCCAGCAGGTGTGCCACACCATTGGTGCCGGTGGCTATGGCGCGTATGGGTTCCAATGGACGATAGATCTGGATGACCAGCCAGCACCGACCCGTGAGTTCTTGTCCGATGGGACGGTGACGCCGTTGTGGTTGCCGGTGGAGACAACCATGGTGCGCACCACCCCAGTCATCCACACCGCCGCAACCAAGTGGGAAACCACCAAAAACGGCCAGACCGAGATCTACTTCCAAGACGACTTGTGGGCTACCGGCTGGCCCGACAGCCCAGCAGAATCCGAGATGCACGGTGCGGTCGGACACGGTGACTGGCCCGGACTGGCGGAATGGTCGCCAGACATCAAGACGTTGACTGTGGAGTTGTGGCGGATTGAAGGAGACGTCACACCCGACTCCTGCACGGCAGACAATCCTGCTGCTCGGCTAGTCGCCATGAACACCCTGGTTCCGGCACAAAACACCTGGGCTACCGCTCAGAAGGTCTCGGGTTCCAGGTTCAAGGCCGACGGTGGTGAGGCGACCTACACCTTCGTCGTCTCTTCACCAGGTGATGCCCGCACCGAACCATTCAGAACCCTGTGCGGTGAAGTGACGGAGACGATCACCATCACACCAACACCACCGTCGTTCGCCACCCAACTCGTCACACCAGCCGACCTCGAGACCTCCAATGTGGAGACGGCACACGCTCAAGAGACTGGGATCACGGTCGAGCCGGGTGCCGAGTTGGTGGACGTTCTGCACGCCTGGCACCCCGACGAAACCGGAGCCAAGGCGGATATGACCGGTTGGCAGGCCACCTGGGATGTCTACCACGTCCCAGCAGACGACACGGCAGTCACGCCAAGGATCGTCGAAACCGAGGATGGTAGACGAGTGTATGAGGGGGCGGTCTGCACACCCGCCACCCTCGTCACCACTATGTCGGAGCCGGTTCTGGTCGAACAGACTGGGATGTTCGCCTCACCGGTGTTCACCGCACCCCAGACGGCTGGGATGCTGTTCGTGGTCGAAACCATCACCAACACCAGTAATCCGGATGAACCACTTGTGGTGCATCGCGGCGAATGCGGACTCGTCTCCGAATCCGCTGTCATCCAAACCGAGCCGACACCACTGATCACCACCAAAGCACCCCAACATGCAACCGTCGGAAACATTGTGACTGACGAGGCGATCCTCACCGGCCCATACCAGCGCGGTGACCAGATCGACTTCTGGTACCAAACAGGTGAGTTCCTCAACCCGAACGCAGCCTCCGATGAACTCGCGTGCGCGGCACCGCACCCGCATGACATGACCGGTGCCACCCACATCGGCTCAGTCACTCTGGACCGTGATGTGCCAGTCGGTGAGGTGGTGACCTTGACCTCACCGGAGTTCACCAGCGATACGCCGGGGTGTACGTTCATCAAAGAGATCGCCACCCGGCCCGACACCGATGGTGGTGAGCCAGTGGTGCTGGCGCAGGGTTGGTTCGGTGCCGCCGACGAAACCACCATCTGGACCCCACCCATCACTGCCGAAACCGGGGGCAGCATCCTCCCCACCACCGGCACAACCGCCGCCTGGTGGCTTCTGCCTGCCGGGGTAGGTCTGGCCGGTGCCGGGGTCGGGATCGTGCTGTATGTAAGACACCGACACACCAGCCGGTAACACGACAAAGACAAGTGTGGCCAGCCTTTCGCAGGCTGGCCACACTTGTCTTTGTTCGGATCATTGGCAGGTGAGGATTCAGGGGTTTGCCGTTTGTGGGATACCGCGCGGGCAACAGCAACCATCCAATCTAGTGACGGCCGTCCTTCACTGTCGACCGTACCCTCATTTCGGTGGGATTAACTGTTTTCCATCGAGATAGTGGCGGTACTTGGCGAGGTCGCTGGCCTCAAATGGGTTGCCGTGGGCCGGGTAGATCAACTTTGGGTGATAGGAAACCATCTTGTCCCACGACCGACCAAACTCGGCAGTGTCATCAATCCAAATGGTGTGACGGGCGACGCTGATGACGGCATTCATGGCGGCATCGCCGCATAGGATGATCCCCGTCTGCGGCAGCCATAGGCCGATTGAGTCGTCGGTGTGACCGGGCAGAAGCAGGACTCTGATCGGAAGTCCCAAGGATTCAAAGACTTGATCGTCCTGCGATGCCACGGTTACTACCCGGTCCGCTGGCAGCGTGAGGGGCGGGAACGAGAAGTCCTTCTTAACCAGTCCGAACAATGAGCCGGGCAGTGACGAGTAGCCCCCGCCCGGTGGCATGTTGTTGCGGCCATTGGCGATGTACTCGCTTGCGGATTGATGTAGCACCACCGTCGCCTGAGTCGACGCCACTAAGTCGCCAAGAAACCCGACATGATCGTCGTGATGATGCGTAACAAAGATGTACCGCAACGCGGAGAGAGGCCACTTCTTCTCGAAACGGTCCTTGAACTTGGCGAAGCCCCCGGAGTACCCGGTGTCAACCGCGATGATACCGACAGGGGTTTCCAAGAGATAGTTCCTCACGACGTAGCTGCCGATCTCGTGGATGGTGATTCCTGGAATACGTCCCATTCAGCAATACTCCTATACTCCGTGCCCCTCATATTAGTCCACAACACCTGGGCACAGTTCAGCTACCACCGGCAGCACCACGACCCGACACTGACGGGATGGTCTGGGAGGTCGAAGTGAGCCAACCAGTCCTCCAATCTGTAGGAATGGACCCACCGGGTGGACGCGCTCACTGGCAACATGTCCACCACCGAGCACGCCGAAACATGACAATCAGTCCGGTCGCCAAAATGCTCGCCTACAACACACACAGACCGAAGCAGCATGCTCACCGCTGTGAAACGATCACAGCCCAGGAGGAGGCTGGTGTCACAGGCTGGGTGCGTTGTTGACCGCAGGTACTGGCCGAGCCATGTCGGTCGGTGGTTGTAGTTGTCGGATCATTGAACTGATTCTGGCTGCGTCCCGACGCTGGTTGCCACTGGCCGGTTGGCCCAGTGGTGTGGCTGTCGTGACCTGCCAAGCATCCCGATATGCCGCGACTGCGAGCGCGGTGTGTTCCCACTGGTGGGCGTGGTGTGGATCAGCGGGCCTGGGGCCGAGCCGGGCCAGCCACGACAGGTGCTCAGCGATAGCCCGCGTCAGCAGGGTGCGGGCACGCTCATGGACGGCATCAATGCGTTCCGTAATGGCCTGGTGGAACACCGGATCGTCGATACCGGTGACCGGCGGAATCAAACCCAGCATGTGACGCGGCGATACCGATGGGCTGCGGTGGGGCTGGTTAAGCCAATGGGATATCCGACTGTGCAGCACAGAGGCCACGTCATCAGTACCATCCAGTGGTCGTGCCACGACCAGCCTAGGCAGGAGGGTTTCGGGGTTGTGTCCGGCCAGGTCGACTTGTTCCAGCTCGGCGCAGAGTGCCCCGAACGCGTCCGAGGACAGTGTTTGTTCGGTTTGGGTGTCGGTCAAGCCGCAGGATCGGATCAATGTGGCCCATCGGTCGTAGTGGGCGGCGGCGATCAGGGTGTCGATCTCGGCGCGGAGTTGGGTGATGTTGCTCCACCGCTCCGTTTCTTCTTCGATCATCTGATGGGCCGACAACTCAGCACCACTGTTCTGCAAGACACCCAACAACACCGTGCGGGCAGTCGCCTCATCAGGGTTGTCCTGTGGCCAGCGGTGGGTATCATCAGGCTTGTCGACAGCCACCCAGGCATGATTACTTTGCCTGCCTCTGGTCATCGCCACATACAGGTTCTCCCTGGTCGTCGACGGGGCGACCACCACATGGCTGGTGTCCACCGTCACGCCCTGCGCACGAAACGCGGTGACTGCGTATCCGAGATCCAGGTGTTCGGCCACATAGCTGGCGGGCAGGATAACTTGCCCACCCCTGGTGTGCCCGGCACGCCTGATCGTGACTGCCCCGTCGGGGTGAGTTTTCACGATGGTCCACCTATCGCCATTACGTACCCACCCGGTTTTCCCTGCGACCAGGTGACGGTTGTTGCGGCGGGTGATCACCACATCACCAGCTGATGCCCGGCTACCATCGCCCAACATGACTTCACTGGTCGGATCGACCTGGCCGGTGAGGATACGGTCGTGACGAGCCTGGGCATTCAAGTCCCGGACGGTGTCGAGACTGTCAGCGATCAACAGCGATGCCAACCCTTTGCCGGTGTCGTCTCGCCAGGCTTCGTAGGCTTGTTGGGTCACCAGTTCGAGTTCACCTTCGGTGAGCCTGCCCTGCGCCTCATAGACATCAATCACACCGGGGTGGCCGTGCCGCAGGCCCAGGGATGCGGTTTTCTCCCAAGCGTGGGTGAATCGGTGGATGTCCGTCAACTCGGGTGGGTCGGGGTGTTGGTTGACGAGCATCGTGAACGCCCCACCCGCGTCCACGGCCTGCAACTGCGCCCAGTCACCTACCAACAACACCTTCGCACCAGCTTCGGCAGCCAGGCTGGTGATCTGGTCCAGGGTGAACGTCCCCGCCAGAGACGCTTCATCAACAATCACCAACTGGTCAGACCGGAAACTCAAACCTTGGTGCTGATGGAGGGTGAGCCACCGGGCAGTGTTCTCACAAGAGATACCCAAATCCTCACCGAGCACCCCAGCAGCGGTTGCCGATGGTGCCAAACCCACCAGACTGCCAGGCCCGTGATCAGACTCCCAGGCTTGCCGTAGTGACGCGAGGGTGGTAGTTTTCCCGGCACCAGCAGGCCCAACCAGCACATCCACCACACGTCCAGAAGTCGCCACTAGGCTCAACGCCTCCCGTTGATCCGCACCCAACATCCGGCCATGCGCATCAGGTGTCGATGTCACCTGATCGATAGTGTCGAAACTGACCGTGGGCGCGGTGAACACCTGTGCCAAGTCAAGAAGGCGCTGCTCGGCATCCAACAAGTCTTGGGAAGAGAACACCGTCATATGCTTGGGACGAAACACACTCGTCCCATCCAGGCGGTGGAACTGGTCGGGGGCGGTCAACTCTGCTGGGGTCAGTTGCAGGGACTGCTGCTCGGCAGCATCCACAATCAACTCAGTCAACATCTCACGGTCACTGGTGCTGGCGAACCGCCAACCCATCGTCTGCCTGGACGCTTCAGCGTGGATATTCCACCGCCGCCACGTCGACCGTTTCTCAGCCAGTATCCCCAACACATCACCAGCAACACTGTCGATCAGGTCCGGTGGGATGTCGTCTGCTCTGACCACCGCTGCTGGACCAGATCCTGCGATCAATTCCCGTGCCCACACGCTGGCATCAGCGTCCAAGAGTTCAGACGCTTGGCCACGCCACCGACTGGTCAACTCCGCCAGCGAGTGCAGCTGCTTCTTCGGCCTAGTGGTGAGGGTGGCTTGCTGTCGGATCGCCAAGATTGCCCGCTTCGATGGGTGTCTACCATGCGCCGCCCGATACTGGGCGATTAACTGGTCAGTCTCGGCATCGATATCACGGCTGCGCGATGAGAAGGCTGTAACCAGGTCTTCGCTGACTCCGGTGACCTCCCAGGCCAGATTTCGATCCCCACCCCGAACACGACCCTCCCAACCCACACCCAACACCCGAGCTAGCCGGTCAGCCAACACAGCGTTATACAAGGCACTGACCGTCACCACCGACGAGTGGATCGCCCGCGAGTCCAACGACCGCCACTTCCCATCCCTGATCGCTTGGGCTTTATTGGCTACGACCACATGGGTGTGCAGTTGCGGATCACCAGCCCTGGAATCATAATGATCAAACCCCGTCGCTATCGCACCAGTGACCTCCGCATGGATGATCGACCCATCACGAGCCTCCGTCCCGGTCCTGGTCGACAAGATGTGACGCTCCAGAAAACCCAGCACATCGTTGACACTGTCATGATGAGCCTGAGCAATCAGCGCCTGGATACCAGCGTCACTGACACCCCAGATCACCGACACCGATTTGGGCACACTAAACGTGTAATCAAAACCAGCCACCGCCCGACGAACACCACGCTCAACCTCCTCAACCCTGATCTGACTGATCGCCTCGGAACGCTCGACTTCAGACAGCGCCGGATCAAGTGAACTGACACGCTGATCAACCCGCTCAGCAACTGACGCATACCGTGGATACGCCCTGCCCAACGGATCACCACTAACAGGATGACAACCCTCACCAATCAACAGTTGCAACTGGGCCTCACTGACCAGATCACCCACACTGAGCAACCCACCCAGCGAAGCAACACCCGAACCCAGCCATGACCCAGGCGGACAACCCGACTCCGTATAGTAACGGGTGAGCGGTGACAACAGACTCCGATCCCCATCACCCACAGCCACCGATCTAAGCAGATACTCGAACCCATCCCCAGCACTCATCAACCGCATCGACACCGTCACCGTAACGCTCCCTTCCACCAGGAAGGTGAGCGGCTCTGTCCACAACTGCCAACGGTGTGAGGTCGATCTGCGGGCCTGTTAGCAAGAGGAGTAAAGGTCAGTGGTCGGGTGGTCCGCCAGAGAAGGGTGAGACCTTGCACGGGTCCAGTGACTTGTGAGCGTGGTGTTGGAGGGGCGCGTGAGGGCTTCGCTTATCTTGTACCTTGGGTCGGCAGGAATTTCGACACATCATTTGCGTCCCTGGCGTGCGGCTGTCGAGTCAAAACAGCCCGGGTCAAGGTTTGAGCGCCACGTGAATACTGATTCCTGTGGTCGGCCAAGGAGCCCTCTGCTCCCGGCCCGTATCCTGCGCCTACGGGCTGAGGGTCAGGGATGATGTCTGGTGAAAAGAGGAAGCCATCCGGGGAAAAATACCTGTAATTATCGAGACATTGATATCTTCGAGATTGTTAACTTTCGTTACTAGTGCGTTGCGTAGTTTGGCGTCTAGGGTTGAATCATCTCGTTGATCCTAATACGGACCAGTGAGAGTGGCTTTGGTTTCGCGCTTGAATTCGTGCAAGTGGCCTCCGTAGCTCTCTTACGGAGAAACCTTGAGCGGCTCAGGCGGTTGAGGTCATGGCCAGGCTATGAATGCTGACCTTAGGTCCAGGATTTGTGGTCGCACCCGTAAGACACGGTTCGATCCGGAGAGTGTCGAGATGAAGTGGTGGGAATACCTCTCACCGCCGCTGAGATGCCTCAGGAAGCGAACCCACATACATCAATACAAAAGGAGTAAATGATGGTGAACAATATGAACGAAGACGACATCGGCGTCGCTGATGTGGCCGAAACGACCACCTCGATGGCGCTCGCTGCAGCCAGGGCCACTCTGGTCGTCAAGGCGTGGGAGAGTCCAGAGTTCTTGGCGAAGGCTATCAAGCAACCGCGCGAGGCTTTGGCAGCTGAAGGCTTCGATGTCCCCGCCGGGGTAGATGTCTCAATCGTTGCGGACTCTGCGTCGGGGATCAATGTTATCCTGGCTGTCGGTGCGTCAGTGGAGGACGCGATGGACGCGGTTCGTTTCGGGACTGAGCACGGAATTCCAGTGCACGTTCTCCAGAACACTGACAAGCGCCTCTACCTCCGTGTTCCCCCGGCCCCAGCGGAGATCAACGATGAGATCATCGCATCGTACAACTTGACCGGCGCTCCCACCGACCAGGCCACTGACTGGTTCTGGACCTCCGGCAACATCATCGCGGTGCATGACGCCATTGCGGCTACTGAGGCCCTGGCGGCAGCGGAAGTCGCCGCCTTGGCGCTCGCCATCGCGACCTGAGAGTTTGACTCATGACAGATTTCTTCCGGCTTTTGGATTCCTCTGCTCAGCCGCCCGAGGGCTATGTGACTGATGTTGCGCAAGCGAAGCGGTTCTTGGAACGTTACGTTGGAGACTCAGGCTTTCGCAGAGAACTTGAGTCTGACCCAGAGAGCACCCTTGCCGGGGCTGGGCTGTTGGAGACCATTTCATTGTCTGATCTTCCTGTTTTTCTGGATGCGCGTACGCGAGAAGGCACTATCGCTGCTTTCTTTCAGGGGCAGGACCTCGGCGCAGTGGGAACACCTGACTGTGTGACAAGATTCTGTGCCTACACTGCGGAAAAGTTGCGCCTTCGCGAGAAGATCCGGAAGGACGCCATACCCTCAGACTCGCAGCTAGCGGCATGGCGAGAGCGGCAGGTGAACAGGTGCTCCATGCTGTTCGGTGCGGGCAGGTCGTCAGCTCTTGTGCACTCTCCGTTGGCAATTGAGCTGACGAAGGGTTGCACTGTTGGCTGTTGGTTCTGTGGTCTTGCTGCTCCCGCGTACTCTGGTGTATTCCTTCATGACGACAGCAATGCTGTTCTGTGGAGGGAGTGCCTGGAAGTTCTGCGTGCGAAGCTGGGTCTGGCCAGTGCGCAAGGGGTGTTGTACTGGGCGACAGAGCCCTTCGATAACCCGGATTATGAGTTGTTTATGGAGGACTTCTGGTCTGTCATGGGGCGATGGCCCCAGACGACAACTGCGGCTGCGACTCGTGACATTGAGCGGACTCGTCGTTTTCTTGATGATGCCCGTCGGCATGATTCCGAGGTCGACCGTTTCTCGATTTTGTCAGTGGGGCAGTTGCGGAAGGTGCATGACTCTTTTTCTGCCGAGTCTTTACTGTCGGTAGAGTGTCTGACACAGAACCGGGAGTCCGGGATTCCGAAGGCTCGTGCCGGTCGCGCGGCGACAGTCGCTGGATCTCGTCGTAACCTGGTTGTGGATGAGGAATGTGTGAGTGCTTCCTCAATCGCGTGCGTGAGTGGGTTTCTGCTGAACATGGTTGACAAAACCGTGAAGATGATCTCACCGTGCGCATCTGATGAGAATTGGCCGCTGGGCTACTGGGTTGTGGATGAGCAGTCTTTTGTCGGAGCATCCTCGTTGGACTCTGCACTGTCCAGGATGATTGAGGAGCATAGCAAGCCGGAGCTTCCGTCGAACGGCGAGTTGAAGCTGAGATCGGATGTGCATGTGGCCTCGGTGGAGTCTTCGGACGTTCTTGTGATCAGTAACAGTACTACACGGATGGAGATCGCTTGTCGCGGCTTCACGAGTCGGGACTTGGCGGATGTGTTCTCTTCGGGTTCACATACTTTACGTACCTTGCCAGCGGTCTTCGGGGATGACTCGCAACTTCTGGCTATGGTCGGCACCCTGAGACGGATGTATCGACAAGGATTGCTCGATGAAGACCCCGTCAGAGCTGCCTAAGTCCCGCGAGCGTGGGCTGCTGAGTTCAACACGTCTGATCTTTCATTTTGGGCGTGGACATCGGTTGGTCTATGTCAGCGTTGCGGTGCTGAGTGTGCTCGCGACACTGGTGAATCTGGCGCAACCCTTCTTCATGGGGCAACTGTTGGGAGCGGTTGGGAAGGCAGAGCAGAGCATCACGGCACTGTCTGTGATCATTGCTTTGGTTGTCCTTGCGGCCGTTCTCTCCGGATTTCAGCGCTACTCGCTTCAGGTCTTAGGTGAGACGGTGGTCAAGGAAGCGCGGGATCAACTGCTCGCTCATACTCTGCGTTTGCCAATCGCTGAGTATGATGCGCACGAAAGCGGGGACTTGGTCAGTCGCGTCAATTCGGACACGTCACGGTTACGAGGTTGTCTCCTTCAAACCACGGTGGCCATCAGTACCAGTGTGCTGATGGCCACCGGGGCTGTGATCATGATGGCTTTGGTGAGCCCGGCTTTGACCTTGGTCTCTGCCGGTGCCGTTGCAATCGCCTTTGCGGTGAGTCTGTTGCTGAGTCGGCCAATTCGCAAGGCGGCGCGCCTGGTGCAAGATGACCTTGGTCGTCTGAGCGCGTACGTGGAGCGCTTGCTGCTATCAATTCGAATGGTGCGTGCAACCAACGGCACGAGCCGTGAACAGCAAGAGGCCAGGAGGCTAACCAGTCAATGCCAAACCGACGGTCTACGCCTTGGAAGAATCCAGGCAGTCTGCGGACCAGTTTCAGGGGTTACTCTCCAGGGGGCAAGCCTGACAATCCTCGGCTTTGGTGGGTATCAAGTAGCCACTGGTGGAATGACTGTGGCGACACTCATCTCATTCACGCTTCTCCTGTACATGCTGACTTCGCCGGTTCAACAGATGATCGGCGCAGTTGCCTCGCTCGGGGAGTCTGTTGGAGCATTCGGTCGAATTCAAGAGATCCTTACACTCCCGGTTGAGGCGGAGCACGGCAGTACGGTACTCGAGGCCCTTTCTCAGGCTTCTGTTGACGAGAGAGAGGCGGGCTCGGAATGTGCGGCCATCGAGCTGCGTGATGTTTCGTTCGCTTACCCGTTGTCCGCTGATCGGTCGCGTGCGCCTGTCGGGTCTCCCACCAACGCGCTGACGTCGTTGACCCTCCGCGTTGAGAAGGGGACAAAGACGGCCTTAGTGGGGCCGTCTGGTGCTGGAAAGTCCACAGTATTCCAGCTCGTAGAGGGGTTCTACATCCCTGATTCGGGTCGCATCTTCGTTCTCGGAACGGATGTGAATTCGTTGCCACGTTATGAGTTGCGTAACGAGGTGGCCTATGTTGAGCAGGACTCGCCAGCCCTGTCTGGAACTCTACGGGAAAACCTCCTTGTTGCCCGCGGCAATGCGACTGATGATGAACTAGTGTCCGCCCTGCGTGACGCCGGACTCGAAGACCTGCTATCCAGAGGAGGCCTCGACCTCCTTATTGGCGAACAAGGAAACGCTCTCTCAGGCGGTGAGCGCCAGCGTCTTGCGATTGCGCGGGTTCTCCTCGCTGACGCAAAGATCGTTCTCTTCGATGAGGTGACTGCCAACCTTGATGGCATTAGTGAAGCCGCGATCAGGCGAGTCATAGAGAATATGCTATATGATAAGACGATTGTGACTATCGCTCATCGCTTGTCCACGGTTATTTCCTACGACCGCATCTATGTGCTCAGTCACGGGCGACTTGCCGGGTGTGGCACCCACTCTGAGCTATTGGCAACTTCAAAATTGTATCGTGCCCTAGCAGAGGAACAACATCTCGACCGCTACTCCTCACCGCCGGTCGATGGGGGCGAATTTCAATGAATGAGCAGTTGAATATCGTGCTGTCAGCGGCAAAAATGATAGAGAGCCGTTCGGAGGGGGATCCTTCCTTCGATCAGTGTTTCCTCGCTGCTGTTCTCGATTCCGAAGTCCAGCCGTATGCCGAGATTCTGACTCATGCTGGGATCACTCGTTCCTTGCTCGCTGCTACATTGTCTGATTCAAAGGCTTCGCGGCGCACAGCCCTGATCTCCAGCTCTGAGTTGCTCGTCGCTGCTCAAAACATGGGAAAGGCTCTCGGCGTCGAGACCGTACGCGTTCCTCATTTCCTTCTCGCGATCCTCGCGGAGCCGGATTGGCCAACGGACATTTGGTTAACTTCGATCGCGGCTGATGCTCGCGTTCTGCGGGCTCGAATTGCTGTCACCGCCGGAGAAGAGGACCGGGTTATCGGCGTGGCTGTATCGACGAAGTCCCCTGTCCCGCCAGTGGCAACCACTCTGAAGTTGGATAGCTTTGGAGTCAATCTCAACACCATCGTCCTCCAGGGGCGAAGTGACCCTGTTGTCGGTCGCGACAGCATTATTCAACAGGTGCTGGAGACTCTCATGCGCAGGAGGAAGAGTAACCCTCTACTCATAGGTGAGCCTGGCACGGGGAAGACGGCCATCGTCGAGGGGCTAGCTCGACGCATTGCTACTGGCCTAGTCTCACCTCCGATCATAGGGAGGAAGGTCTTTTCCCTCGATCTTGCGTCTGTGGTGTCTGGGACGAAATACCGTGGCGAGTTTGAGGCGCGATTTGAGAAGATCCTCAACGGAATCATTGGAAATCCAGATTACATCGTGTTCATCGACGAGATTCACACCCTCGCGAGTGCCGGGGGTGCCGAAGGTGCACTTAACGCTGCAACACTGCTTAAGCCTCATCTCGCGCGCGGGGACATCCAACTCATTGGTGCGACCACAGGGGACGAGTACCAACTCCATATCGCGACCGATCCGGCGTTGGCCCGACGATTCATCCCAATCGAGGTGCCAGAACTGACCCAGTCCGAGACTCTTGCCGCTCTCCAATCGCTCCGGAGCCGCTACGAGCAATACCATAGAGTACACATCGATGATGATGCCCTGGACGCCGCAATCCACTACTCGGCCCGGTATCTCCCGGATCGAGCTTTTCCTGACAAGGCACTTGATCTCCTCGACTCTAGCTGTGCGAAGATCGCACTTGGGGTCGACGCCCATGACGAGGTCGACGGTGCAAAGGTCACCGCGCACACAATTGCCGTTACTTTATCCCGAGATATCGGTCTTGAGTCACAGGAAATAGAGGGTTCAAGTAGATGGCTCGAGTCTTTGTCGGACTCTCTGTGTGATGTGGTTCTTGGTCAAGCCCCTGCCATTCGGATCGTCGTTGACACGGTCACACGTCATCGTCTCGGTCTCACTCGACAGGGCGGGGGTATGGGCTCTTTTCTTTTCTCGGGGCCAACTTGCTGCGGGAAGCAAACACTCGCGCGGGCGCTGGCCCTCCAACTCTATGGAGACTCTAAGCGCTTTTTGCGGTTTTCAATGTCAGAGTACGCCACTCGGCAATCCGTCTGGCAGTTTACTGCTTCAGCGCCAAAACCTGGCTATTCTCCGCTATCAAGCCCTCTATCCCAGGTCAGGGCCAAGCCGCTGAGTGTTCTCTTCCTCGAAAACATTGATCAAGCCGACCCAGCGGTCATTGATGTCATTGCGGAAATGATCGCCGATCATGAAGCTCGCGACGAGAGTGGTAAGACCGTGTCCTTGGAGGAGACGACTATCATCTTGTCGACAACTATCCCTTCAGGCCTCCTGAGTGACGAGAGATTTGGGTTTGGTCCACCAGACCTTATGGTGAACTCGCTTGCACCCGCTACGAGCCGTGATGGGGCGCTAGAACAGCTAGTTCGCGCGCTGGGCGCGCCGCTCGTGGAGTCGGTTGATGCCGTTGTTCCGTTCTCACGCTTGGGCCGGACGAGTTTGGATGCTCTACTTGTCCGCTGGTCTGAAGAGTCGTTCCAGCGAGTGCGTAGACTCGGACATGCGTGCATCCTGACACGCGATGCACGTGATGTGCTTATTGATCAAGTGTCAAGGACTGGCGGAACTCCCCGCCACCTTGACGCTGCGTTCTCCCAGCGTTGTGAAGAACCCCTGAGCCGCCTCCTCCTCCGCAAGGATACTTCAGGGTCCTTGACTGTTGACGCAGTTGACCAGCAGATCCTCATCCGGGATGACGGTGGTGTGGTCTGGCAGGAGGACCCGGCGGAGAACAACAGACTTACTCCTCAACTCAAATTGAGTAGGGGTGACTAGATAATGGAAGGAATAGATGATGAGTGACAATGGTAAGAAGGCTTGGTTTGGTCGTAATGGCCGTGGGCATTGGGGTGGTCGGACCTGGCAGGGAAGGCTGATTCTGGTGCTCGTTGTGGTGGTGATCGTGGCTGCCATCATTGTGATCACGCGCTTGGCTCAGGGGACGTTATGACCGCGCAGGGCGAGGGGGCGGACCGCGCGGAGCCTGACACTGGTTCGCCCACTGCCGGCACTGTGCCGACGCCTGCTGTCGAATCGATGGTGGTTTTGGATCACGTGGTGTGTGGTTATGGGTCAACCGCAGTATTGCATGATGTGTCGTTGTCGTTGGGTTCAGGGTTTCATGTATTGATCGGCCCGAATGGGTCGGGCAAGACGACCCTGTTTCGGTGTGTGGCGGGGATTTTGCTGCCGTCGAAGGGATCGGTGACGACGAGGGCTGGTCGCAATATTGGGTATGCGATGCACCGGTCGGCTTTCTCGTCGAAGATGACGCTGATGGACAATCTTCGTTACTGGTCGATCTTGTTCGGATCGGGTGACCAGACTCGGATTGTGGAATCGTTGCGCTTTGTGGATTTGGAGGACCGTGCCCATCAGAAAGTGGGTCAGCTCAGTCGTGGTTTGGTGCAGCGCTTGGCGGTTGCTCGGGCTTTGTTGACTGATGCTGAGGTGTTGCTGCTCGATGAGCCGTTGTCGGGGGTGGACCCCTCGGCAGTGGAGAAGCTGCTGGTGTTGTTCCAGAAGCTAGGTGACTCGGGCAAGTGCGTGGTGGTCTCGACCCATGAGTTGGCTGAGTTGAACGAGATGAGTGGTGACGTGATCGTGCTCCAAAACGGCACGATTGTCGGTCAGGGGACCCCTGGTGAGTTGTTGGCAAAGACTGCTGGTGATCATCCGATCCGGTGGCGGATCGCTGGTGGTGCTGGGCTGCGCGAGGCGATCCAGGCCTTGGGTTTGACCCTGACGGGTGGTTCTGTGGCAGACAATGTGGCGGAGTTCTACGTCAAGGATGACGCGCAGGCCGGGGAAGTGAATCGTGAACTGACTGACCAGGGTGTCAGTGTTCGTAGTTCAAGTGCCGTGGTCGATGACTTGACACGGTTGTATCGACTCCTGGAAGACAAGAAGGCATCATGACTCGTATTCAATCTTCGGCACATGTCTCCCATTCCACTGGCGGGAGTTTAGCCAGGGCCTTGTGGTGGCGTCTGCTTCGTGAGGGATTCGCGTTAGTGATCGTGTTCCCAGTTGCGTTGGGGCTCATCATCGACCTGGCCCTGATCATCCCCATGTCCATGGCAGCCGGAAGTAGCTCCACGATGCCGACTGGTGGTGGTTTCCACGGGGCTCCACCCTCGTTCGCTGCTCTGGGGGCCGGGTCGGACAGTGTCGTGTTGGCTCTGGGGTTGGCGATGGCCCCAGTGGTGATCATGATCGCCACCGGTCTGGCTGCTGGAATGGGGGTCAGTGGGATCATGGCGTCGGAATTGAACTCCGGCAGTGTCGAACTGTGGTTGAGTCGCTTGTCACCGCGGTCGATCAGCCGCGGCCTGCTCACGGTGGTGTTCCTTGTCGTCGGTGTGGTGTGGGTCATCACCATGGTCGTCACCGCGCTGGTGTTGACGATCACCGCCCTAGTACTCCACCAGAAAGTTCATGTCAGCGCGGCCTATGTCGTGTTTTGCGTGCTTGTTCCGATCCTGCTCGCATTGAGTGGGGCGGCGCTAGCGGTGGGTGTGGGGTTATGGAAACCGAAACTGGCCCAAGTCACCAATGGTCTGGTCCATGGCCAAGGCGCCTGGCTGATCATCATCGCCTTCCTCCCATCAGCGATCCTGGGGATCGCGGTGATGACCGGGATGTCTGCCGGACTGTCGATCACCCTCGCCGCCATCATCGGCGGCAGTCTCGCTATCGTCTTAGCCATCCTCGCCGTCATCATCGGCGCCACGAAACTCTCCCGCGACAACATCGTCAGCTCCCTATGAACCCGCGTGAGACAGAGAACTCTGGGTCGGGTCCATTCGTTGTCGCACATGCCGCAGCTCGATGGCACATATGTCGCGAGGTGGGCCGGTAGAAGGGATAGATTGGCATTGTGATGAGTCCTTTGTCGGTAGTCGTGGTTGACGATGACAAGGATTTCCGTGAAAGATATCGGCACTATTTCTCTCAGGAGTCGCGTTTCGATCTGGTTGGCGAAGCTGATGACGGCACGACGGGGTTGGCCCAATGGCAGACCTATC
>JAITVA010000168.1 GCA_031286045.1 Propionibacteriaceae bacterium | reverse complement strand
CCAGTCGCCGACGCGGTCGCAGCCTCTCGCGGGGCAGCGCCCTCCGCTCCAGGCATCCACGCACCGTGTCCAGCCGCGCTCATCATGTCTCCTTCTGTGCCTCGCGGCCCACTGACCGGGTCCGCCCACAATCCATGGTTCCAACCAAAACCACGGACCACCCGAGTCGAAAATCGAAGACTTTTCGCTCGACGGGTGGCACCACCGGCCAGTGTCGAGTTGCGCGCACCGAAGACCGGCCCGCCACCGCCGTTCCATGCAGGCGCAGGCCCCACTTCTCCGTCCCAGGGAAGCCTCAACCCCTCAGCGATACCAACCTCGGACACAACTGAGCAAAGTCTCATCGAAACCGGCGGCGCCACCATTCTTTGGACTAGTTATGTCGCGGTTCTGGCCGGTATTGGTGACGCAACTAGACCAACAAGTGCCCGCGACCCCCCAACAGGCCATACTTGGCACAGTCGTGTCACCGGACCAGGCCCGTCGTCCCTTGGCACAGGAGGAATTGCCCTGACTGCTGCCTTCGTTTCCCTCGACCCCCCAGATATACTGATTGCTTCAATCTGGGACCCGAGGAGTAAGTATGAAGGCATTGATCATCATCGACATCCAAAATGACTACTTCCCTGGCGGCAGGTTTCCCCTCGTCAACCCCGAAAATGCAGCTGACCGCGCCAGTGCGGCACTGAACGCCTTCCGACAGGCGGGCTTGCCCGTCATCCACGTCCAGCACATCAACACCCATCCCGACGCTACTTTCTTCCTGTCCGACACCAGCGGAGCTGACATCCACCCGTCCGTCCGGGCGCTGCCCGACGAACCCGTTGTCATCAAACACGTCCCCAACAGTTTCACCGACACCGGACTCGCAGACCTCCTGAACCAACTGGGCGTCACCGAGCTTGTCATCTGCGGGATGATGACGCACATGTGCATCGACACAAGCGTCCGAGCCGCCAAGGACCACAAGTTCCCGGTCACCCTCCTCCACGACGCCTGCGCCACCCGAGACCTTGAGTTCAACAAGACACCTATCCCAGCCGACCAGGTGCAGGCCGCCTTCATGGCCGCCCTGTCCGGCATGTTCGCCCGCCTCAGCACCACCGATGAGGCCATCGCCGAACTGACGATTGATGAGCCCGGCGATAGCGACACCAAAGCAGACAACGCATACTACGGGTCAGCGGCTATCTCGCACCCATCCTCGACCGTGGAGCGGTTTGACACCCCCTCAACCTAGCCGACCACACGGATCGTCTCACCGGACAAGCGCTCACCATCGCCCCCTGACATAACTGGGCAAAGTATGGTGGCAACCGACGGCAACTCCATTCTTTGCATGGGTTATGTCATCACTTCGGCCAAGACCGGCGACATAACCCATGCAAACAATGAGATCGAGACCTCCAAGGGGCATTCCTTGCACAGTTATGTCACCCTCAGACCCCGCCCCGGCTGACCAGCCTCAGCGTTCTTGCGCCCGAATCCGCCCTCGGTACAGCAGGGGCACGAGGAAGCCTAGGATGATGGCGATCAGCACGCCCAGCCCGGAGTAGCCCCAGGTGCCGGCGTCGAGAGGCAGGACGTTGTAGAGGAAGCCCAGCCAATTGAGCCAAGCGATCGAGCCGGCGGGCATGGTCAGGCCCCAGCCGATGACGGTGAGCAGGGCCATGCCGCCGACGGCGATCCAGTTGACCGCTCCGTACTTGCCCTTCGGATCGTACAAGGCGCGATCATCGTAGTCTTTGCGGCGTAGGATCATGTCGCCGAGGAATATGCCGACCCAGGCGGAGATGGGGACACCGACGAAGGCGAGGAAGGCTTGGAAGGGGCTGACGAAATCGGGTGCGAACCAGACGACCGCAATGGTACCAATGAACATGATGCAACCGTCGATGGTCGAACCGACCCAGCGCTTGACCGGCAAGCCGATGGTCAGCAGGGTCAGGCCTGAGGAGTAGATGTCGAGGACCGCGCCAGAGGCCAGACCGCCGACTGCCACCAGAATGAAGGGAATGAGGTACCAGGTTGGCAGGATGGTGGCGAGGGCGCCGATCGGGTCAGCCGCGATGGCCTCGCCGAGTTCGGAACCGGCCCCGCCGACCTGCGAACCGACCAAGAGCAGACCGAAGATGATCAAGATGATCGGGGCGACCGAGGAGCCGAAGGTCGTCCACCAGACGACGGCCTTGCCAGAAGTCTTACGCGGAAGGTATCGAGAGTAGTCAGCAGCAGAATTGACCCAGCCGAGGCCCAAGGCGGTGGCCAACATCACGGTCGCTCCGACGACAGACTGCCAGGGGCCTGGTGCGATCTGGGTGACGGCGGTGAAGTCGAGGTGAGGAGCCGCCAAAAGGAGGTAACCGACCGTGACGATGCCCAGAATGATGGTCAACACGGTCTGGATTTTCATGATGAGGTCGAAACCGACGACTCCGGCCGCCACCACGATGAGGATGACCACAACGAAGGCGATGACTTTGACGATGTCGTCGTTGGCACTGGGCCACAGTCGCTCGAGCACGGTGGCCGTCGCCAGCGTGGCCAGGATCACCAGCACCGTCTCCCAGCCGACCAGGAGAATCCAGGACACCACACCAGGGAAACCATTGCCCTTGACACCGAAGACGGCCCGCGACAGCACCATTGTCGGAGCAGAACCGCGTTTGCCCGCCAGCGACACCAGCGCCACCAAGAGGAAGCTCAGCATCACACCCAGGAGCGTGGCCAAGGTCGCCTGCCAAAAACTGATGCCATAACCGAGCACCCAGGCGCCGTAGGACACCGAGAAGACCGACACATTGGCCGCGAACCAGGGCCAAAACAGTGAACTTGCCTTGCCTTTACGTTCGGATTCATCGATGACATTGATGCCGTTCTCCTCAATGGCGAAGACGGAGGTCTTCTCACCAGGAGCGGCCTGTTGGGTTGTGCTCATGTTCTTCCTTGTCAGTTACTTCTGTTGCGGTATTGAATACTATGTGTTCTTATGGTTGGTTTGGCGCACTGCTGGCTGTGGCGCGCCCACTCATCCACGATCAGTCCTGTTCGAGGAGGGCTCGTAGGCTGGGGCCGACCCGCCGGGCCGACTGCTCGGCGATGCGTACCACCTCGTCAGGGTCAATGATCTCACCCGAGGCCTCGTGCGCTGTGACCGTCGACAAGGCCAGTACCTTGATATCGAACTCGCGGGCGGCGATGACCTCCAAGACGGTGGACATACCGACCAGGTCGGCCCCCATCGTCACGGCCATGCGCGCCTCAGCGGCGGTCTCGTAATGCGGGCCAGGGAACATGGCGTAGACCCCGCTGGTGATGGTCGGCTCAAGGGCCAGCACTCGCGCTCGCAGGTCTGGATCATAGGCGCCGGTCAGATCGACGAAGCGGGCGCCGACAAGCGGCGACACCCAGGCGAGGTTGAGGTGGTCGGTCAAGGCGACGACCTGGCCCAGCGGCCACTCCGGCCGAAAAGAGCCATTGGCGTTGGTGAGGATGAGACGAGTCGCACCCAGCGCGGCCAGGGTACGCACGCCATGCACAACCGGCTCAACCCCATGCCCTTCGTAATAGTGGGTCCGCCCCGACAAGACCATAACATCACGTCCTGACCAGCGGTAATGCAGAATCTCACCGGCATGCCCCGGCGCGACCGGCCTCATAAAACCGGGGACCTCGGCGACGTCACAACGGTGCGCCGGCTCCCCCCACGCCTGGGTCGCCGGGCCCCATCCGGAGCCGAGGATGACGCCCCCATCAATCCCGCTCACGCTGAAACGCTCGCGCAGGACATCGGCAGCGGACGCCGCCACCGCATATGGATCTCGTGCCTCCATCAGCACTCCACTTCATTTTGGCTTGCCAGAGTCATAGGGACAGTCTAGGGGATACCACCGCACAACCCCGAACCGGCACACTATCCGAGCATCACAGCCCAAGCAAGACGAGCGGCGCCACAGCCACCCCATCAGGACGACGAAAGGCCCGCTGACCCGGTTTGATGATGACTCGGTTTGATGACGACCCGGTCGATGATTCGAGAAGGCTCTAACTGATGATTAGCGGGTGCTCCACTTTATGATTGGCGGACGCTCTAGTTGACGATTCGCGGATCGGGGAACATGAGCGCTCTCGCCCGATAGAGTGCAGCTGTGCCCGAGTCTGAGATGCGACAGCGAGTTGAAGCCCTGGTGGCGGACATCCCGCCCGGTCGAGTGATGAGTTACGGCGCCATCGCCGCCTGGTGCGGCCACCTGGGCGCGGCCCGACAAGTCGGGGCCATCGCCCACCAGGGCACA
>JAITVA010000094.1 GCA_031286045.1 Propionibacteriaceae bacterium | reverse complement strand
TGACGCTCGCCGTCACGGTGAAGGAGGAACCCACCACCTGCGGGGCGCCCACTGCCGTCTCGCCTGTGTTCGGGCTGATCGTCAAGCTTGAGGCAGTCCAGTCCGCCTCAGTGTGGACGAAGGTCAGAACGGAGGACGCGCCTGGGAACCCGCCCCTGCCGTCGATCGTGATCGTCGCCGTGTGACGACCGGCCAGCGTCGAGGTGAATCTCAGCAAGAAGGTGCCGTCGTCGCCGGTTTGAACGTCTTGATCGAGACCAGTCATACCGGTCGAGTCTGTCGTCTTGACCGACGCCCCCGGAACAGGGTTGCCGTCGGCGTCGTAGGCGTAGACCCGGATGGTGCCTGTGGCCCCGCCGTTCGCCGGCTGGTTGTCGTCGACCACCTCGGCATGGGTCTTGTTCTGGGCCGGGCAAACATCGTTCCCACCGATGCAGACCTGACCAGGGGTGAACCTGACCTGCTGCGGGCTGGCCTTGGAGGCGTCGCCGTCGCCACCCAGGGCGACCGAGGTCCCACCGACCGAGGTGGTGGCGGAGACATCGAACAGTCCGGCCTGCGAACTGGTCACCGTCACCGAGCAGACGCCGAACTCATCCGTCTCACAGCTGTTGGCGTCGACAAAACGCGCCTGGGTGCCGAACGAGACGACCGTCTCGGGGACCGGGTTGCCCTCGCCGTCGCGAAGAGTGGCCTTCAAGGTGAACTCGGAGTTGACCTCTTGGGAGCCGGTCGGTGTGACCTCGAACAACGAGCGAGTGGCCGAAGCCTGGTCGTTGCCGAAGCGAATCTGATCGAGATTGCTCCCGGTCACCGTCAAGGTGTCGACAGTGACGAGAGCCGCATACGTGCCGGCCGCCTTCGAGCTCCACCCGATCGTGGCCATGCCCTTGTCATCGGACGTGATCGAGCCGTCGTCACCTTGAAGCCCTGGTGTCAACTGGCTGACCAAGGCCGGGTTGGTGGTGACGTCGCGAGCAACGACAGCGACCCCCTCGACAGGGTTGCCGTTGCAGTCATAGGCGTAGACCGTTGCCGTGTCTTTGGCTATGCCGTTGGCCACCTGATCATTGGCGCCCATCTCGACGCGGGTCAGATGGGTCGGATCCTGTGGGTTGGCGTTGTTGACACAGACTGCTCCAGCGGTGAAGGTCACCGTCGGGACCTGCGTCAAGCCGACACCGCTGACCGAGCCAGAGATGGCGAACTCACCAGCCAGAGTCGAGGTGGTCGCGAAGGTGTACACACCATCGCGAACTTCGCGGAACCCGGTGAAGGTCAGCGCGGGAAGGTTCGGATCGCTCGACTGCCCGCTCACATGGAAGTCCTCAAGTTTCAGCGCATTGATCGGGTT
The DNA here is from genome assembly GCA_031286045.1 of Propionibacteriaceae bacterium. Lineage (GTDB taxonomy): Bacteria > Actinomycetota > Actinomycetes > Propionibacteriales > Propionibacteriaceae > WQYJ01. The sequence continues at coordinate 13,191 of JAITVA010000094.1, read as the reverse complement.
GCTCTCAGCGTCCTTGACCGTGACCGTCACAGTCACATCCTGGCCAGCGACCTGGGTCGTCGGAGCGACCATCAAGTCGGATGTGTCGGCGTTGACCGTGCCATGGACGAAGTTCACGGTCACATAGGCCGCCCCGTCTGGGTAGGCCGGAGTGTAACGGTTGTCGATCGACACGGTGGCGTGGTGCGGTCCGGACGCGGTCGAGGTGTACGGGATCGTCGTCATCCCCTGGGCATTGGTGCCACCGTTGTTGGCGACCAGACCAGGAATAAAGGCCGTGTCGGTGCCATCCACCCGATCGGTGGTGACCGTCTTGCCTTGCAGCGGGTTGCCGTACTGGTCGTGGACGAACACCGTCACGATGTCGGCGACCGACCCGTTGGCGGGCGCGTCGTCCCTGGTGACCTCAACGCGGGTGATGGCCTGCGACTCGTCGACCCCTGGAGTGTTCGGGTTGTCCGGCGGAACTGGGCAGCCCTCGGACTGCACACAGACGTCGTCCGGTCTCCATGAAGCCGACTGAGCGCTTCCAATGTCGTCACCGTTCAACTTGGCTGTGATCGTATAGGTCCCGGCCTTGGTCGTGTGGATGTAGGCCGAACAGGTTCCTGAGCCATCCGTGACACAGGAGTTCGTGTTGGTGATGCTCGGCACGTTGGAGACTTGGCCCCAGACGATACCGGCTTCGGTGTTCGCGAAGTTGACCACCGAGCCTGCGCCGACCGGTTGGTTGAAAGCGTCGCGGATCGTCGCAGTCACCTGATACGTGTTGGACGACTCACTTCCGACCTTCAGCGGCGCGGTGGCGTACTGGTCCATCGGCGTGATCGCGAAGCTGGACTTGCTGGCGTCGCCCAGCCCGTTGCCGAACTGGAGGTTGACCGGCGTGCCCTTGGGCGCGCCGCCATCCACCAAGATGTCAGCCGAGTGATCGCCGGCCACAGTCGAGGTGTACCAGATGGTTGTCTGACCGTTGTCGCCGGTGCGGCGGATGCTCTCCGGGTTGCTCGCGTCCCAAGGTGCCTGTGTTGTCAGGTCACTGTCATTGGTGTCGGAGGTCACCAAGGCGTCCTTGATCGGGTTGCCGTGCTCGTCATGGACGAAGACGGTGACGACGTCGCGAGCCACACCATCGTTGGCCATGCCGTTGACCAAAACTTCCACCCTGGTCTTGGGCTCGCCCGGATCGGACTGACAACCCTGCGATTCCAGACACACCCCTTTGGCCGTGAAGATGGCCGTGGCCGGGGACCCGGTCGCCAACTGAGTCGGCGCCCCAGTGTCGTCGGGGATGGTGGCCTGGATCGAATAGGACCCAGCCTTCTTCGACGTCACGGTCACCGAGCAAGAGCCGTACTCATCCGTGCTGCAACTGGGCAGGGCGTCGCCGCTGTCATCGACCTGACCGACGATCGGAGCCTTGGTCGGATCAGAACTGACGAAGCTGACCACCGCTTTCTCGACGGGATTGTCTTGCGCGTCCTTGATCATGGCCTTCAGAGTGAAGCTGGAGTCGACCGGCTGGGGGGTCGTCGGCGTGATGGTCAGAGACGAATGACCTGGATCCCCCTTGCCAGCGGAGAAGTGCAGGGTCACCGGAGAAGAAGCGCCGGCCGTCTTCACTTCGGTGCCGTTGATGAACACCCGAGCCTGATTGTCAGACGAGGTCGACGAAGTGTAACCGAGCACAGCGGTGCCATCGGACAGGGTCTTCGCCTCCGGAGTTCTGATCGTCAGGTCAGACTGGGTGGTGGTGGTCGTCACGACATCATTGATGCGGCCGTTGCCGTACTTGTCGTAGGAGTAGGCCGTCACTTCGTCGCGATCCTGATCGTTGGCGAAGGCTCCGTCCTTGGTCACCGAGACCCTGGTGAGGTTCTTCGACTCATCCACGGTCGGAGTGCTCGGGTTGTCGGTCGGAGTGCAGACCATCCGATCAGGGAAACAAATGTCATCCACAGTGAAGGTCACCGCAGCGGTATTGCCTGGCCCGCCGACCGTTTCTGTGCCGATGGCCGCCGAGATCGCGTAAGTCCCGGCGTGCTTGCTGGTCAAAGCGACGTCACAGGAGCCGAGGTTGGCGCCTGAAGTCGCGGTCATGCAGTAGGCCGGAGTGGTGTAGAAGTCCACTGCACCGGAGTCCGCCGAGAAGTCGATACGGACGTTGCCAACCGGGTTGTTGTTCTCATCCCGAGCCGTCACGATCGCCTGAACCGGCAGACCGACCTTGGCACTGGAGGGTTCCACCTTCAGCGAGGACCTTAGGGCCTTGACCTCAGTCGGGACGAAGCTCAGTGACAATGCCGCAGTGGCAGGCTCCAGGGTCGAGATGGCGCCCTTGAGGGAGTAAGTCCGCGCTGTCTCGGAGGTGAAAGTCAGTTCGACTGTGCCGTCCGGACCGGTGTCAGCAGTGCCGATGGCCGGAGTGATCCACCCGGTCGGAGTCTGTCCGGAGGTCTGATCGGTGATGACGACCGCGGCCTTGTCGACTGGGTTGCCCAAGCCGTCATAGGCGAAGGCCTTGACCCTGTCGGCGGCTTGGCCGTCGGCCTTGGCCCCGTTGGTGAGGGTCTCGAACCTGGTACGGTTATTCGACTCGTTCTCCGGCGTCTCAGGGTTGTCGACCGGATCGCAGTTGACCACGCAGACCCCGCCCGAGACGAAGGTCACGGTCGGCTTCTGATCGAGGGCCACACCCTTGACCGTCGCCGCGATGGTGAAAGTGCCAATCAGCGAGGAGGTCGACTGGAAGGTGTAGACGCCGCCACCCATGGGCGAGAACAGCGAGGTGTCTTGGGCGAAGGACATGTCCGGAAGACCGGCGGCCGTGCCCGTGAGAGCGAAGTTCGCCTCAGTCAAGTTGTTGACAGGGTTCTCGTTCTCGTCGAGCACCGTCACCGAGACGGTCACATTCGTGCCAGCGGTCTGCTTGGTGGGGCTGACCTCGACCGTGGAGTTTGTGGCCGAGATCGAACCGACGGTGAAGGTCACCTTGGTCGGGGAGTCAACGACATCGACCTGGGTCCCGGTCGGGCCGACCGTCGCATGGAGATCGATGGTCTCAGCGGTGGAATCGGTCAGGACCACGGAGCATGCGCCCAAGACGGAGTCAGCGGTCCCGTCGCCGTTGGTGTCGGTCCCATCCCCGGTGTAGCACACCGTGGTGGTGGGGCCGTCGGTGGAGTTGACGAATTCAGCCTTGCCATTCACGGTCAACGTGACCCGAGCACCGGGCAGCGCATTGTTGCTGGAGTCGGCCACCTTGACGGTCGCCGTCACCTGCTGGCCCGCGACGGTCTGGATCCTCTGGTCGCCCGGGCTGGTGGTGACCGGAGCGCCGTTCGCGTCCGTGGTGGCCACACTCAGCGACGAGTTGGACGCAGAGGCCTCTCCTGGGCTGAAGACCATGGTCAAGGGTGAGCCGTGCTGAGTCAACTCGACTCCGCCGACCGCGGCCCGCGCCTGGTGGGCGCCCGCGACCAGGGAGGTCGCGTCGAGGGTGGCCGTGCCGGTGGTTCCAGTGGTCACAGTCACCTTGGCGCCAGCGCCGTCAGCCACGGCGCCGGGCAGAGCCAGCGCTGTGTCGGCGGTGGTCAGTTCGAACGCGACACCAGTGGTGACCGGATTGCCGTCCTTGTCGAAGGCGTAGACCTTGATCTGCTTGGCGTCTGAGCCGTTGGCGAGAGTTTTCGCGTCGGGGTTGGTGATCTCGACCCGGGTCTGCTTGGTCGGGTCGGGGTTGGTCGGAGCACAACCGGCCTCCACCACACACACCTCACCGGCGGTGAACTCCACATCAGCCGGGGATCCGGAGATGTCCTGCTGGGTGTTGTCGCCGTCAGGCAAAGTGGCGTGGACTGTCACCGTCTCAGCGGTGGAGTCACCCACCTGGACGATGGCCAGACTGTCGGCGTTGGTCGCCTTGTTTGTGCTTGACAAGACGTGATCGCCGGAGGCTGATTCTGCGGTGAAGCTGACCGACACACCCTCGCCGACTGGATTGCAGTAATCGTCGGTGACATAGGCGATGGCCGAGACCTGCTCACCGACGACGACGTCATTGTCAGTGGAGGAGAGCAGGTCTCCGGCCGTGTTCTTCAGGGTCAGGTTGGAGCGGACCGCGCCGGGCGCGCACTGCTCTGGGTTCGGGGTGCCCCCACCCGCCTTCCAGTCGAGGGTGACCGGGGAGCCGACCACACCAGTCTGGGCTCCTCCAGCGTTCGCGTCGGCGATGGTCGAGGTCAGGGTGAACTGGCCGGCCTTCGTGCTGGTCACCGTGACGGCGCAGTCGCCGTCTGGATCGGTGCTCGTGCAGGTCAGGGCGCCTCGCGAGGACTTCTGGCCAGCCGCGTTCGTCATCACAGTCGCCTGGTCGTCGACCGAGGAGCCATCCGCGTTGACAATGGTGTAGGTCACGGTCTGACCCGGAACCGGCACATCGTCGCCGTCATGGACAGTGGTTGTGGCAGTGTAGGTCGCCGCCGAGTCCGTCCCGACCGTCAGCGGCTGATGACCCGCCGCGCCAGGGTCGGGGCTGACGCTCAACGAGGAATGGTCCGGAGCCGCAGTGCCCGGATCCTTGACATAGGTCAGCTCGACGACCAGATCGTCACCGAGCTGGGGCGTGAAACCAATGGAGGCCGACAGGTTGTCAGCGGCCGCCGTGAAGGTCATGGACCGATTCAGCGGAGCCCCGTCCTCGAGGTTCTTGATGGCGGCGCCGGTCACCTGCCATCCGGCCGGAGCAGTCGTGGTGACCGTCTTGACCTGGTCGGAGGACGCGGCCTTGGCCACGCCGAGAGTCGCCGCTCCAGGCGCTGCGGACAGCGTCTGGGAGTCGATGACGAATCCGTCGCCGGTCCCACGGGTGGTGGTGGCCGCGACACGATAGACCGCGTCAGCAGCGGTGAAGGTGTAGTCCTCGATCTCACCACTGGTGGTCCATGACTGGGTTGAACTGGCCGGATTGGCCTGATACTGGTTCGACCCGTTGGTGGGGAGGGTGATCTCACTCGAGGAGACCTGGGCCCGCAATTGGACCCTGGGGGTCCCAGAGACTGCGCCGGACTGTTGGATCTTGAATGGACCAGTCGCCTGATAGGTCACCACCCCATCCGCGTCAGCCTTCTGAGCAAGGCTCGGCTTCCAGCCATCAGTCGCGGCGGTCCTCCATGAGTTGCCCGTCCCGGTCGTCCATCCGACCACCTTCGCGTTGGCCGCGTTCGAGCCTGAGACTGTGGAGATCAGATTGTAGGACTTGGTCGAGGCCAACAAGGCGTCTTGCAACGGGACGTTCCCAGCATAGGACTGGAGGAAGACGCCGTCATCGGTACCATTGTGGTCCGAAGCGTTGACGACAGGGCCGGAGTAGTTGCCCAAAGTTTGGCCCAGCCACAGCGATGGGGTCAGACCCTGAACGTGTGCCGGTGCGCCGCCCGCCACCGTCGCCGGACCGGCGGGGGCGTCGCCATAGGAACCCTGTGTGGTGATACCGAAGTCGACCCGACCAAGTTCGGCGTTGCCGTTCATAGTCACTGTCGCATAAATCGGCCAAGTGGAGGAATCGGACTGGTCATGCAGATTTCCGACTGGCGGGTCGACATAGGGAACAGTCTTCGCGCCCCGACACACCCCCTCTCCATTGACCAGATCGACAATAGTGCCCGAATCGTCGACACAGTGCAGGGTTTCGGTGTTCGAATCAGCACCGGCAGCCCCGTAAGTTTGCACAGCATTGACACCGTCGATCCGCGGATGCGCCAGACGGATGTGGTAGGTCCCCGCGCCGGAGACGATCTTGGTGTAACGACCACTTGTGTCAGTGACCGCCTGACCTTGCAAGACGCCGCCCTCGTCATAAACAGCCACATTGATGTCTGGGACACCAGCTTTCTCAGTGTCCGCGATCACGCCGTCGCCGTTCGCGTCGTTGTAGATGTAGCCTTCAATGACGGTCAACATCTGGGGTGACGCATTGTCGCGGAAGCCACCCTGTGGCGGTTGGGACATGACCCACCTTCCACCATTACGATTTGCCGCACCCGTGACCCATTCATTGTCACTCGGCGAGCTCGGCCCAATGATATCCATGGAGCCGCTCAGTGGATCGATGCGCACCATACGTGAGGCTGTGCCGGTCATCGATCCGATCGTGCCCTGGGTGTTATACGTCGTCGGCCAGCTGGAGGAGTCGACATAGATGTAACCACCGGCAAGTAGCTTGCCCGAGTTGATGCCCGTCCCGACAGCCCATGCTGCATTGTTCATTCTCATCGATGGGTCAGTCTTTTTTGGCTTCTGAATGACCGAATAGCTCCAGGGGTTGGCCAACGTGCCCGCGATGATACTGCCAGAAGCGTCGTAGGTCGGGGCGATGCGCACCAGCGAGGTCGTGCCATGGGGGTTGCCGGTGTCCATATTCACATTGGCACTGAATCCGCTCGACGTCAGCATGAAGATATTGCCCTGAGCGTCCAAGCCGAAGTCGGCGCTCGCCTGCACATCACCAGAGTGTGTGCAACTGCCCTCAAGACCAGTCGGACAGATGCTATTGTTCACCTGGGCAGTGAGGCGAGAGCGCTCCATTGATGTGCCCCCACCCTTGGTGTCTGCTGGCTGGATTGGGTTCGATGAGACGAAGTTTCCATCGACCGGATCCCAGATGCCAAACTGCACATTGCTCGTGTTTGCCGCAGTCGATGGCCAGTCCCGGTTGTCAAGATCACCGTAATTGGTCTGGATGTATATCAAGCCGTTGAGTTGATTGCCCTCGCCGCCCGTCGTCTGGTTGCCAGTGTAACCAGAGTAGTTGTCGGCACTATTGGGAACAGGCATGCAACCGACATAGATGTCGGGACTCTGGTCCGTCACTCGCACCACGGTGGTGGCCACGAACCCAGGTCTCGTGACCGTGGTCGACCTGCAATCCAGCACTGCCGAATTGACGAGTCGCTCGGAACTGTAAGGCCAGAAGTAGACCGACATCGGCGCACCCGAAGTCTCACCGCCGACCGGCGCCATGGCCTGAGTCGAGAACTGGATGGCAGAGGAGAAGGTCTGGATGCCGCCGTTCTGAGTCTGAGTCAGCGTGCGCTCGAAGCTCAGTGCGTTTCTCGTCGTGAAACTACTGGCGTCGCCGGACATGACCGACTCGCCCAGCATCGGCACCTGGTCGCCAACCGTCGGGTAGTCGTTGTTGGGGAAGGACCAATCGGAGGTCCAGTAGACAGAGTCGTCCGACAACGCAGTTGGCTGTTGCCACACAGCTTTCCAGTCTTTGACGAGAGTCCATGTCGGCTTGACCGGAATGTCTCCGTTGATGGACGAGGCCCTCAGGAAACCCATCGCCTGGCCCGACCCCGAGATCGGCTGCTGGGAACCATCAGTGGCCTCGTCATCGACAAATGCCTCAATGATGAGAGTGCCGGGCTCATTGTTACTGACCTTGATCGCGCAGGCGCCCATCTTCGCCGCCGTCACGCCGTCGCCGTCACCAGTCGCCGAGGTCGAGCAACTCATCGTGCCAACCCCTGTCGAAGAGCCACCCGACAAAGTCGTCACCGCCGGATCAATCGGATCCCCCCCACTGGTTGTGACTCGGAAGTTGACGTTCTTGCCACCGACCGGCCAACCCGTCTGATCTTTGACCGTCGCGACAGCGGTGAAGGTGTTGTCCGAGCCGGGCTTGATGGACTGGGGATGGGCAGGGGTGAGGGTCAGGCTGGAACCTGCGGCAGTGACGACCTTGTCGCGCAGATCCACAGTCGGCAACATCGATGAGAAGAAGCGTTCAGTGCCACTGCCCCCCGCGAAGTAACTGCCCCACACCGGCGTCGGGTAAAGCTTGGCCTGCGACAGAGTGACGTCCGCGTGACAGGTTCCATCGAGCCCTGTCACGCAGGTCGCGCTGGTTCCATCGCTGGCCACTGTGACCAGGTCGGCGCCTTGAAGAGAGCAGGAGGTCGCATCCGTGCAGTGCAGGTTCACCGTTGCCCCGTTGACCGGGGCGTTGTTGTTCTTCACCGTGATGACAACCGGAGCTGGCTCGCCCGCGCGAACCTCCGGTGAGCTGAAGCTGATCGTCGAGTTGACCCCGTCAGCAGAATAACCAGACATCAGGTACGGCGAGCCGGAGATCTCCTGGCCGTCGATGCGCACAGTCACCATCTTGACACCGGCCACGCCCCTCGGTTGCGCCCGCACGGTGCAAGTGCCCTCGGATGTCGTCGTGCAACTCGCTGTCGAGCCGCTGTCGAAGACACTGGCCGAGGCCCCATTCTGGTCGACCGCAGCGAACGACACCGTCTTGGCGTTCAGGGGGCTTCCACCAGAGTCCCTGGCGGTGGCCGTCAGGTTGGCGAACCTCCCAGAACCGACCTGGATCGAGGTCGTGTCGGCTAGGACAGAGGACAGCTGAGGGTCCGCCGCAGTCGCCGCCTGGGCGCCTGGAGAGTTCAGGGTTGTGCTGAGACCCATCACCGCCAGCGCGAAAGCACAGACGAGCGCGAACCCACGCCCCGCGCGCCGGATCGGTCGGGCACCTGCTCGCCCCAGGGTCGTGTGTGAGTGAGATTTCGCCTTAGGAGTGCGGGACGCATATGCCACGGACTCAGATGCCAGGTGATCCATCATCGCCTTTCGGACTATCAACCATTGTTTCAAGACGGACAATATGTCTCACGCAAGTTCTCTACGTAGCCTAGGAACTCAAGATCAGTAGCAATTCACCCAAACTCCTACGCACTGCCCACCCAGAACCAAGCGGCGCCGGCGCCCCCTAAGTAAGGCAGAGACTGGCATAACAAATAGGAAATCGCAATACTGATTGAGGAAGTTTTCGCACATGTTCATCTCCACGACCATCCTCTCGATCACTCTGAGGCGGTTCCGCTGAGCCTGAGCGCCATGTCCGCCATCTCGTCCAGATCAGTGGCACAGCGCTCACGATTGTGCCCGAAGCACGGCTGCCGCTGATTGAGGTTTGGTTCAGCTCTGAGATAATGGAGGCATGTCAACCATGATGGCGCCCGGATCACAGTCCGTCCTCGAGCGCGACGAACAACTCGAAGACGATCAAGGCCATGAGCGCTTGTCGCATTACGTCTCGCGAGACAAACTCACCGAAGCCATGGTGATGGGCACTCCGGTGGTCGCACTGTGCGGCAAAATCTGGGTTCCGACACGCAACCCGGAGAAGTACCCTGTCTGCCCCGAATGCAAAGAAATTTGGGACTCCATGCCCGAGAATCGCCACTGACCCGAGCGGTCGGGACGGACCAACCGATCCAGCTAGCGAATCGAAGATCGACCGTCCCGGCGTTCCGACGACAGCGCATGCTTCATCATCGGTCGCCCAAGAAGGCTGCCACCGAAGCGAAGAAACCCTGACCGTCCAAGCTCGCGGCGATCTCGGGGTCGACGTTGTGTTCAGGATGGGGCATGAGACCGACCACATTGCCGACCTCATTGGTGATGCCAGCGATGTCGTGAATGGAACCATTGGGATTGCCGAGGTAGCGGAAGACCACCCGACCCTCCCCCTCCAACCGCTCGATGGTGGCGGCGTCCGCCTGATAGTTGCCCTCACCATTCTTCAAGGCGATGGTGATCTCTTGACCGGCGGTGTACGCGTTCGACCAAGCCGTGGCGGTCGACTCGACCCGCAGCCTCTGGTCACGAGCGGTGAACACCTGGGACTCGTTGCGAATCAAGGCCCCCGGCAACAGACGTGCCTCACACAAGACCTGAAAACCGTTGCAGACGCCCAGCACTGGCATGCCCCGCTTGGCCTGGCGCACCACCTCATCCATGACCGGCGAGAACCGGGCGATGGCGCCGCACCGCAGATAGTCACCATACGAGAAACCACCCGGCAGGATCACCGCCTCGACCCCCTTGAGGTCGTCCGCGCCATGCCACAAGGGCACCGCTTCTCCGCCGCTGAGACGCACCGCTCGACAGGCGTCATGGTCGTCGAGCGAGCCGGGGAATGTGACGACCCCGATCTTCATGCCACGACCTCGAAGTTCTCGATCACAGTGTTGGCGAGCACGGACTCAGCGAACTGGTGGATCTCGGCCAGGCGGGCGTCGGTGACCTCCCCCTCGACCTGGATCTCGAACCGCTTGCCCTGACGCACCGCGAACCCCTGGTGACCCAGACGCTGCAGCGCCCCGGTGACAGCCTTGCCCTGTGGGTCAAGAATCTCGGGTTTGGGCATCACGTTGACGACGACTAAAGCCATGGCTTCATCCTAGCCGGTCAGCCTCACCGACCTGAGCCCCGTCCGCCGACCAAACATCCAGGCCCGCGCAAAGCCCCCGTCTCGACGCGAAAGAAGGCCAAGGCCGTGGCAACAAAGAAGCCATTGCTCTGAAGGAACCCCCTGGAGCCAGGAACCCCCTGGAGCCAGGCGGAGCCGGGCCGCGTCTGGTCAGACGATGTCTGTGCGGCCAGTCAGGCGGTGGTAGGCCTCGACGTAACGCTGGCGGGTGGCGTCGATGATCGTTTGCGGCAGAGGCGGCGGCTCGACTCCGGCGGACTTGTCCCAACCAGAGTCCTGGGTCAACCAGTCGCGCACGAACTGCTTGTCGAAACTTGGCACCTGCCGACCCGGCTGATAATGCGCCTCGTCCCAAAAGCGTGAGGAGTCAGGGGTGAGGACCTCGTCAGCGATGACAATTGTTCCATCTGGACGGCGGCCGAACTCGAACTTGGTGTCGGCCAGGATGATGCCCTTGGACTCGGCGATCAGGGAGGCCTTGGTGAACACCGCGAGGGTGAGGTCACGCAGTTGAGCAGCGGTGTCCGCCCCCACCAGGTCGACCAACTGGTCGAACGAGATGTTCTCGTCATGCGCCCCCAAGTCGGCCTTGGTCGACGGGGTGAAGATCGGCTCCGGCAGCTTGTCGGCGTGACGAAGGCCGGCAGGCAACGGGATGCCGGTGATGGTCTGCGATGTCTGATACTCCGCCCAACCGGAACCAGTGATGTAGCCGCGGGCGATGCACTCGACCGGGAGCATCTCCAGCTTCTGAGCGACGATCGTCCGCCCGATCCACTCGTCGGGCAGCGGGTAGGGCCCCGGCTCGCCGCCCAAGCGCGAACCCCACACCACATGATTGTCGACCACGTCGCGCAACTGGTCGAACCACCACAACGACATCTGCGTCAGGATGACTCCCTTGTCTGGTATCTGGGTCGGCAAGACATAGTCATAGGCCGAGATCGCGTCGGTGGCGACCATCAACAACTGGGCCGGGTCCGGCAGTGCGTACAAGCGACGGACCTTGCCAGAATGAATCAGGGGATACGTTTCAGCAGTCACACCTCAACCCTAGCCATGGGACGGCGCCCCCGTGGCGCCATCTCGGAGAGCGACCTTGCGAGCCCGGATGACCGCTCCCAGCGTCGGGTGGGGATCACCGCCTGCTACCCTGATCGCTAGGGAAGTGATGATGGACGCTGCGTCGATGGCTAGGCGTTGGGACAGGATTGATCATCGGTTCCCTGGACACGGGGAAGTGATCGGAAGGGGGCGCGATGCCGCGCGAGCTCACCCACGATGGAGCCGACTTGTGGCCAGACCCCTCCCCCAGCCCCTTCGAGCAAGTCCAACCCCAGCCAGGCGCCAAGACCAGCAGGGTCTCCGTCTGCCTGACGTCGCCACCACCTGAGCGTCCCCCACGCCCGGCCTGGACGCCGCCAAAACTGCCCCGCTTATCTGAACGCGCCATCGTCATCGTCACTGTCGCCACAGCACTGGCCATCACCGGACTGATCACTCTCCTCGCTTGGCCCCGGCCACCACAGCTGACCGACCGGCAATACCTCACCATGCTGACTGACACGCCCATGTTCCACCAGACACGCCTGGCAGGATCCTCATACCCGGTCGACGACCTCGTCAAGGACGTCGGCGACCTCCCAGACGAGTTGTCCGCAGCCCTGGAAAGAAGCGCTGACACGGTGCGGCGCCAATACACGGATCCCTTTCTCAGGCAACTGGACTGCCCCAACGCCGACCTGCAGGCCAACTTCGCCCACCTGCAGGCGTCGGCTGACCTTGCGATCGGATCATCCGAGAATGACCTCGTCGTGTCAGCAAGTCTTTATTTGTTCGCTGCAGCAGGGCAGGCGGAAAGCGCGGCCCAACCGTTCATGGAGTGCACACTCGCGACCCTGACGGGAGTGCCGACTGACCACACGGACGGATCCTCGGTCGTGATCGACGAGCCCTTGACCCACACCACCGAGTCCGGCGCCACCGTCTGGCGCACCAGCTACACTTTCACCGTCACTGACTGGATGAGCTGGGACGAGAACGGAAATCAGACCGAGCACAGCGAACCGAGAACATTCTCCAACGCCATCACCGTCCTCACTTGGGGCAACATTCTCGCCTGGCTGGGAGGCTCTGACCGCGAAGAAGTCAACAAGGTCGGGGTTGCGACCATCATCGCCGCCATCAAAGCCGCCCGCTGACTCGACGGCATCAACCTTTGTGCCCCCGGCTGCCGGATGGCGGGTGGCGCCCGTTGGCGAAGGCGGAGGCCGTCCACCGTGCCTTCTGGACTCACAAGTCCGAATGACCTAGCGGCGCCCTCTTAGGCTGAGCGTTTCTTCAGGGCCGCCCACTCATCGCGCAGGCCGACCGTGCGATGGAAGAGCATGGGCTGAACGCCGTCGGCGGCGAAATAGCCGATACGCTCGAACTGCACCACCTGACCAGGGACGACACCTCCATCGACGGGGCCAAGGGCGGGTTCCACCTTGGCCTGGGCCACCTCGACGGAATGAGGGTTGAGGTCGTCCAAGGGGTCGCCGGTCGACTCACCGGGGACTTCAGCGGTGAACAGTCGGTCGTACAACCTGGCTTCAGCGTCGAGCGCGGTCGGGGCGGACACCCAGTGCATGGTCGACTTGACCTTGCGCCCGTCTGGGGCGTTGCCGCCTTCGCTCAGCGGGTCGTAGGTGGCATGGACCTCGGCGACCGACCCATCGTCAGCCAGCACCACATCCGTGGCTGTCACCAGGTAGGCCCCACGCAAACGCACCTCCCGACCAGGGGTCAGCCGGAAGAACTTGGGTGGCGGCGTGACGGCGAAGTCATCCTGCTCGATCCAGAGCTCGCCGCTGAAGGGAACTCTTCGTGCCCCGTCGGCTAGATTCTCCGGATTGTTGCCGATCTCG
>JAITVA010000081.1 GCA_031286045.1 Propionibacteriaceae bacterium | reverse complement strand
ACCTGGTCGAGCTTGGCGAAGGGGTCGTTCTCGTAGATCTTCTTCTCGTAGTAGGCGTCGAGGAAGTTGCCAGCGTCATCACGCGAGAAGCCGAAGGTCATCTGGGTCAGGTCGTTGGTGCCGAAGGAGAAGAACTCAGCCTCGGTGGCGATCTGATCAGCGGTCAGGGCGGCGCGCGGGATCTCGATCATGGTGCCGACCTTGTAGTCCAATGCGATACCAGACTCGGCGATGATCCGATCAGCGGTCGCGACGATGATGGACTTGACGTAGGCCAACTCCTTGACCTCGCCCACCAGCGGGACCATGATCTCCGGGACGACCTTCCACTCGGGGTGGCGCTTCTGCACGGCGATGGCGGCTTCGATGATGGCCTGGGTCTGCATCTCGCCGATCTCGGGGTAGGTGACGTCCAAGCGGCAGCCACGGTGGCCCATCATCGGGTTGAACTCATGCAGAGAGGCGATCTTGGCCTTGAGGTCCTCCAGCTTCACACCCATATCTTGCGCGAGGGCGACGATGTCTTCCTCGGCTGTCGGCAGGAACTCGTGCAGCGGCGGGTCGAGCAGACGGACGGTGACGGGGAAGCCCTCCATCGCCTCGTAGATGCCCTCGAAGTCGCCGCGCTGCATCGGCAGGAGCTTGGCCAAAGCGGTCTTGCGCTGCTCGACGGTGTCGGAGATGATCATCTCGCGAATGGCGGCGATACGATCCGGCTCGAAGAACATGTGCTCGGTACGGGTCAGGCCAATACCCTCGGCGCCGAACTCACGGGCCTGCTTGGCGTCGGTCGGGGTGTCGGCGTTGGTACGCACGTTCATGGTGCGGAACTCGTCGGCCCAGGCCATGATGCGACCGAAGTCGCCACCGATCTCAGCCGGAACCGTCTTGATCTGCTGGCCATAGATATTGCCAGTGGAGCCGTCGAGGGAGATCCAGTCACCCTCGTTGTACTGTTTGCCACCCAAGGTGAAGGACTTCTCGTCGGCGCCGAAGCGAATCTCGCCGACACCGGAGACGCAGCAGGTGCCCATGCCACGAGCGACGACCGCGGCGTGGGAGGTCATGCCGCCACGAGCGGTCAGAATGCCCTGGGCGTAATGCATGCCCTCGATGTCTTCCGGAGAGGTCTCCAGACGCACCAGGATGACGGCTTCACCCTTGTCACGCGCCCAGGCGGTGGCATCCTCAGCGGTGAACACGACCTTGCCGGTCGCGGCGCCGGGGGAGGCGGGCAGGCCCTTGCCGATGACCTCGGCGGCCTTCAGCTCGGCGGCGTCGAACTGCGGGTGCAGCAAGGCGTCGATCTGCTTCGGATCGATCGACAAGACAGCGGCCTTGTTGTCGATCATGCCCTCGTCGACCAGGTCAGAGGCGATCTTGAAGGCGGCGGCGGCGGTGCGCTTGCCGTTACGGGTCTGCAGCATGTAGAGCCTGCCATCCTCGATGGTGAACTCCATGTCCTGCATGTCCTTGTAGTGCTTCTCCAGCTTCTCAACGATGGAGACGAACTGGTCGTAGACGGCCGGGTTCTGCTCCTGAAGCTGCGAGATCGGCATCGGGGTGCGCACGCCGGCGACGACGTCCTCGCCCTGAGCGTTCATCAAGAACTCGCCGAACAGGCCCTTCTCACCGGTGGCGGGGTTACGCGAGAACGCCACGCCCGTGCCGGAGGTGTCACCCAGGTTGCCGAAGACCATGGACTGCACATTGACGGCTGTGCCCCAGTCACCAGGGATGTCGTTCATGCGGCGGTAGTAGATGGCGCGCGGGTTGTTCCATGAACGGAACACGGCCTTGATGGCGCCGAACATCTGGTCGATCGGATCAGTCGGGAACTCTTCACCGAGCTTGTCCTTGTAGGCTGCCTTGAACTGCTCGGCCAGCTCGTGAAGGTCATCGGCGGTCAGCTCGACGTCCAGAGTGACGCCACGAGCTTCCTTCATCTCGTCGATCAGCTTCTCGAAGTAAGCCTTGCCGACCTCCATGACAACGTCGGAGTACATCTGAATGAAGCGGCGGTAGGAGTCCCACGCCCAACGGGCATTGCCCGACTTCTTGATCAGGGTGTCGACCACGGTCTCATTGATGCCGAGGTTGAGGATGGTGTCCATCATGCCAGGCATGGAAGCGCGAGCGCCCGACCGCACGGAGACGAGCAGCGGGTTCTCGGCGTCGCCGAACTTCTTGCCCTGCTGAGCCTCCAGCGCAGCGACGTGCTGCATGATCTCGGCGCGGATCTCATCGGAGATCGTCTCACCATCGGCGTAGTACTGGGTGCAGGCCTCGGTCGTGATGGTGAAGCCTTGCGGCACTGGCATCCCGAGCTTGGTCATCTCGGCGACGTTGGCTCCCTTTCCGCCGAGGAGGTTCTTCATCGAGGCGTCGCCCTCGGCGAAGTCATAGACGTATTTCTTGTCAGTCATCGTGGCTGTGTGTCTCCTTGATCAATGCTCCTGGTGCTAGCGTGACGGCACTGCGAGAATTCCCCCAGCGCCGATGATGCCAGGGAGCGTGACCGGCATCAACATATGCACGTCGTACTTTACCCTGTTTCGGACCCGGTCTCCCCACCGCGTCACGGCGCTGCACGGCGGTGGCGGACATCGAGCTCGTTCACGACGGCCCGAACAAGCTGACAGGTAAAGTGGCGGCATGCGATCCGGCCTGTTCATCTGCCCGCTCTGCTCACATGAGCTGCTGGCGACGCCAGATGGGCGATGTCTGCGCTGCGCCCCGGGTCACAGCTTCGACATCGCGCGCCAGGGCTACGTCTCACTCCTGTCGGGATCAAGCAGGCGACCGACCGGGGACACCGCCGCCATGACACGGTCCCGCGCGTCATTCCTGGCCAGTGGGTTGTACTCGCCGATCGCCGACGCCCTAGCCGCCCTGGTGAAGGACCAGTGCGGGTCCGGGCCGTCTGCCCCGCCACAGACTGCGGCCCGTCCCCTCATGGCCGATCTCGGCGGCGGCACCGGCTGGTACTCCTCCTATCTGCTGGACCGCTTGCCTGAGTTTGACGGGGTCCTGCTCGACGCCTCGGTCGCGGCCGCCAAGATCGCAGCCCGGGCCCATCCGCGCCTGAGTGTCGCCACCGCCGATCTGTGGCAATCCATTCCCTTGCCAGACTCCAGTTGCGCAGTCACGCTGGTGGTGTTCGCGCCGCGCAATCCGACGGAAATAGCTCGCGTCCTCACCCCTGGCGGCGTCTGCCTCGTGGTCACTCCGCAAGCCGATCATTTGCGTGAACTGCGCGACACCTTCCCCATGCTGGGCATCGACCCCCACAAGGAGCAGCGTCTGACCGAACAGTTCGCTGACTTCGACTCCGAGCCGGCGCAGGCAGTCAGGCGCCAGACCACATTCACCGCCGACGACCTTGTCAGCGTCATGTCCATGGGACCATCCGCCTTTCACACGTCACCCGAGGCCATCGCCGCCTTGGCGACTGGCCATGGACCAATGGATGTGACCGTCTCCGTTCTGATTCACCGCTTTGTGCGCGCCCTGCCGGATCCGGCAAAGAACCAGGCGGCGTGACGCAAGGGCAGACTGATCACATGGCCAGACTTCTCTCGCTGACGCACTTTCGCCCTGGCGGCCAGAACACGTGTGTGACAACGTAAAACATTGCAATGATTGGCTTGACGCTTGGGTGTTCCCAATTTGGTGTATCGGCTTGCTCAATCTAGGATAGGGATATAGGTCTTTGACCTAAACGACCTCGAAGATATCGGGATCACAAGGGGGAATGTTCATGACAGTACAGGTACGCACCCGCTCGGTGCGAAGTGGATTGACGGCTTCTTTCGCACTGATAGCAGCCTTCGTCCTCATGGTGTTCACTGGAGCGCTCAACGCGCCGTGGAGCGCCGCCGATCCAACATCCGAACCAACAGTCACGCCTAGTTCGGAACTCTCGACGACGGCGGAGAATTGCTCCTTAAGCTTCACCGCAGCGAAGCCTGCCGACCAGACGATCATTCTCTCGAACGGCGCAGACTTTTGGCAGGCCATCTTCACTCCAACCAAAGGAGACTGCTCCTGGCTGCAAGTCTCCAGCTTCGAGCTGAGCCTGGACTCACCCAACCCCGCCGTCAAGATCTCGTCCATCACGGAGCGGTCAGACGGCGCCTACGTCGCCACCATCACCTCGACCCAGGCCGGTTCATTCAAGGTGAACGCGACGGTTCAGGGCCAGCCGTTCAGCTCCATCAACGTCCTCTTCCTCGCCAGCACTCAAGACCCAGCCGAGTCTTCCTTCTCAGTGACGCCAACGAGTGCCCAGGTTGACTGTGGCGGAACGGCGCCAATGACGGCGACTGCCATGGTCCTCAACACTCAGGGCATGGCAGTGCCGGGCGTGCCCGTCACCTTCACGTATAGCGGCAGCAGCACCACCAGAACGACCAACGAGGCCGGAGTGGCGAAACTCGAATGGGACGCTCGTCTGGGCAGCAGCGCTCAACAGGGAACCTTCGAGGTGTCCGCCGCGATGCCGGTCGACGGAAAGGCCACGCAGATCGGGAAGACCACCACCGTGACGCTGACCGCCTCAGGCGCCTGCTCTTCCGTGTCGTTGACCGCGACGCAGACCGTTGCTGGCGCAGCAGTCCCCGCCGACTCCAAGAGCACCTATACGGCGGAGGTGAAACTGGCCGACAGCGCGAACAAGCCGATCACCGGCCAGGCCAGCCGCATCACCTTCGTCGGCTCCGTCAACGGACAGGCCTTGGCGAACTTCCTGTCCTCGGCGGTCACCGAGACCAGCGATGGCGTCTATCAAGCCACTTTCGCCTCGAACGCTCCCTTGACCTATCAAGTGACCGCGTATTACGGCACAACCCCGAGTTCACCGATCACTGTCACGTTCACGACCCTGACACCCGACGCCACCAGGTCGACTTTGACCGTGACGCCCACCAGCGTCACCATGCCATGCGACGGATCGACAGCCGCGTCGGTCCAAGCGGTTGTGACCCTGGTCGACGCGGCAGGCACGCCCGCCGCCGGGGTCACCGTGACTCTGAGCGGGACCGGCGTCGCCACCGCGACCGGCCCCACGAATTCTGAAGGCAAGGTGACTTTCACCGTGCCTGTGAAGGGGAACTACCCTGACACCACGATGACGATCAACGCCACCGCCCAGATCGGCGGCCGAGCCGTCGACATCAAGGGCTCACCGGCGAGCGTGTCGCTGGCCAGGGCGGCCGGTTGCACGGCCACACCGGCCAGCGCATCAGCCCAGGTCAGCCCTGCGACCCAGTCCCTAGGTATGCCCGTCACCGTCACGGTGAAGATGTACGACGCCGACAAGCAGTTGATCAAGGATCTCGATCCGACCAAGCTGGTGCTGACTCCGCCCTCATCCGCGGTGACCGTCGGGGCGGTCAAAAACAATGGCGACGGCTCCTACTCAGCGACTTTGCTGTCGAACACGGTCGGGACCTACATCATCGACGTCGCCTACGACGGAACAGAGTTCACCTTCACCACGCCACTGACGGTGACCTATCGCATTGGTTCGACTCTCGTCGCCAGCCCTGTCACCCAGAACGTTGGGGAGCCCATTGAGCTGACTTTGACGCTGATCAACCCCGACACCGGCGCCCCCTACGTCGGCAACGAAATCACGTTCAGCACCGCGAACGGTCACGGCACCTTCTCCAAGACAACGGTGACAACCGATGCGGCAGGCAAAGCGCGCACCACCGTGACCAGCGACACAGCTGAGACTCTCACCATTCATGCCACAACCATGACCACTGGTGGCACACCTGGCGAGCCCGCCTCCGCGATCGCGGTGACATTTAAGGGTTCGGCGCCGGTCACTACGCCAGCGCCAGTCTTCAAGGTCGTCCGGACCGGTGGCGCGACAAGCGTCCTGGCGGACGGCAAGGCCTCCTGGACCGGCCAAGTCACCGTGACCGACGGCGATGACGCTCCAGTCACCAGCCTGACCGCTGGCGACTTCGACTTCACCTCCTCGGCTCCCGGTATCACCGCCTCCGATGTGAAGAACAGCGGAGCGGGAGTGTACACAGTGACCTTCACGTCGACCAAGGCTGGCTCCTTCACCATCACACCGTCGGTCAAGGGCTTCCCAGCCGTGACCGGCCAGACGATCACTTTCGAGGCTCCCTCCACCGCCCAAGTCAGCTTTGACAACCCGCTTGACAACGACTTCTTGGGGAACTCAACGCCGATCATCAGCGGCACCAGCACGGTCACCCCGGTCGTGGTCAGCGAGGATGGCACGGAACTGTGCACCGCTCAAGAGCTAGGCGCCAACGGTTCATGGGCCTGCACCTTGACCTCCCCGCTGACCGCTGGAAGCCACACTCTGACCGCGACCGCAGGAGTCGGCGACAACACCGCCACCGCCACGATCACGGTGCACGTGGACACGACCGCTCCGGCCGCCCCGGTGATCACCTCACCGCGAGCCGGTGCGATCCTGGCCGCTCCGGCCAGCGCCGTCGTCGTGTCCGGCACAGCCGAGGCAGGCACAACAGTGACCGTCACCGCCACGCCGTCCGGCACTCGGCTGACGAGGGCTGCCAACACCTGCTCTGATCAAGCCGACAGCGCCGGGGCCTGGAGTTGTACCCTGGCCGCTCTCAGCGCTGGCGCCCATCAGCTGTCCGTCACCGCCACCGACGCCGCGCAGAACACCTCGACCGTCGCGACGCTGGCTCTGACCCAAGAAGGTGACGCGACACCATCGCCGACCGGGGGGACGCAGCCGACTGGCAGCCCGACCGGCTCACCCAGCCAATCGCCAACAGACCCGCCGTCACCCAGTGACACCGGCACACCGACAAGCTCACCCAGTGACACCGGCACACCGACGAGCTCACCTAGTGACACCGGCACACCCACCGGTTCGCCCAGCCAGTCGCCAACGATCTCACCCTCGCCCAGCGACACCGGGACACCAACGAGTTCGCCGAGTAGCACCGGGACACCCACCCAGTCGCCGACGAACACACCGACGGAAGGGCCGACCGGGACACAGTCCCCGACTGGCAGCCCGACCGCCAGCCCGACTGACAACCCGACTGGCTCAAGCGCCCCGACTGGCTCACCGAGCAGCACGCCTTCAGCCAGTTCCTCCGCCACACCCAGCGCCTCAACCTCAGCTGATCCGTCCGCCACAGGCAACGGTTTGGGAGGCGGCAACGGGTCGGGGGCGGGCAAGGGTGGAAGTGCCGCGACGGGCGGTTCAGCCAACCCGACACCTGGTTGGTCCGGCTTGATTCCGCTCGCCCTAGGCTGTGCTTTGGCCGCTGCGGTCGGAGCCCGGCGTCTGCGCAAGGCCAGCAACTAGGCCATCGTCAGCCTCGACGCTGGCTGCTCTCTCCTCGGATATGTGGGGGGGGACGGATTCCCTGATCCGTCCCCCCCACATTCATCTTTCCGTACGCACGGGTTTCCTGGCGCTCGGGCGATCGCTTGTCTGTCGCGCCGCCTGGTTCGGTCGTGTCAGCACGGGCGGTATGGCCATACAGCCATACCGAATCACATATCATTACTGGCTGAGGTATCCGGGTCGAACCCTTGACTCGGCCATCGGCGGTCGGCTCACTAGCCGTTCGGAGGGTCGCCACAGCCGGCTGATATGTGGGGCTGCGATTCAGGCTTCGTCTTCCAATCAAATGGCACTCATTCTGGTGCCCGCGTGTCAGCTGTTCGCGGATGGTCGACATAACTGAGCAATCTCTGGCCATTTGTGGGCCCGTCATCATCGAGCACATACGCGAATCACTACTGTCCTTACCATAGTTGGGTTGCAGAAATCACAGCAAAGACCATCACCGGTGTGCATGACCAGCATCAGAATAGGCCGGTCTCCAACAGGACACCTTGACCGCATAGCCTTCCGGGCCCAGTGAAGACCAAGGGCCAAAGGGGCTGTTCATCATGTGAGAATGCAGGGTTGGTGAGCGCCCAACAGTGTCAAGGATCGACAACAACTCGTCAGACCAGGAACACCAAAGACAGCGCTAGACATGACAAAGCCGCTGTCGAAACGGAAGCAAGAGCCTCCATCATCGAAAGACCATGACCCCGCACACAAACCGACACCCCCACAATGCGAAGAGCCGGTAATGTTGCAAGACCGTGAAAAGTAGTGTCCCGTCGCGTCAACTCGCCAAGATTGGGGGCAGGCGCAGCGAATCTGGAACTCTCCTCACGGCCCGCTTGACAGGCCCCTCAACCATGCCCTAGTTTGATGCGGGAGCGCTCCCGCATCAGTGGGGGCGCCTCCTCCCACAGTCAGAGAGGTTTATCATGAGAAAGAAAGTCGCCGCGTCCATGGTCGCGGCCACCCTCGCCATGACGATGTCCGCCTGCTCGGAACCCGAAGGCGCCTCGTCCCAAGCTCCCCAATCCAACGCAACCTTGAACATCGCCTGTTCGCAGCAGGAGGACTTCTGTCAGAAGATCACAGCCGCCTTTGAGAAGGCGACCGGCATCACCTCCACCTACGTCCGTCTCGGCGCAGGGGAGGTTCTGGCCCGCCTGCAGACCGCGACCGGTGAGTTCGACGTCTGGTCCGGCGGCCAGGCGGAGAACCATCTGCTGGCCAACGACCGTGGCTTCGTCGTGCCCTACGTCTCGCCGAACGCCAGCAAGCTCGACGCGCAGTACAACGACGCGTCTGGTGTGTGGTCCGGGTTCTACACCGACTCGGTCGCCTTCTGCTCCAACACCAAGGAGTTGGCCAAGCTCGGAGTCGACGCCCCGACCTCCTGGGACGACCTGATCGCCCCAGAGCTTAAGGGACAAGTCTCCATGGCACACCCGGCCACAGCCGGCTTGGGCTACATGGCCTTGTTCACGGTCGACACCTTGAAGGGCGGTGACCAGGCGGCCACCATCGACTACTTCAAGAAGCTCAACACCAACGTCATGCAGTACTCGAGGTCGGCCGCCACCGGCACCGAGATGGCCGGACGCGGTGAAGTCGCCGTGTCGATCGCTTTCGACTCCGACTGTGTCAAAGCCAAGAAGGCTGGCATGTCCGACCTGGTTCTGACCTACCCGGGCGAAGGCACTGGCTATGAGGTTGGAGCG
The DNA here is from genome assembly GCA_031286045.1 of Propionibacteriaceae bacterium. Classification (GTDB taxonomy): domain Bacteria; phylum Actinomycetota; class Actinomycetes; order Propionibacteriales; family Propionibacteriaceae; genus WQYJ01. The sequence goes on along the minus strand of JAITVA010000081.1, from coordinate 16,029 downwards.
GTGTCTTTGCTGAAGGACGCTCGCAACCCGGAGGGCGCCAAGAAGTACATGGACTGGATCTTGACCCCTGAGGCGCAAGACCTCTACGGTGACGTGCCCTCCTTCGCCGCGCCGACCCTGTCAGACGCCAAGCTCGGCGCCGATGTTCCGCCTCAGAACACTGTCAAGAAGGTTGACTGGAACACTCGACAGGCCTCCGACAAGCGTGAGGGCTTCATTAAGGCATTCAACGACGAGGTCGCGTCCGACTCGAAAGCCAAGTGATGAGTGACGCCCGGCTCACATCCAGCACCCGTCGCGCCAGTGGTCGCCGCCTCAGCGGCGTCACCATCGGCGCCAAGGCCCGCAAAGATCGGTTCGTCTGGGTCGTGTTGGCGGTGGTGGTTCTCGCCATCATCCTGCTCCACGGTCTGCCAGTGTCGAAACTGGTCGGCGCTGGCTTGTCGCGCGACGGGTTGGCTGCGATCAGCCGGGCGTTCACCTCCGACCTCACCCCGATGTGGAATTCCCTCCTCCTCGGGGTCCTGGTCGCCGTGGTGGGAACACTCATCGGCTTCGTCATGGCTTATGTCCAGGTGTTCTCCAGCGTCCGGGGCAAGAAGCTGCTGCACTGGCTGACCTTGATGCCGATGATCTCGCCACCCTTCGCCGTCGCCACCGCCATGATCACCATGTTCGGCAGGCGCGGGATCTTGACCTACAAACTGCTCGGCATCGAGTTCGACATCTACGGACTGCAGGGGCTCGTCATCGTCTTGGCCATGACCTTCACCCCACTCGCTTACATGAACATTCGCGGAATGATGGAGAACATGGACCCTTCCTTGTTCGAAGCGGCCAAGGCTTTGGGCGCCAGCGAGCTGTACATCTTGTTCCGAGTCACCTTGCCCATGGTGACCCCGGCCTTGTTGGCCTCCTTCCTCATCTTGTTCGTCGAGGGCGTGGCTGACCTGGCCAATCCGCTGGTGTTGGGCGGGGACTTCCGGGTGCTCGCCTCGGAGATCTACTTCGCGGTCGCTGGCACAGGTGACGTGGCTGCCGCCGCCGGCCTGGCCCTGGTCCTGCTGGTGCCGGCGCTGGGTGTCTTTTGCGTCCAGAAGTACTGGGCCAGCCGACGCACCGTCGTCACCATCACCGGAAAACCGACGGGATCGCGCCGCTCGGTGACCGATCCCATCGTCATGGCCCCGCTGCTGGTCATCGCGGGAATATGGGTGTTGGTGATCATCGCCTTGTACGGCGCCATCGCCGTCGGCGGTCTGACCAACATCCTTGGGGTGGACAACACTGTCACCTGGGAGCATTACGAATTTGTGGCTCGACTCGGTTCCACCGCCGTCGGCACCACCTTGTGGATGACCTTGGTCGCCGCCCCGGTGGCCGCTCTGACGGCAGTCCTCATTGCCTGGTTGGTGGCCCGCCAGTTCCCACGCCTGGGCAAGGTGCTCGACTTCGTCGGCATGCTCGGATCCGCCATTCCCGGCACCGTCTTGGGCCTCGGATTCGCCTTGGCCTACGCCAAACCGACCTGGCTGTTCGGGCACCCCATCTTGCCCGCCTTGGCGGGCGGGGTCTCGGTCGGCTCAGGGGCGGTCGCCATCATCGCCGTCTACGTCGCCCGGGCCATCCCCACCGGTCAGCAGTCGACCATCGCAGCCTTGTCCCAGGTCAACCGTCAAATCGAGGAGGCTGCCACCAGCTTGGGCGCCGGTCAGGCGGCCACCCTGCGGAAGGTCACCCTGCCCTTGATCGCCCCGGCGATCGTGACGGCGATCATGTACGGGATCACCAAGTCGATGACCACCATCACAGCCATCATCTTCATCACCACTCCACAGACGAAGGTCATGACCTCCCAGATCCTCGACGAGGTCGACGCCGGGCGGTTCGGAAACGCCTTCGCGTATTGCACCGTTCTGATCGGCTTGGTCTTGGTCGTCCTCGTCTTGGCCAGCGCCGCGCTCAGGCTCGTCACCCGCCACAGAAAGGCTGAATCATGACATCGAACACCATGCTGACAAGCACATCCAAAGGCGATGGCGTCGGCGGGCCCGGTTTGTTGGAACTCCATCACGTGTCGAAAGTGTTCGGCGTCGCCCGGTCGTCGGCTATCGCGGTCGACGATGTCACGCTGACGATCGAACCGGGACAGTTCGTCACCCTGCTGGGGCCTTCCGGCTGCGGCAAGACGACCACCTTGCGTATGATCGCCGGTTTCGAGACTCCCACCAGCGGTGACATCACCTTGGACGGGGTGTCGGTGCTGCCTGTGCCGCCCAATCGCCGACCCATGTCAATGGTCTTTCAGTCCTATGCCCTCTTCCCCAATCTGAGCGTTAGCGACAATGTCGGCTTTGGTCTCAAGGTCAAGAAGGTCGACAAGGCCGAACGGGTCCGACGAGTGGCTCAGGCGATGGAGCAGGTGGGTATCGGCGAGTACGGCCGACGCTACCCCCACGAACTGTCCGGTGGTCAGCAGCAACGGGTGGCCTTGGCCAGGGCCTTGGTGATGGAGCCGAAGATGCTGCTTTTCGACGAGCCCTTGTCGAACCTGGACGCCAAGCTGCGCGAACGCATGCGCGACGAGATCAAGGCGATCCAGCGTCGCCTGGGTGTGACATCGGTGTTCGTGACCCATGACCAGACTGAGGCTATGACGATGTCCGATGTCATCGTGGTGATGAACCAAGGTCGGGTCGAGCAGATCGGTTCGCCCCGCCAGGTCTACGGCCGTCCTGAGACACGCTTCGTCGCGGCCTTCTTGGGTAAGGCCAACTTTCTGACCGGTAAAGTCGTCGAGGCCCACGGCGATGGCCAGGCGACGATTCACTGTGGACGCATGGTGGTGACTGTGCCCTGTCATGACGGTGTTCGCGTCGGCGGTCAGGCCATGGTGCTGGTTCGGGCTGAAGGGGTGCGGGTCTCGTCGGGCGCGTCCGATCAAGTGGCGGCGGCTGGTCTCGGTTCGTCGGCCTGCCTCGACGGGAAGATCGTCTCCGCCGCCTTCGACGGACCGATCACGGTCTACCGTGTCGCCACGGGGTTGGGCGAGTTCAAGGTCGACGGACCTGGTGCGCGCGATGTGTTGCCAGTGGGTGCGCCAGTCAGCCTGACCATCAACCAGGCTCAAGCCTGGGCTCTGCCCGGAGACGCCGCATGAAACCATTCTTCACAAGGTCTGACACTGTCTGGAGACGACCGACCGGATGCCTCCACTTCTATGCCTTTCCGTCCGCGCAAGCTGATATTAGACGGGATTTCTCGGCCATGGCCGAGGCGCTGCGTCCCTTGGCCCAACTCGGGGAGCAGCCGGTGGAGTATCTGCACATGACAATGCAGATGCTTGACGCCTATGAAGAGGACCTGTCCGATGAACTCTGGCAGCGGGCGCTGGCCGACCTTGGCCGGACCGTCGCGACGCTGCCCGCCTTCACCGTCAACTTCGCCGCACCGTCGATCGAAGAGTACGCCGTCGAGGCGGTCGGCCAGCCGCAAGCGGCCTGGAGCGATCTCGTCGACACTCTCCAGCAGGTTCTGACTCGGCATGGTCTGGCGCACACGCTGACCGCGCCGCCCTATGGCCCCCATTGCACAGTGGCCTACTGCCGATCCGCCGTCGACGACTCCGAGGTGGAACGACTGCTTCGCCCGGTGGCGACTGCGACTTCCTTCCGGGTGGACCAGGTGTCCCTGGTCGCCGCCGATCAGCACCCGGACGAGGCGACCTATTCCTTCCGGGTCCTGGAGTCGTGGCCCATGTCCGACGTGTAGGCTCAATCGCGGGGTGTCGGGGCGAGGAGCCAGGTCCTCGCGGTTCTGCTCGTGAAGGAGTCGCATGACACGGGAATCAGTCGGGTTGGTCGACATCGCGCGCGCCGCCGGGGTGTCACGCTCCACGGCAAGTCGGGCCTTGCGCGGCGAGGGCAGAGTCAGCCCCGAGACCGTCGAGCGGGTCAAACGGGTGGCCCAGTCGCTCGGCTATGTCCCCGATCTGCGCGCCTCCGCCTTGGCCAGCAAGAGCCTGAACACGGTCGGGATCATGCTGCGGGCCTCTGAACGATCCTTCTACGGTGAGATCGCCGCCCGGATCCAAAGCGGCCTGGAGCGACGAGGCATGGATCTGATCATCGCCAACGGGGGTGGCTCCGACACCAGCCAGATGCGCGCCGTCAACAGTCTCCTTGGACGTAAGGTGGCCGGGCTGATCATCGCCTCAGGGCGGGCCTCGATCGCGGTGGCCCAGTACGCCGCCTCATTCGGCCCGGTCGCCCTGGTTGGACTGAGTTCACCGTCACCGACCATCGACTCGATTGTGATCGATCCTGATTCGGAGAGGTACCTGGCCCGGCGGGTCTTGGCGCAGGGCCATCGTGTCGTCGCTGTGACGACGGCACTGGCCGACGTCTCACGAACCTTGCATGATCGCGCTGAGATATTCATCTCGGAGTTGAGAGCCGGCGGAGCCGACGTGGTGGACATCGGTCCCGCCGCTGAGGGTGGTGAGGCCGTGGACCGTGCCGTGGCCACAGCGGTGGACGCCGGAGCGACCGCCATCATGACCGGTGACGACACAACCATGCTCGCGGTGTTGGAACGGTTGGCCGACCAGGGGGTGGCGGTGCCTCGGCAGATGTCGGTCACCGGATTCGACGGTGTCGGCGTCTTCGCGTCGCCGCTGTTGGGTTTCACCACCATGCGCCAACCGGTTGAGCAGTTGGGTGACACGGCGGTTCGACTCTTGACCAGCCGTATCAGTGGGGTCGCCAGCCAGGCTCGCCATTTGTGCATTCCAGGCCAATACCTACCTGGTCGTACATTGGGGTCGGCGCCCTCGCACTGAGGAGGGGTGACCGGTTGACCAGTCGCCATGTCGGGCTTGGGTCCGGCCCGGACTGGCGGCCCTCAGTCGACGGTGCGGGTGAAGGTGGTGCGCAGCCGGTACCGCTCCCCGCTGTAGTGGACGCTCGACGATAGGATGGGTCGGTCGGTGTGATCGTAGACCACTTGGTCGAGCACCAGTGTTGGTTTGCCGAGTGTGATGCCGAGCTGTCTCGCCACGTCGGCATCGGCTTCTCGGGACTCGATCGAGGTTTCGGCGCGCTCCAAGGCGATCCCGGCCCGGGCCAGCTCCTCGTACAGCGAACTGACTCCGAAGTCGACCTCGGGCAGGTTGGGGGCCAAGGCCACAGGCAAAACGGAGTGGTCGACCGCGATGGGAATGTCGTCCATCAGTCGTATGCGGTCGAGTGTGAACAGCGGCGTGCCGGCAGCCACTTTGAGTCGGTCGGACTGGTCGAGGTCAGCCGGGGCCACCACTGCCTTCAGGACGATACTGGATGCGCGTAGTCCCTTGCGGTGGGCTGTCTCCGAGAAGGATTCGAGGGCGTTGGGCCAGTCGCCGGTGGCGGCTGGCTTGGTGACGAACCAGCCACGCCCATGTGACGGGTTCACCAGTCCAGATGAGACCAGTTCGGTCAGGGCCTTGCGCAAAGTGACGCGGGAGATGCCGAGTCGCTCGCACAATTCTCGTTCGGAAGGCAGTCGTGACCCGGGTGGCAGTGCTCCGGCCCTGATCTGAGCCGTCAGGAGTGTGACGGCTTGTTGCCATAATGGATCGGGGTTGGAGGCGCCGAGTCCGGTGGCCAGTGGGGCGTCGGTCGAAAAGCTGGGGCTCGCCGGCGAGGGGCCAGACGCGGCCAGCTGATGAATCGCGCGCCGAGAGCGGGTCGGCGGATCATCGGGCGCCGATCTCTTGGGCGGGTCAGGTCGGTCTGATGTGGTCATACATTGGCCTTCTCTCTTTGACGTCACAGACATGCGTCGCAGCAGGTCAGCGGCGGGCTGGCGACGCCGCTTGGAACATACCTTAGCAGATTGCTTCCAGGTCGTTCAGGCGGGGTTGAGTCGGCATGGTGGTAGCGTCACGTCCTCGATCAGGCCCATGGTGTCACGACGGGCAATGTCGTCCAACGATTGATCGTTACCAAATCTTTACAATACCAGGGTTGCCAAATAGCAGACCAGTTAAATACAATACAAACACATGCCAATGATGACGGGTCGTTCCGTCGCTGGGGGAGAAGGGATTACGCAATGAGAATGCTCAAAGGGGTCGCACTGCTCGGATGCGCCGCCATGCTCGTGACAGGTGTGACGGCATGCGGATCGGACACTGCGTCGAACGGCGGATCGGGGGGCACGGCGGCCACCGAGATCGTCCTCCAAACCAACTGGACACAAGGCGGGGCCGAGACGGTCGGTCTCCACGCCGCCTTGGACGATTTCACCGAACAGACGGGGATCACCGTCAAGACGCTGGAGAACGGCGACGACCTCAACCAGGTGTACGAGACGGCCTTGCTGGCGGGCGAGGAGGCGGACGTCGTGCTCTTCGGTCTGCTGGAGAAGCAGCTCGACTGGGTGAAGAACGGTGCGGTCGTGCCGGTCAACGACTACCTCGACCAGTGGGGTTTCAAAGATCGCATTCCGGAGGACGCCATCCGGGATTGGACCGACGACGAGGGCAATTTGCGCGCCTTCCCGTACACCGGTTTCACCTGGCCCTGGTGGTACAACATGGACCTGCTCGAACAGGTCGGGTACACCGAGCCACCAGCCACAGATGATGAGATGATCGACTTGGCCACGAAACTACGTGCCGTTGGGATCGGCCCGGTGGCCATTGGCGGCTCCGACTGGTCGGGGCAGAAGATCTTCCTCCAATTCCTCGAACTGTACATGTCACCAGAACAGACCATCGACGTCTACGAGAATGGCGGCCTGTGCGACAACGAGCTGGCGATGAAGGGCATCGATCAGTTCATCAAGATGCGCGACGCCGGTGTCTTCGTCGACGGTGTCGAGGGGATGACCGCAGACGACGGGCAGGCGGCCTACCTCACCAGCGCGGCCGCCATCGCACCGATGGGATCATGGGTGTACGAGGCGACCAAGACTGACGCGCCGGCTTTGCTCGAATCGACCCTCCTCGGTGGCCTGAGCTTGCCCGAGGGAGCATATGAGTCCAAGCCAGTGGCCTATCGCGGCTCCACCTCGGCCGGATGGTGGATCTCGCCGAACGGCGAGAAGAAGATCGATGCGGTCAAGCAACTCATTCAGTTCATGTACCAGGACTCCACGCTGACCACTGCGATGGAGAAGGGCGGCACGGTCCCAGCTGTCACTGGTGGCGACACCTCTGTGTTGACGAACCCGCTCACGCTGCAGTCCTTGACCGAGTTCCCTGACCGGGTCTCCTTCCCGGTGATGCCTGATCTGTACATTCCGGCCGATGTCTCGAACCCGATGTACCGGGCGACGTCGCTGGCCTTCACTCAAGGCAATGACGCCCAGGCCATTTGCCAGGCCATGGACGACACCTACACGAACGCCGCCACCGGCGCGTGACAGTCTCAGTTGTGGGGTCCGCTGGGGGCCACTTTTGGGAGCGGACCCTACAACTGTCCTCGTTTGACAAGGACCGCCTTTCTCGTCCCACCCTGGGACCCGGGCGGTCCACCAGCAGCTCACCATGAGAAGGGAATCGAAGAAGATGTCCGCCACCACCGTCGCCGCGACGACCACCGCGACCGCTCGGACGCGTCGAAGTCGACTCGGATCGCCCCAGGCTGATCGGAACAGGTCCTCTCGACTGCAACTGCTCTTCAGCGTTCCAGCTCTGGTCTGGTTTCTGGTCTTCACCATCGGGCCGCTGGCCGCCCTGTTCTACTTCTCGACCCTGCGCTGGGCCGGACTGATCGCCCCGCGGGTGCCGACGGGTCCGAAGAACTTCACCGACCTGCTGGTCAGCCCCGTGTTTCATACGGCGATCGTCAACACAGTGATACAGACGGTGGTGTCGCTGCCGATCGTCGTCGTCGGCGCCTTTCTGATCGCCTACTATCTCAACCTCAAGCCGCGCGGGCATCGCTTCATTCGGGCCCTGCTCTTCACCCCGGTGCTTTTGTCGGCCTCCGCCTTGCCCATGATCTTCCGCGGTGTTTTCGCGCCTCAGGGCATGCTCAACGGGTTCTTCGACGCCATCGGTCTGCATGACCTGGCCAAGACCACCTGGCTGGTGTCCGACAACACGGCCCTCGGCGTGATCATCGCGGTCACCATCTGGGGGTCCACCTCGGTGTCGGCCATCATGTTCACGTCGCGGTTGAACACGCTCGACACCGATGTGATGGAGGCCGCCGAACTAGACGGCTGTGGGCACTGGCGTCGTATCTGGCTGATCGCCTGGCCGATCTGTCTCGACTTCATCGGCGTGGTCACGATGCTCCAATTCCTCTACACGGTCTTCTCCTCAGGCGCGGTCGTGCTGCTTCTGACCAAGGGTGGGCCGATCAACGCCTCCACCAACCTCTCCTTCCTTGTGTATGACTACGCCTTCAACCAGTCCAAAGTTGGATTGTCTCAGGCTGTGGCGGTCATGCTCTTCGTCGTCGGCGTGGTCGGTCTTCTCCTCATCCGCCGCCTCTTCAAACAACGGTACTGATGCACGCAACCACGGAAGGACACTGTCATGTCACGCGCCAGCCGCCATCAAGAGCGAGCCGCCCTGCGTCGTTCCGGACCACTGATGTGGCTCGGCCATGTCGGCGTGTGGTTCTATGTCGTCCTCTTGATCGCCCCGCTCTATTACCTGGTCATCTCGTCATTCAAATCCAACACTGACGTGCTGGCGAAGCCGTTCTCGCCCTTTGTCCAGATCATCTGGAGCAACTACGCTGAGGCCTGGTCGCGGGCGGGCCTGGGGCAATCCCTCCTCTCCAGCGCCTACATCACCATCGGGGCTGAGATCCTTTCGCTCGTCCTGGCCATCCCTGCGGCGTTCGCCCTGGCCAGAGCCAAAGGCAGAGTGGGCGCCTGGGTCGAGCGGGTCTTCTCTCTCGGCTTCCTCCTGCCTGGCTTCGCCTGCCTCGTTCCGACGGTCATGTTGTCCATTTCGATGGGTTTGTTCCATACTCGGGAATTCATGATCATCTACATGCCGGCCACGGCGATGCCGCTGTCGGTCATCTTGTTGACCCAGGCCATGCGGGCCATTCCCCATGATCTGGAAGAGTCCGCCATGCTCGACGGCGCCAGTTCCTGGAAAGTGTTGGTCAACGTCTTCCTGCCGCTGACGGTGCCGACCGTGACAGTCGTCGGGATTTTGAACTTTCTGGCGTTCTGGAACGAATACTTCTTCTCCCTGGTCATCATCGGCCCTGACCAGGCATTGCGTACCGCACAGGTGGCGGTGCCAGCACTGTCCAGCCAAAACGCCTCGCATTTCGGCATCCTCGCCGCCGGTGTCATCATCACCTTGATTCCGGTCTACCTCGTCTACACCGTTTTCGCGGACAAGATGGAGGGTGCGATGCTAGCGGGTGCTCTGAAGGGATGAGGCGGATGAAGGTTCTACGGTTGAGGATGAAGGGAGTGTGTGGCCATGGAAGGGCAAATCTCGTTTCTTGACGGCGAAATCGCGCAGTCGACAGCTCTGGAGCGGATCGCGGCCACAGTCAGCGACCAGATCGCGGGCTTGACGCCGTTGCGCCAAGCCCCGGAGGAGGGCGTCAACTTCACCGGGATGGGCGCATCGTACGCCGCCTTGGCGGTGCCAGTGCGCCTATTGACCGGTAACGGCGTTCCGGCGCAACGCTTGCTGGCGTCGGATGTTCCAGATTTCGCGGGCGCTCTTCACTCGGGGCTCATGGTGGCTGTGTCCCAATCGGGGTGCAGCACGGAGACCCTGGAAGCGATGAACGTCGTCACAGTGCCGCGAGTCGTCGTCGTCAACCAGACCGGTGGTCCACTGACGCGGACCTGCGAGGCCTGCATCAGCTTGGGCGGCGAGCCTGACTCTTACGCCTCGACGGTCGGGTACACCGGCACCATCATCGCCTTGACTGCCATCGCTCGGGCTGTCCTGCGCCATGACTGGGGCGGCGAATGGGTCGGTATCGGTGGGAAGGTGAGCGCCATCCAAGCCCAGGTCGCTCCCGTGATCGAGGCACTGGCGAGCCAGGCGGCTGAGGTCGTCGGGGTCGACGTCGTGGCCGGTGGCATGTCGCGGGCGACCGCTGAAGAGGGTGCCTTGCTCTTGCGGGAAGTGTGTCGTGTTCCAGCGACCGCAGCGGTGACTCGCAACTACCTGCATGGAGGCATGGAGTCAGCCGGTGACACCATGCATGTCATCTTGGGCGATGGTCGTGAGATCGCCCTGGCTCGGTCGCTGGCCGACGCTGGGCATCAGACTCTGCTCGTCACAAGTGAAGAGGTCGCCTCGAGCGGCTGTCTGACTGTCATTCGTCTGCCGATTGAGACCGCACCGGTTCGGGTGGTGGTGGAGACCCTCGTGTTACAGCGACTGGCGGGCGCGCTGGCCGGGGTGCGCGGCGTGGACATCGAGGAGTTCGTTTTCAGCAACCCGGACACGAAGACCTCTGCCAGCATGCCGTGACAGTCGAGTGATCATGTGGTTGGGGCGAGGGTGTGGGTGAGTCACGCCATTGACAAACCGACCAACACCAACCTTGCCAGCTAATCCCAGACCAGCCAACTCCATGCCCACGGGTTTGTGGTCTGTGTCAGGGGCACAGCCGTCTCACACGCTGGCTCGCGACGACGGTTGACGCCGCGAGCACTACCGTTTCACGCGTCGCACGACAGTCGTGGCACCGACGTGGACAAGCCTCCATGGTCAGCGACGGATCAAGCGTGTCGCTGAGATGGCCATGATTGAAGCTGCTGCCCCGATCATCAGAAGCACCCATCCCGTCACGGGGGCGTTTGGTGAGCCGGTCACAGTTCCGCCGGTCGGGGCCACTGGCGCTGGGTCCACCGGTGCGGGCGCCACCGTGGGGGTGGGATCGTCGACTGCGGCTGGAGGGGCGACCACCGTGACAGTGACTGTGGCAGTCGCGGTCTGATCGGCTGAATCCATGGCTGTATAGGTGAATTCGTCCACGCCGGAGTATCCGGCAGCTGGCGTGTAGGTCACGGTGCCGTCGGCGTTGATGGTGGCCTTCGCGTGGCCGGGCGCGGCCACCGCAGTGATGGTCAACTCTGATCCTGTGTCATTGGCGCCGACATCAATCGTGACTGGTTCGCCTTGAGCGGTCGTGGCGGTGTCGCTGTTCGCGGTCGGCGTGACGGTGATGGTGACAGTGGCTGTCGCAGTGGCGTTCGCTTTCCCGGTCACGGTGTAGTCGAAGGTGTCTGGCCCCGAGTACCCCTTGGCTGGGGTGTAGACGATCTGGTCGCCTTGCAGTGTCGCTGTGCCGTGGAGTGGCTGGCTGGGATCGGTCGCCAGAGTCAAACCCTCGCCGTCGTCGTTGGCGAGGACGGGGATCGTGACTGGTTTCCCGGCGGGCGTCGTGGCGGTGTCATCCTTGGGCTCGGGGTTGTCGGTGATGAAAGAACCCCCCACGATGAAGACACCCGAGTCATATCCGCCGTCAGACACGTCGCCGATGGCGAACTTGACGTGGTTGACCTCGCCCTTGGTGACGGCCACCTGGCAGGTCAAGACTGTGGTCAGCCCATCAAAACCGACGTTGATCGGGCTGGGTGAACTGGTGGTGCCGGCTGGATTGTCGCGATACGAGTCGGCGTTGACGTTCGGGTTGACGGTGTTGATCGAGACCGCGTCGTTGGCGGATCCGATCGTCGCACAATTCACCCCGTTGACGAACAGGCCGAAGATGTCGTTGTAGGACGAGTCGACGTACTCGAGGTACTCTTCGGAGCCGAACACATAGGAGAAGCGCAGCGCGTCGGTCTTGGCCACGAAGTCGAACTCAAGAGAGGCGGCGTCTTCGGTGGTGAGCGGCGTGGCGCCCGCTGCTGTTCCAGCGGCCAGCAAGGCGTCAAGATCCGCGTCGCCGGGGGTGTTCAGTCCAGTGGATGTCGAGTTGTCTATGTTGGGCCCGAGGACGCCTGACGAGCCGCCTGTGGACGTCCCGGCATAACCAGTCGACAAGACGACGCCAGCGGAGGCGTCGACGCCGCCCGTGGTCAGATCCGAGAAGCCAGTGTAAGCGCCAATCTGAGTGTCAGTGCCTGTCAAGGCGATATTGGAGATGACTGTTCCGTCACCGATGAGTTGTTGAGCCAACTCTTGAGGAGTGATGCCAGACGCGGCGTCCTTGACGACCGCTCCGGCTGCGTGAGCGGTCGTCGCCCCGAATCCAAGAGCGAGTGTTGTCGCGGTTGCGATGGCCAGCGCTACGTAGCGGTGCTTCATATTTCCCCCCGGTTCCCGCGTTCCCTTGTTTCGACGCGATATGAGCAACCCTGTGATTGTATCCGTTTATCATTGCGTTGCGCAAATGTTAGCGTGACTAGTCGGCGAGGTCGGGGAGGAACCACTCTTGCCGGCGCTGTGGATGAGCCTCGTCGGGGAGGTCGAGGTGTGGGCTTCTTCGCGAAGACGATAGAATGCACGTGGTACGGGCGAGATCGCATAGTGGTCTAGTGCAGCCGCCTTGAAAGCGGCCAGGTGTAACAGCCTCCAGAGTTCGAATCTCTGTCTCGCCGCCATGGGCTGGTTTCCAAACGGAGAGCAGCGGGGATTTTTGACGTCCCGCTGGGTGCGACCAGGCTCGAATGCGAGGAGGAGATGCGGCATGTCCGATATGTTGGTACGGCTCTATGCCATCGAGTACCCATTCAATCAGGACCTGACAAGCCAAGGGATCTCGATCAAGCGAGGCAGTGTGGTCGACAAGGATGCGATCCTCGGTTTCATCCGTCAAGAGTTCCCGGAGGCGACGGGGTGGATCGGCGAGTGTGAGTACGCCCTGTTCAACCGGTCGTGCTGGATCGCGGTCCGTGACCATCAGATCATCGGTTTCGCCTGCTACGACGCCACCGCCAAAGGCTTCTTCGGCCCGACCGGGGTCGCCCAGAGCCAACGTGGCCACGGCATCGGCCTGGAACTACTCTTGCGCGCACTGTGGTCCATGAGAGAAGCCGGGTACGCCTACGCCATCATCGGTTGGGCCGCCACCGACGCCATCAGCTTCTACGAGCGCGCAGTCGGGGCCACCTTGATCGAGGATTCCACTCCTGACAAGACCATTTATTGGAACCTCGCTGAGGTTGACTGAGGTGGGTGCGGTTCGCGTGGCCCTTGCAAGCCCCATCTGTGATCCTTCCATCACAGGATTCCCACGGCTCGGTCTATAACTCGTCTGAAGATGGCGCATCTTCCCTCCCCATGGTGGAACCGGTACGGTCTGGGGCCGGTACGGTCCACCGGTCGCTCATCTGAAGATGGCCCATCTTTGACTCTCACGGTCCGGGTGGGACGGCCCGCCGGTGGCCCGTCCAAAGAGTCACCACTCTTTGACTCCCGCCCCGGTGCCCCAGCCGCCCGTCCGCAGCTGAGCAAAGTGTGAGGGTCTTGAGACTCTGATTCATACTTTGCCTCGGTTATGTCGCCAATTCGTACCTCTGAGGCGACATAACTATAACCCACAGTGATGACTGACCCGTGTACGGGAAGAGGTTGCTCAGTTGTGTCGATCACGCACCTGCGGGCGAGCGTCAGTTGATCATCATGGGGCCGAGTGTTGGCGGGTGGTGGGGGGTTGTGGACTCTCGTGACGCGGCAACCTCGAAGGGTGCGGGTGACCATGGTCGAGGTCGTATGCCAGTGAGTTGCGGTGGCCTCGGGGGTGTGGGCGATGCTGGGTTGGAGTGTCGTGGTGGGTGAGCCTCTCGACTCGGTGGATCCCGGTCTGTTGCTGACAGGGGCGACCGGATAATCCTTAGCCTTCGCCGGGTCCGAGGCGCATGTGGCACGGGTGTCCGGTTGTCGGCAGGCATGTTCTGGGGGCGGCTATGCAGCCTGGCCATGGCTTTTGTCGATATATCTGCACCCAACTATGGTAAGGATCGTAGTGAAACGCGTATCAGGGATGGGAAACCTCCCTGATCGGGGTTGCTCTGGTGTGGTTTCTCATCCCAGATGCTGATCGGAGGCCGAAATCACTCACATCGGGGATGATAAACCCCCCATCAGCCGTCCTCTCGGCCCGAGCCACCCTGATCCTAACCACCCCGACCCCACTCGCCCCGCCCTCACTCGACCCGACTCGACCTGACCCGACTCGACCTGACCTGACCCAACCCGAACCCACCCAACCCGAACCCACCCGTCTCCTCATCGAGCCCCTGACCAGCCCCTCCTCGAAACCGGCGGAATCAAACCAACTCCACACTCTCAAACACGAAGAGCCGGGTGATCCGGGTGGTGTCGCACAGATGCGGGCGGGGTCCCAGATTCAACCGACCATGGCGACACCTCACCAAGCGACGGCGCCAAGACAGCCCCAATCATCGATTTCTCGGGCCGACCGCTCTCACATTGGCACGATTTGTCGCACCTGGTTCTAGCGTGGCTTGCGGGGCGTGACCGACTCCTGGCGGTTTGTCGTGTACCGGCTCAGGGCAGGCGCACAGCCTCACCTAGCTGAGTGGCCAGTCCATCGGCGATCAGGGTCTCGATGGCGCGTCGTGTTTGCGCTTGTCGGGGGGAGTTGGCCAGGATGGCGGCGACGGGGACCAACTCACCTTCGGCTTCACGCAGGAGGGCCATGACTCGGCCGCGGGCTTGACGGTCGGTGCCTTCCCAGGGTTGGCTGCGTCGTCGATCGGCATGGAGATCGCCAGGACGACCGTTGGCCAGCCAGGCGCACGGGGATCGCACGGGGCAGGCGTCGCAGTCGGCGGTACGGGCCTGACAGATCAGCGCCCCTAACTCCATTGTCGACTGGTTCCAGAGGACTGCGGTCGCCGGGTCGCAGGGGACGATACTGGTGGCCATATCACGCTCTGACTTGGTCAGATGGGGCAAGGGCAGGGCCTCGCCGACGTGAGCCCGAGCGATGACACGGCGAATGTTGGTGTCGAGCACGACGGTACGCTGGCCGTAGGCGAACCCGGCGATGGCGGCCGCCGTGTACTCACCGATGCCAGGCAGTCCCAGCAGGGTCGACTCCGAGCGGGGCACCACATCGTCATGGTCCCTCGCGATCACAGAACCGCACTGCTGTAGTCGCAATGCTCGCTTGGGGTAGCCCAAGGTCCCCCAGGCCTGGATCACCTCAGCCGTCGTGGCAGTGGCCAGATCACTGGGTCGCGGCCATCGTTCCATCCAGGCTCGCCAGTAGGGTGTCACCCGGTTGGCCGGGGTCTGCTGCAGCATGATCTCCGAGACCAGCACCCCCCACGCCGCCACTCCCGCACGTCGCCAGGGCAGGTCACGGGCGTTGGCCAGGTACCAAGCGATCAATGGTGCGACCAGCGGATCGTCGCTATGGGCGGCGCGCGGTTGGTCAGTCATCGCGTCCATTGTAGGCGAGCGCATGAGGACGGCGGTGAAGCTGACTGCCTTGGGCGTTGGAGGGACGGTCTTGCTCTGCTCGCCTTACCCTTTGGTAGGATTGGTTGAATAATGTAAGGAGTGAGATGCTCACGGCGACAATGACCAGCAAAGGGCAGGTGACCGTTCCGGTTGAATTGCGGCGCAGTTTGAAGCTGGATGCGGGGGTTCAGATCGAGTTTATTCCTGACGCCCAAGGGCGCTACTATCTTCAGCCGCGAACCAGGCGCGCCAAGGATTTGGCCGGAATTCTTCCCAAGCCGACCCGGCCCGTCACTTTGGAGGAGATGGAGAAGGGCATCGCTGCAGGAATGGCTCAGGGGATGCGATCGTGATCGGCCTCGACACGAATGTCGTCGTGCGACATCTGACAGATGATGACGCGGATCAGTCGCCGGTCGCTCACCGAATCTTCGAGTCCCTGTCAGGTGAGAGGCCTGGCTATCTCAGTTTCGCCACTCTGTTGGAGACCCATTGGGTATTGCGCCGCAGTTACCGCTATTCACGGGAGGTGGTGGCGTCGGTGGTCGACGCCCTGCTGTCCACGTCAGATCTGGTGATCGAAGGGGCTGACCAGGTTCGTCAGGCGCTGCAGGCTGCCAGGGTGCTCGGGGGCGAGTTGCCTGATGTTCTGGTCGCGCAGT
>JAITVA010000236.1 GCA_031286045.1 Propionibacteriaceae bacterium | reverse complement strand
CGACACCGCATGTGCGGCGACCCTATCCCCAGGTGGGGCGACTCGACAACCAGGTGGGGCGACTCGATGCTCCCGGTAAGCGACTCCCGATGGCAACTGGCGGCAACTAGGCAAAGAATGCCCTTTCACACCCCCTGATGCATACTTTGTCCTAGTTGTGTCGCTGTTTCCGGTGTTTTCGGTGACACAACTAGGGCAAAGTATGTCGGTGGCCGCTTGAAGACTCATTCTTTGCATAGTTATGTCACACCGACGTCGAAACGCCGTGACCATGTCACTACCGTGGTCTCCGGACACGCCCATTGACGACAACCCACTCCCCTCAGCGCTACCGCTTGCCGCGCCACACAACAACCACGGCAGTCACATGGACAGCCCACCATAGGGAAGGACCATCTGACTGACCGCGCGCTTCACCGAGTGACAGGGGAATCCCAGATGTCCGCGCGGACCTCGCCTGTCAGCCGTGAGCTAGCTCGCATTATCCAACTGACTGACCACTTGCGCCCTCTCCGAAAAGATGCACCACGCACCATGGTCAGTCACATGGACAGCCCACCATGGAGAACGCTTCATGGCAAGCTGATAAACTCAACTGATGACCGTCAAGGCAGCCATGGACGTGGCTGGCTCCTGGCGGGAATCAAACCGAACGTGGTGAGCGCGAGATAAGCTCACCATTTGAGGAGGGTGGCGTGAGCGAATGGCCAATCTACCCTGATGAGGGTGGACTCGTCCCTGTGCCGAGCACCCCCTCGGCGCCGCCCGAGCGGGTGGTGGCGCCCCAGTCGCCTGCCGAACTGGCACAGTTCTATGCCGCCATCGGGCAAACCCCAGGCAACCCCATGGTCTTCTCAGTCGGCAGCGGATCCTTGCGCAAGACCGGGATGTGGGTCGTGTCACCCTTTCTTCTGATCGAGGGCGGCCTTGGATCCCTTCTTCTTGATTTTCAACGGGCCAGCGCCCAGTCCTCCGTCATCGGCATCGAAGTCAATGGCGGCATGGGCGAGATGGTCCTGGTGCTACCGAACGGCTGGGGCGCTGACATCAGTTCCGTGCGGGCGGGATACGGTTTCCGACAATCAAGCGTGGCCGACCACCCGGTCGAAGGGTTTCCCTTTCTCTACATCCGGGGTCGGATGACCTTTGGCTCCCTGAGGATCCGCTACCCGAGGCGGAGCGATGAACGGCGATTGGCCCGGGAACTACGACATGAGCAGCGCCACCAGCCGGCCGCTCTGCGCTGAGTCAGCCCTCGACCGTCCCGGTCCGACGGTGGGCTGGGAACACGTGCCATTCTCAGGTGGGCTACTGGCGGGCTGGCCAACTCCGACCAAGGTCCACCCCTCGGTCGAACCGTCCGGCCGGTCCTGGTCCCGGAGTGGTCGACACAACCTTGGCCCGAATTGTGCAAGACTGGGCGAACGCACATTTTCTCAACAACGACGAGGAGACACTATGAGACAGCGCACCATCTTGGACTTCACGGTCAGCGCCATCGGATTGGGCGGCATGCCCATGTCCATCGAGGGACGCCCCGATGAGGATCGATCCATCCGCACCATCCACGCCGCACTGGACGCTGGTGTGCGACTGATCGACACAGCCAATTCCTACCATCTGTTGGCTGGCGAGGTCGGGCACAACGAGCGCTTGATCGCCAAAGCGCTGGCGTCCTGGAGTGGGAACACCGACGAAGTGCTGGTGGCGACCAAGGGCGGGCATCTGCGTCCGGGCGACGGCACCTGGACCCAGAACGGTGATCCGACTTATCTCAAGCAGGCGGCCAAACAGTCCGCCAAGGACTTGGGCGTCGACTCGATCGGGTTGTACTACTATCACCGCCCTGATCCGAAGGTGCCCTACGCTGACTCCATCGGCGCCCTAGTCGACCTGTTGGCCGAGGGCGTCATTCAGCGGGCTGGCATCTCCAACGCCTCCATCGATCAGATCCACCTCGCCAATGACCTGCTCGGTGGTCGACTGGCCGCAGTGCAAAACGAGTACTCGCCCAAGCATCGCTCCACTGAGGACACCCTCGCCGAGTGTGAGAAGCTCGGCATCGCCTGCCTTCCCTGGAGTCCCCTGGGTGGCATCACTCAGGCCAAGCAGTTGGGCGACAGTTTCGCCGACTTCCACGACGTTGCCGACGCTCATGGGGTCTCGCCTCAGCAGGTCGCGCTGGCCTGGGAACTGGCCAAGGGTGAGCGGGTCATCCCCATCCCCGGAGCGTCACGACCGGAGTCGATCCTTGACTCCGTCAAAGCAGTCGATCTGGTTCTGACCGCCGACGAGTTGGCCAAGCTGGGCTGACACATCCGACGACAACCCCCTTCTGCCAGGATCAAAGACGGGCAGAAGGGGGTTCTCTGCCTCTCGACCACCCCACGGGCGGGGCGGTCACAGCCCCAGATTGGGTCAGAAACTCACACCACCAGTAGTTCGCCGGTGGCGTCACTGATACGCACGCTCGGTTCGCTCCCGACGGTGAGCATGGACTCGACCCATTGACCATCACTGCCTGTGGTTCGCCAGGTCAGGCGCTGGTCGTCCCACTGCGTCACGCCACAGGCCCCATCCACCAACCAGGGGTGGGTGCGTCTGATCTGAATGGAGAGCTGGGCCAAGCGATAGGTCTCGGCTGACTCACCGCTCAAGAGTGCTGGTTGTTCCGGCAGAGCTGGACGAATAGCGTCGTCACCGCCGATCCGCTCCTCTTTGACCCCAGTCGCCCCCAGTTCGTCGCCGTAATATATGGCGGGCATCCCAGGGATCGTCATGAGCGCGGCGGTCGCGACACGAGCCCCCTTCAGCCCCACCTGGCTCGCGATGCGGGTGACGTCGTGGTTGGAGACGAAGGTCCAGGGTAGAAGCGCTCCACGCAAGGGATCGTGGCGTTCCAGGGTCCAGACCAGTTCATGAGGGTTACGGTCCGCCAGCGTCGACCAGATCGCCTTCCACAGTTCGTATTGCGTGACCGAGTCGAACCCGGCTGCCTGGGCGATCGCGGCATAGTCGCCGTGCAGGATCTCGGCCACGGTCAACATCTCAGGGTGGACTCGTCGCACCCCTGGCAGCACTTGGGCCCAGAACCCGGTCGGCACACGATAGG
>JAITVA010000223.1 GCA_031286045.1 Propionibacteriaceae bacterium | reverse complement strand
CAGACCGAAGACCTTGCGCAGTCCCCTGACGACGTTGTACTCGCCGCCGCCCTCCCAGGCGGAGAAGCGCCGAGCCGTACGGATGCGCCCCTCCCCTGGATCGAGACGCAACATAACTTCACCGAGACTGACGGCGTCATAGGCGCATTCCTCGGCTGGACGTATTTCCACGATCGCACTCCTTCGGTCGCTCACAGACTATCAACCATGGTGGGAAAACGCATTCCCTCAGGCGCGCACCACCGTTCGACCTGAGCCCCCCATGACTACGAACTTCCGCCGAGACCTGGATGATTGATTCCAAGCATCTATCTCTGGGACTGGACCAGGCTGACCGCGTCACGACACAGGATCGTGATGGCGGCGAAGTCCTGCGCCTGGATCAAGCCCGCCGGAACCATCCAGGAGCCGCCAACAGCAGCCACACAGGACAAGGCGAGATAGTCGCCCAGATTCTGGGCCGACACGCCGCCGGTCGGGACGAATCTCATGGTCGAAAAGGGCGCCGACAGAGCCCGAATAGCGGAAGCGCCCCCATAAAGGTTGGCTGGGAAGAACTTGACCGTGTCGATTCCCATGGCCTGAGCCGCCATCAACTCTCCCGGCGTGACCGCTCCTGGAAGCACCTGGCGACCGTCCATCTGGGCTTCACGCACGACATCGGCGCGGAGACCCGGACTGACGATGAACTGCGCGCCGGCCTCGACAGCCAGCTCCACTTGGTCGGGGCTCAGGACTGTGCCCGCGCCAACCGTCAAGCCATCGATCTCACTCATGATGGCGATCGACTCGGCGGCCGCGTCTGTCCGAAACGTCACCTCCGCGATCGGCAGCCCACCTTCCACCAAGGCCCTGCCCAATGGCTCGGCGTCCGCCGCGTCGTGAATCACCACCACCGGTATCAGACGATGTGCGTACATGTCCATGATGCCCTCCTCATACTTCGCATTCCCGACTCATTCTAGTCGAGCCCTCCCGACAAGTCTCAACCAGGTCTGCTCACTGTCATTGAATAGATGTGCTTGTCATCGCTCCACCGAAGATGATCGACGGAACCTGACAGGCAAGACGCTATAGTGACTTCATGGCCACACTCTCGGATGTCGCCCGCCTCGCCGGCGTCTCACTGTCGACTGCGTCGCGCGCGCTGAACGGCAGTCGCGACCGCGTGGTTCGCCAAGACCTGGCGGAGAAGGCTCTGGCAGCGGCAGAAGCCCTGCACTACGTCCCCAACGGCGCCGCTCAAGCCATGGCCCGTGGTCACTCCACCACCATGGCTCTGATCGTCAACGAGATCCGCGACCCCTACTTCTCCTCCATCGCCGCCGGCGTCATGCGCGCCGCCGACAAGGCTGGCTATTTCGTGTCGATGTCCTCCATCGCTTACGACCACGAGGCGCTCATCCCCCTCATCAACGCTCTTCGCCAGCAACGTCCCGAAGCCCTGATCCTGGCTGGCAGCCTGTACAACGACCCGGCGTATCTGCGCCAGGTGATCGCCAGGTTGGCCGAGTTCCAACTCTCCACTGAGGCCCAGATCTGTTCCATCGGCCAAGACGGACTGGGCTGGCACAGCGTCAACGCGCGCAACCGAGCAGGCGCTAGAGGCCTGGGTCTCGGCCTGATCGAACGCGGTTTCACCCGCGCCGCTGTCCTGGCCGGTGACGACTTCCATCTGGCCTCAAGGAAGCGTAGCGAGGGTTTCGTGGCGGGATTCGAGACCGGTGGCGACATCACAGCCCACGTCACCTCAGACGTCACCCGCGAGGGTGGCTACCAGGCGATGAAGACTGTTTTGAGTGTCGACGCCCGACCCCAGGTCGTCTTCGCCGCGAACGATGTCATGGCGATCGGCGCCCTGGCCGCCGTGCGCGAAGCTGGACTGACAGTGCCCGACAACATCGGTTTGGCCGGATTCGATGACATCCCAGGATTGGTCGACGTGGTGCCATCGCTCACCACCGTCCGGGCGCCCATGGAGTTGCTCGGCGCGACCGCCGTGAACCTAGTGCTCCAGCCCAGTGGCGCCGAGCCCACCGCCGTGCGTCTGTCGACCACACCGGTCTTCCGCGACTCCACCAGCGTCGTCCCCGCCTAATCGACCAGCTAGAACCCTCCCGATTGGCCTATCCTCGCCCGCTTGCTATGCTTGGGAATGCGCTTTCCAAGACGGAGGCCGACAGTCTGAAGGAGTACTCCCCATGCCTCGCACACTTCGTATCGCCATGAACGGCATCACCGGCCGCATGGGCTACCGACAACATCTCCTGCGCTCCATTCTGCCGATTCGAGCCGAGGGCGGCGTGATGTTGCCGGACGGTTCCAAGGTCCAGGTCGAGCCGATCTTGGTCGGGCGCAACGAAGACAAACTGCGCGAGATCGCTGCCACCCATGACATTGACGCTTGGACCACTGATCAAGACGCAGCCATCGCCGATCCGAGCGTCGACATCTACTTCGACGCCCAGGTGACCAGCCGCCGCTACGCCGCCCTGACCGCAGCCATGCTCGCTGGCAAGGCCATCTACACCGAGAAGCCGACCGCTGAGAACCTGACCGGCGCAGTTGAGTTGGCCCGCCTGGCCGCCCGCGCCAAGGTCACTGCCGGGGTCGTCCATGACAAGCTCTACCTGCCGGGGCTGCGTAAACTGCGTCGGCTGGTCGATGAAGGTTTCTTTGGCCGTGTCCTGTCTCTGCGCGGCGAATTCGGCTACTGGGTCTTCGAAGGCGACGTCCAGCCGGGCCAGCGCCCGTCCTGGAATTACCGCACAGCCGACGGCGGAGGCATCACAACTGACATGTTCTGCCACTGGAACTATGTCCTGGAGGGATTGGTCGGATCGGTCAACTCGGTCATCGCCAAGGCCGTCACCCACATTCCGCAACGGTGGGACGAGCAGGGACAGCCCTACCGCGCCACAGCTGACGACGCCGCTTACGCCATCTTCGAGATGACCACGCCTGCCGGTGACCCCGTCATCGCCCAGATCAACTCCTCGTGGGCGGTGAGAGTGCACCGTGACGAACTCGTTGAGTTCCAGATCGACGGCACCCAGGGCTCCGCTGTGGCCGGTTTGTTCAGTTGTGTGGCGCAACCCAAGTCCGCCACACCGATGCCGGTGTGGAACCCCGATCTTCCGACGACTGAGCACTTCCGTGACCAATGGCTGACTGTGCCCGATCGTGACGACTTCGACAACGGCTTCAAGGCCCAGTGGGAGGAGTTCCTACGCGATGTGGTGGCTGGCCGCCCCCACCGCTACGACCTTTTGTCGGCGGCGCGCGGCGTCGGGTTGGCCGAAGCCGCCCTGTCGTCGTCCGCCGAGAATCGCCGCGTCACGCTGAGCCCCATCACGCTCGACGAGGAGGGCGCACAGGCATGAGCCGACTCAGCCTCAACACCGCCACCTGCAAGCGTCTGAATCTGGCCCAGTGCGTCGAAGCGGCCACTGGTCAAGGCTTGGAGGCGATCGGACCCTGGCGCGACCGAGTCCAGGAAGTCGGCGTCGACCAAGCAGCACGCCTGATCAGCCAAGCCGGTCTGCGAGTGTCGACACTGTGCCGTGGCGGCTTTCTGACCTCGCGCGAACCTGACCAGATCGCCGCCGCACTGGCGGACAACCGCCGAGCCATCGATGAGGCGGCCACCCTCGGCGCACCCGAACTCGTTCTGGTTGTCGGTGGTCTGCCCGCCGCCTTCGCCCGGATGGGTTTGCCGCACACCGATCAGGACACCACTGACAAGGATCTGCTGGCGGCACGTCAACGCATGGCCGACCACATCGGAGCGCTCGTCCCCCATGCCCGTGAGCACGGCGTGCGGTTGGCACTGGAACCGATGCACCCCCTGTTCACGGCCGACCGGGGCGTCCTCACCACACTGGCTCAAGCACTGGCCATCGCCGCCGACCATCGCCCCGAGGAGGTGGGAGTGGTGGTGGACACCTATCACGTCTGGTGGGATCCGGCGGCGGCCGACTCCATCGCCCAAGCCGGTGCGCAAGGACGCATATCGTCCTACCAGGTCTGCGACTGGATCCTGCCTCTGGCGGCCGATCCGCTCAACTCACGCGGCATGATGGGTGATGGTCATATCGACTTCCCCACCATCACCGGTTGGGTGGCCGCCGCAGGCTACACCGGAGACATCGAGGTGGAGATCTTCAACGAGGACATCTGGGCCCAGCCTGGCGCCGCCACCGTCGCCCAGATGAGGCAGCGGTACGGCCAGTTGATCGAACCCTACCTGTGAAGCAGCTCATCCGAAGATCGCCCATCTTCGCTCCCCACCATGGGACCGGGACGGTCGACCAGTAGCGCGTCCAAAGACTCACCGATCTGTGGACGCTTCGCTTCGTCTGCGCTACCGCTTGACGCGCGCACTAGGCCCGAGACAGCCACACGGACAACCCACGTGAGAAAGGGGTCGGGAGTAGAATCCCGACCCCTTTCTCACATCCTGACGAGACTCACAGCGCCTTGATGATGTCCTCGACCCGTTCCTTGGCATCGCCGAACAGCATCAACGTGTTGTCCTTGAAGAAGAGCGGGTTCTGGACTCCGGCATAGCCAGTGTTCATCGACCGCTTGAACACGACGACCGTGTTGGCATTCCAGACCTCCAAGACCGGCATACCCGCGATCGGGCTGGATGGGTCATCCATCGCCGCCGGGTTGACCGTGTCATTGGCGCCGATCACCAGCACGACGTCGGTGTTGGCGAAGTCGTCGTTGATCTCATCCATCTCCAGCACAATGTCGTAAGGCACCTTGGCCTCGGCCAACAGCACGTTCATATGCCCAGGAAGACGACCCGCCACCGGGTGGATGCCGAAGCGGACCTCGACGCCCTTGGCGCGCAGCTTGGCTGTCAGATCAGCCACCGCGTTCTGTGCCTGAGCCACAGCCATACCGTAGCCGGGTGTGATGACCACTGAACTGGCGTTCTTCAACATGGAGGCGACGTCGGCCGCATTGGTCTCGTGGTACTCGCCGTAGTCCTTCTCTTCACCTGTGACCGCGCCGTCGGAGCCGAAGCCACCGGCGATGACGGAGATGAAGGACCGGTTCATGGCCTTGCACATGATGAAGGAGAGGTAGGCGCCAGAGGAGCCGACCAGAGCGCCGGTGATGATGAGGAGGTTGTTGTCGAGCGTGAAGCCAGCCGCATCCGCCGCCCAGCCTGAGTAGGAGTTCAGCATGGACACGACCACCGGCATGTCACCACCGCCGATCGAGGCGACCAGATGGAGGCCGAGGGCCAGCGAGACAATCGTCATGACGATCAACTGCCACAGGTGGGGGTCGAGCACGAACCAGACGGTCAAACCGATGATGACGACCAAGGCCGCCAAATTGATGATGTTGTGGTGAGGCAGCATCAAAGGCTTGGACGACATCTTGGCCGACAACTTCAGGTAGGCGATGATCGAGCCGGTGAAGGTGACCGCCCCGATGAAGACCCCGATGAAGAGCTCGCCGTTGTGCAGCCCCATGCCGGGAGCGCCTGGGTCAGGCACCTCCAGGTAGGCGTTCCAACCCACCAACACAGCCGTCAAACCGACGAAGGAATGCAAGAGCGCGATCAACTGCGGCATGCCCGTCATCTCGACGCGCACCGCCATGAAGACGCCGACGCCAGCACCGATGACCATGGCCACCAGGATGGCGATGATCGCCCAGGACGGACCGCCCGTGGTGATAGGGACACCGCCGGAGACCGTCTTCAGCACAGTGCCGAGGATGGCGAAAACCAAGGCCAAGCCCATGCCGATCATGCCGAAGAGGTTGCCGCGCTTGGCGGTCTCATGCTTGCTCAGCCCCGCCAACGCGAGGATGAAGCACAGGCCAGCCAGAATGTAGGAGCCGGGAACAAGAGTCGCTGGCATCGATCACGCCTTCCTGAACATGGCGAGCATTCGCTGGGTCACAGTGAAACCGCCGAAGATATTGATACTGGCCAGCAGGATGCCGACAATGGAGAGGACGGCGATCACCACTGTCGGCGAGGCTGAGCTCAACCCAGCCAGCGAGCCCACGATGATGATGCCAGAGATGGCGTTAGTGACGCTCATCAACGGTGTGTGCAAGGAGTGGTTGACGTTGCCGATGACGTAATAGCCCACCACCACGGCCAGCATGAACACCATGAAGTGTCCCAGCAGACCGGTCGGAGACACCCAGAACAGCAGCATCAAGATGACGGCGCACAGTCCCAGCACGATGCCGTTGACCAGCGGTGAACGCTTCTTAGCTTCCTTCTTGACCACTTCGGGCGTGGCGGAGGCCGCCTGGGGAGCGGCCGACACCTGGACCGGGGGCGGCGGCCAGGTGATCTGACCATCCATGACCACGGTCATCGAACGCTGGACGACATCGCCCATGTCGAGCACCATCTCGCCGTCCTTGCCCGGTGTGACAAGCTTCATCAGGTTGACGACGTTGGTGCCGTACAACTGCGAGGCCTGAGTCGGCAGTCGAGCCGGCAGATCGGTGTAGCCGAGGATCCTGACGCCGTTGCTGGTCACAACCATGCGATCCGCCACCGATCCGGCGACATTGCCGCCAGCGCCAGCCGCCATGTCGACGATGACCGAGCCGGGTTTCATCGACGCGACCATCTCTTCAGTGATGAGACGCGGCGCTGGCTTGCCGGGAATCAAAGCGGTGGTGATGACGATGTCAGAGACCTTGGCCTGCTCGGCGTACATCTTCTCGGCCGCCTCGGCATACGCCGCCGAGGCCTCCTTGGCATAACCGTCCGAGGAGACCGGCTGCTCGTCGACGTGGACGGCCACAAAATCGGCGCCCATCGACTCGACCTGTTCGGCCACTTCCGGACGGATGTCAGTGGCGTGAACGATGGCGCCCAAGGAGTGGGCCGTGCCGATCGCCGCCAAGCCAGCCACACCGGCGCCAGAGACGAACACCCGAGCCGGTGGCACCTTGCCCGCAGCAGTGACCTGGCCGGTGAAGAAGGAGCCGAACTCGTGGGCTGCCTCGATGACGGCCCGGTAGCCGCCGATGTTGGCCATCGAACTCAGCACGTCCATCGACTGGGCTCTGGAGATGCGTGGCACCGAGTCCATGGCCAGCACCGTCAGACCGCGTTTGGCCAAGGCGTGCAACAGATCATCGGCACGCGGCGCGTCGATCAAAGAGATCAAGGTCGCCCCCTCGACCATCGCGGCGATCTCGGCCTCAATCGGTTGGTTGATCTTGCAGACCACATCAGCTGACCAGGCGACGGCCCGCCCGACGATCTGTGCGCCCTGCGCGACGTACTCGGAGTCGGGATAGGCGGCTTTGGAACCAGCCCCCTCTTCGACGACGACTTCATAGCCTAGTTTGATGAGTTGCGCGACGGTTTTCGGTGTCGCGGCGACTCTGGTCTCCGCAGGAGCGGATTCCATGGGGATGCCTATCCTCATGCAAGCCCTTCTTTCCATTGAACAACGGGTAGTCTATCGCTGCCACGCCTGGCCCAGGCGAGTCAAGCCTCGTGTCGGGCCAGGCGTTCCGGCCTTGGTTCACAAGGCGCCCAAGGCGTCCTTCGCTTCGGCCACGACATGGTCGGCGGTGACACCGAACTCCTCGAACAGCTTTCCAGCCGCCGCGGAAGCGCCGAAATGGTCGATGCCGATGCGACGACCCTTGTCACCGACGATTTCAGCCCAGCCGTAAGTGACACCGGCCTCAATCGAGACCTTGACACAGGCACTGGGCACCAAAGCGGCCTTGTACGACGCTGGCTGGGCGGCGTACCACTCCAGGCAGGGGGCCGAGACGACCCGAGTGGGCACCCCGTCGGCCTCCAACTGCTCGCGGGCGGCCACCGCCACCTGGACCTCGGAACCAGTCGCCACGATCACGACCTTGGGGGCCCCGCCACTGGCCTCGACCAGGGTATAGGCGCCCTTGGCCATCTCATCGACGGGAGCGAAGCCTGACTCAAGGGACCGGTCGAAGGTCACGACGTCTTGACGGGTCAGGATCAGGGCGGTCGGATGGTCATGGATGCCCAGGATCAGCCTCCAAGCTTGGGCAGTCTCATTGGCGTCGGCGGGCCGGATGACATCCAGACCGGGGATCAGACGCAGCGAGGCGATGTGCTCGACCGGCTGATGAGTCGGGCCGTCCTCCCCGACTCCGACCGAATCATGGGTCCAGACGAAGATGGAGGGGATATGGCTCAAAGCGGCGATCCTGGGCGGAGTCCGCATGTAATCCGAGAAGACCAGGAAGGTGCCGCCATATGACCTGGTCAAACCGGTGTTCATGGCATTGAGGATGCCGCCCATGGCATGCTCGCGAATACCGAAGTGCAAGACTCGGCCGTCCACGCCGGCGGGCCACTCGGAACTGGCCCGATCCGGGGGTAGGAAGGAGGGCTGGCCCTTCATCGTGGTGTTGTTCGAGCCGGCCAGATCGGCCGAACCGCCCCACAACTCAGGCATGGCCTCGGCGATGGCGCTGAGCACCTCGCCCGAAGCGGCCCTGGTCGACTTCTTGCCCGGCGCGAAGTGAGGCAAAGCGGCGTCCAGCTCCGCAGGCGACTGGTGGGCCTGGACCCGATCCAGCAAGGCCTTCTGGGTCGGATTGGCGCTGGCCCAAGCCGCGAAACGGGCATCCCACTGCTGACGAGCCGCTTGGGCCCGCTGGGCGGCGTTGTGACGGGTGTGCTGGATGACCTCAGGAGCGACGTCGAAGGACTTGGTCGGGTCCATGCCGAGACGTTCCTTCAGTCGGGCGACCTCTTCGGCGCCGATCTTGGCGCCGTGGACCTTCTCCGAGCCGGCCATGGTCGGCAATGGCCAGCCGATGACAGTGGTGACCTTGATGAAGCTGGGTCGATCGGTCACCTGCTTGGCCTGCTCGATGGCATCGAAAAGGTCGGTGACCTTCTCTTCATAGGTCGTGCCGCCATTGGTGAAATCGACCGACTGGACATGCCAGCCGTAGGCCCGGTACCGGGCCGCCACATCCTCGCTCAAGGCGATGACGGTGTCGCCCTCGATCGAGATCCGGTTGTCGTCATAGATCAGGATCAGGTTGCCCAACTCCTGGGTCGCGGCCAAAGAACTGGCCTCGGACGAGATGCCCTCCTCCATGTCGCCGTCACCGCAGACGCAAAACACGGTGTGGTCGAAGACGGACTCGCCAGGGGCCGCCGTCGGATCGTAGAGCTGGCGCTCCTTGCGGGACGCCATGGCGAAACCGACCGCGTTGGACACGCCTGCGCCCAGCGGACCGGTGGTGCACTCGACGCCCTTGGTGTGGCCCAACTCGGGATGGCCCGGCGTCAGGGACCCCCAGGTGCGGAACTGTTCCAGATCGCTCAGTTCCAAGCCGAAACCGGTCAGGTACAACTGGGTGTACTGAGTGAGTGAGGAATGCCCGATCGACAACACAAAACGATCACGGCCCAGCCAGACCGGATCACTCGGATCGAGCTTCATCACCTTGTTGTACAACAGGTAGGCGATCGGCGCCAACGAGATGGCGGTTCCTGGGTGGCCATTGCCCACCTTCTCCACCGCGTCCGCAGCCAAGACCCGCGCCGTGTCCACCGCCCGCTGGTCCAACTCACCCCAGTCCATATCACTCATTCACGGCTCCTTCGCCACAGGTCCCTCTGATGAGGGAGATCAAACGAGTCTTAGCTTAGACGAGTTCGCTGCGACACACACCCTCGACACCACCGCACTGTCACTGTGTTTTCAGCGCAGAGATGACCGATTTCTTCAGCCGCCACAGCGCCGGACCGTCGAAAACCGTCTGATCGCCCCGGCCGGCCGCTTCGGCCGAACCCGGATCGACGCTCTGATCGCCGGGTCCGTACCGGCTCCATTCCAACTCGCCGCACAAGCGCCTGACATCGTCGGCCAGGCTCGACTGGACGCCGATGCGACGATTGATGGCTGCGGTGGCGGCGCGCAGACTCATGCCGAGGACGACCACATCGCGTTCGAGTGCGACCTGCCAGATCGCATCCCAGGCGTTCTGAGGACGGTAACGACGAATGTGCATGGTCACTGCCAAGGCTGCCAAACCCCCCAGCAGGATGACACCGCCGACACCGACCAACCATGGCCAGACCGCCGCCCAACGCGTTTGGACCGTCGGTGTCGGCGTCGATGTTTGTGACTGGGCTGAGTCTTCCGATTGGCGAGGGCTGGCGCTGGGTTGAGCGCTGTCGCTGGGTGTGAGGCTGGGCGTGGGTGTGGCAGTGGCCTGCTCAGCTCCGCCGGCCACACCGTCGCCGGTGCCCGGCGTGGGTTCATAGGCCACCCAGCCGAGGCCCTCGAAGAAGGCTTCAGGCCACATGTGCGCTTGGACACCAGTGACGTCGCGCGACCCGTCCTCGGTCACTTTGCCAGGAAGGTACCCCACCGACACCCGCATGGGAATACCGACCGAGGTGGCCATCTCGACCATGGCCGAGGCGAAATGAACACAGTAGCCGTTCTTGTCGGTGAGAAAACTCCAGACCGGGTCGCCGTCAGCCGCCCACCGTGGTGTCGTGGTGTACGAGAATCGCGGACCGCGCAGGTAGGCCTGGATCGCCTGCAGCATGGCGTCCTGATCGCTGGCGTCGCCCAGGACCGAGCGGGTCAGATCGGTGATCTCCTGAGCATGGCCATAGGTGCCGGCGCGCCATTGGTCGGGCTGAAGCTCCCCCGTGATCGGGCGCCCGGCCAAGGCTGTCCGGTCCAGGGTCATCGGCTGGATCGAATACTGGTCCCCGGCGTCCAATCCCCCCCAGCTGGTGCGCAAGGTGTCGATGACAGGGTCGTACTCCAGCCCACCGTCGGTCCGCTCGCCGACGCTGACCGCGACCGAGCGAGGACCGAT
>JAITVA010000198.1 GCA_031286045.1 Propionibacteriaceae bacterium | reverse complement strand
GAGTTTGAGCGAGCTGACGCCATCCAGGTTGAAACCGATGGCGATGGCGGAGATATAGGCCGGAATCTCGACCAAGGTCGATCCGGGCGCGCAGGCGGCGAAGGACCCAGTCGCCTCATCAGGGCTGAAGGCGGCGTCCGTTCCTGCCAGGACGTAGCCTCCGCTGGCGAAGTTCTGGCGCCCTGTGCCGGACCCGGTCGGGTCATAGTTGACAGTGACACCAGGGTTGGTCGCCGAGAACCCGGCTCGCCAGGCTTCCTGGGCGGCGGTCTGGGCAGAGGACCCCCCTGCGTCGATGACGCCGGTCAGGGTAGCGCTCGATGCTGAGGTCTGGGTCGTGGAGTCGGCGCCGGTCTCGTTGGCGGCGCAGGCGGCCAGGGACAAGGCGATCACGACCCCGGTGGTGGCTAGCGACAATTTCTTCATGGTGATTCTTCCTTTTCGTAGGTTTTTCATCACCACTGACGCTACGATCACGACCTTGCGGCCCCGTCACCACAAGGTGAACAGCAGGCAAACACCACCCCAACTTTCGGCAGCCGATCCTTCCTCGTCGCTGGCACGGATGTCGCGCGCGCACTAGCTGGCGAGCACCTTGTCCACCGCAGCCCGCAAACGCACCGGGTCTGGACCAGCACCCAGCACCTCACGGCTGACCGAGGGCAGCAAGAGGGCCGACGTGGCGGCGAAGCTGGACCGCAGGCCGGAGATGGTGCCGCCCTGGGCGCCGATGCCAGGGATGAGGATCGCCCCGGTGTAGGACCCCAGCTCGACCCCCAATGATTGGTGGGTGCCGCCGACGACGAGTCCGACCGCGTTCGCGCCGGACTCACGATTGCGTGCGGCCGCCTGATCGACCAGGGATTGGGCCACGGCGTCCCCTGAGACCGTGCGGCCTAACTGAATATCGCTGCCCTCGGGGTTTGAGGTCCGGGTCAACACGAAGACGCCGCGTCCGCTGGCCTCGGCCAGGTCGATGGCAGGAGCGAGCGAGCCGAAACCGAGGTAGGGGCTGACCGTGATGGCGTCCACACTGAGCGGCCCGTCGGCCAGGTAGGCCTGGGCATAGGCGGCCATGGTCGAGCCGATGTCGCCTCGCTTGACGTCCAGGATGACCAGGCCGCCGGCCTCATGAATGGCGGCGACGCACTGCTCCAGCACGGCGGCTCCAGCCGAGCCCCATCGCTCGAAGAAAGCTGATTGTGGCTTGAACACAGCGACGCTGTCAGCCAAGGCCTCAACCATGCCAAGGGCGACCTGGGCCAAGCCTTCGACGTCTTGGGCCACACCCCACGTCTCCAGGACACTGGGATGGGGATCGATGCCCACGCACAGGGGACCGAATTCGGCCACTCTCTGCTTCAGTTTCTCGTAGAAGTGCGTCATGCTCTCCCCCGTCCTTCTCATTCGTTGTGGTGGCTTGTCATCGGCTGGTGCGATGGTTGATGGCTGCGACCAGACCCGGACCCGAATAAATGAAGCCGGAAAACACCTGGACGGCCACAGCGCCGAGATCGAACATGGCCTGGGCGTCGGCCACTGTCATGATGCCGCCCGAGGCGATGACGGGTAGACCCGATTGTGTCACCCGTGCCACCACCTGGCGCGCGCGTCGACTCAGCGGGGCGCCGGACAGACCACCAGCTTCCATGGCGAAGCGCCTGTCTGACAAGGCTAGACCGGTGCGAGCCAGGGTGGTGTTGGTGGCGATCAGGCCACTGGCCCCAGCTGAGCAGACGGCTTCAACGAGTTCGTCGAGCCCCTGGTCAGTCACATCCGGGGCGATCTTGACGAAGATCGGCAGCGGAACAGGGTCGAGTTCGGCGGCCCGATCCACCAGGGCCCCCACCAAGGCGCTGATCTCCTTCTTGGATTGGAGGTCCCGCAAGCCGGGAGTGTTGGGGCTGGAGACGTTGACGGCGATGTAGTCGGCTTGGCGATGGATCGTGGCCAAGGATTCGAGGTAGTCGGGTATGGCCTGGTCAAGCGGGACGTTCTTGGTCTTGCCGATGCTGATCCCCAGCGGGACTCCGAGAAACCCGGACCCTCGCGTCACCCCCCAGCAATCCAGCCGATCCGCCAGCGCTTGGACACCGTGATTGTTGAAACCCATGCGGTTGATCAGGCCACCGGATCTCTTCAGACGAAACAGGCGCGGAGTGGGGTTGCCAGGCTGGGGGTGGGCGGTGACCGTGCCCAGCTCAGCGAAACCGAAACCGAGCCAGGACCACATCCTTGCGGCGACACCATCCTTGTCCATGCCAGCGGCCAAACCGACACGACCGGGGAACCTGACTCCGGCGATGGTCACTGGGTCGGTCGGGCGCCCGACCACGCATCTGGCCAAACGGGCCAAGGGGGTGGAGGCACAAGCCCCCAGCAGCCGGATCATGGCATCGTGGATGGCCTCCGGGTCCCCGCCAAAGGTGCGGAACAGGATCGGACGCAGCAGATGTTCGTACCCACTCGTCACCAGTCGGTCTTTCATCGCGTCTCTCCTGCCCGATCTTACGTTTGTGCTGCCTGAGGAGCCATCATTGGGTCGATCACTCGGCGGGGTCGGGGCGCATCAAGGGACCCCACTCCTGCAGCGAGCGCACTGTCGGCGTGCCTCCACGGGTGGCGGCGATGCCTTGGACGACGGCGATCAGGCCTTGGATCGTGGTGACACACGGAATGTCGGCCATGACGGCGGCCGAGCGGATGCCGTAGCCGTCGCGCCTGGTCGAATCGGTGCTGGCCCCCGAGTACGGCGTGTTGATCACCAAGTCGACATCGTGGTCGAGGATGAGGTCGACGATCGTCTTCTCGCCTTGGGGACCGACCCCTTGAGAACGCTTGCGCACCGCTTGGGCCTTGATCCCGTTGCGCTGCAAGACATCCGCCGTACCGGTCGTGGCCATGATATGGAAGCCCATGTCAGCCAGCATCTGGACCGGTAGGATGGCGTGGCGTTTGTCGGCGTCCGCCAAGGAGACGAAGACCGTTCCAGCCTTGGGCAAGGAGCCGTACGAACCGGCCTGGCTCTTGGCGAAGGCGATGCCGAAGCTGGCGTCCAAACCCATGACTTCACCGGTCGAGCGCATCTCGGGACCCAGCAGGGTGTCGACCGTGGTTCCCTCGGCCGTCTGGAAGCGGTTGAAAGGCATGACTGCCTCTTTCACCGCCACCGGTGCGGTGGGAGCCGGATCGGAGCCGTCCAGGGTCGGCTTAAGGATTCCATCGGCGCGCAACTGCTGGATCGTGCGACCCATCATCACCAGCGCGGCTGCCTTGGCCAACTGCACATTGGTCGCTTTGGAGACGAAGGGCACCGTGCGCGAGGCCCGTGGATTCGCTTCCAGCACGTACAGCGTGTTGTTGGCCAAAGCGTACTGAATGTTGATCAGCCCACGCACACCGACCCCCTCGGCGATGGCCTTGGTCGAATGACGGATGCGCTCGATGACGTGTCCACCGAGTGTGATCGGGGGCAGGGCACAGGCCGAGTCGCCCGAATGCACCCCGGCCTCTTCGATGTGCTCCATGACGCCGCCGATGTACAGCTCGCTGCCGTCATACAGAGCGTCCACGTCGATCTCGGTGGCGTCGTCGAGGAACTTGTCGATCATCACCGGGTTGGCGGCGCTGGCCACGGTCACCGTGGTGACGTAGGTCGTCAGGGTCGCGTCGTCATAGATGATCTCCATGCCGCGCCCACCCAAAACGTAGCTCGGACGCACCAGGACCGGGTAGCCGATCTCAGCCGCTATGGTCATGGCCTGAGCCGCCGACGCCGCCATGCCATAGCGCGGAGCAGGCAGATGCGCTGCGGCCAAGACATGGCCGAACTCGTCGCGGTCCTCGGCCATATCGATCGCCTCCGGCGAGGTGCCGACCAAGGGCAATCCTGCCGCCTTCAAGGCGGAAGCCAGCTTCAAGGGGGTCTGCCCGCCGAGTTGGACGATGACTCCAGCCACCGGACCAGCCTGGGCTTCGGCCGCGTAGACCTCCAGCACGTCCTCCTCAGTCAGGGGTTCGAAGTACAGCCGATCGGAGGTGTCGTAGTCGGTCGAGACCGTCTCTGGATTGCAGTTGACCATGACCGTCTCGTACCCCGCCTCAGCCAGAGCCATCGACGCATGAACACAGGAGTAGTCGAACTCGATGCCCTGGCCGATACGGTTGGGACCGGAACCGAGGATCAGCACCGCCGGCGTGGTCCGTGCGACGACCTCGTTCTCTTCGTCGTAGGTCGAGTAGTGATAGGGCGTCAGGGCGGCGAACTCGGCCGCACAGGTGTCGACTGTCTTGAACACCGGACGCACGTTGAGAGCCCAGCGCAAGGAGCGAATCTGATCGGGCGACATCCCCCGCAGATCGCCGATCTGCCCATCTGACAAGCCATGACGCTTGGCGAGACGAAGCAGGTCAGCGTCGAGGCCGGGAGCCGTGGCGACCTCGTGGGCGACATCGAGAATCATCACCAGTTGGTCGAGGAACCAGGGGTCGATGCCCGTGGCGCCATGGACCTCCGCCACGCTCGCGCCCGCCCGGAAAGCCTGGATGACATCTTGCAGACGACCGTCATGGGGCCTGGCCGCCGAGGTCAGCGCCTCCTGCTTGGCCATGACGGGACCGGTCAGACGCAGCGGGGCCCGCCCATCCTCCAATGACCGCAGAGCCTTGCCCAGAGCCTCAGTGAAGTTGCGTCCGATAGCCATGGTCTCGCCGACCGATTTCATATGGGTCGTCAAGGTGTCTTCGGCTGACGTGAACTTCTCGAAGGCGAAGCGAGGCACCTTGACCACGACGTAGTCCAGCGTCGGCTCGAAGCTGGCCGGGGTCTCGGCGGTGATGTCGTTGGGGATCTCATCCAGGGTGTACCCCACGGCCACCTTGGCGGCGATTTTGGCGATGGGGAACCCAGTCGCCTTGGAGGCCAGCGCCGAGGAGCGTGAGACCCGCGGATTCATCTCA
>JAITVA010000160.1 GCA_031286045.1 Propionibacteriaceae bacterium | reverse complement strand
CTATGGTCTGGCCGAATAACCGCGAGGTCTGATCTTTGCCGACGGTTCACTGCGTGGGCCGTCTTGCCTCATCCTCGGTCCCTTGGCTGGGCGCCGCGATTCTGTGCGGTCAGTGTGCTCAGGGCTGTGCCTCACCTACTCGAACCTACTCACGACCCGCCTGACGACCCTTGTGTTGGCCCGGTCATCACGCAGACGAGCGAGGTGCTCCTGCTTCCTCCGGCTGATAGCCTGGCCATATGCACATGTTGTGCTCGCGGCGTTGGTCCCGGTGGTCGCCGCTGGTTCCCATCTGACTGATCGACGTCGCTGCCGAAATGAATAGGAAGTGGGGCTGCCATGGCATTTCGTAAGACAGTTTTCTCCCTGGACAGTCAGGAGTTGGCGGCGGGCGCGCGTCGCCGAGTACGGTGGGGCTTGGGGTTGAGCGGCGTCGCCGCCTTGGTGATCGGGGTTCTGGTCGTCGTGTGGCCGGGCGGATCGGCGGTGGTGATGGCCGATCTGTTCGGCATCTACTGGATCGTGGCAGGCATTGGCTACATCCTTGTGGGCATCTTCACCACGGGGATGAAGGCCTGGTCACGCGTCCTCGACATCGTTTTGGGTGTGTTTCAACTCGTCGTCGGCGTGATCGTGCTCGCCAATCCGGCCGAGTCGGCCGTCGTCCTGGGCTTGTTTCTAGGCATCTGGTTGGGTGCCTTATGGATCATCGAAGGTGTCGTCACTCTGGTTCAGAGCGCCGATGGCCCGTCGCACGGATGGGCGATTTTCTTGGGAATCGTTTCACTGTTGGGTGGCATCGCCGTCCTGACCAGCCCCTTGTGGGCGGTCGCCATCCTCTTCACCGTCGCCGGAATCCTGCTGATCGTCCTTGGTGTGGCGCAAATCGTGCGTGCCTTCACCTTTGGTGGAAGGTGAGTCTGAACTCGGAGTCTGTCCAGGGCAACCTTGTGCATGATGACGAAATCTGTCGGAGGGCTTCCTTAGGATGATGTCACCGCTTGGGCGAGCGCCTGTCATCGCACGAATCGGCTTCCCAACTAGGGGAGACAGGGTTCGACGCAGAGGCTGGCCAAGTGGCGCGCCGTCGCCGATGGCGTGGTTGACACACAGTTAAGGAGTCGTCATGTTGTCATCGTCCGCCGTATTGCCCGGGTCCGTCGTCGAGCACGCCGGGGTCTCCTATTGGATGGAGCGGGTGGGCGTCGTCAAGACTCTTGTCATCGGCTCGACCCAGGCGGATGTCGTTGGCGCTTTCGCGGGTGACACGGTCGGTGACACCTTCCGTGCCCCACTGACCGCTGACAACGCTCTGGCCTTGCGGCGGGCTCTACCGAACCTGACCCCGACCAAGTTCGGCCTGGCGATGTCCGCTGGTTTCGGTGATCGGTTGGGCATCTGCACTCCCGGTCATGTCGCCGCGCTCAAGGCGGTCGGCGGGAAGATCAAACCGGTCTTCGCCCAGCAGTCCATCCGAGAGATGGGGCGTTGCGGGCGCACTGCGCGCAATGTCTTGGACGATGCCACCTGGGGGGCTTTCCAGGGCGGTTGGGGCGGCTCGGTCGGAGCGGACGCCGATCATCTCCATACCTTTGCCGACATCGACAGTTGTGTCGAGGCGGGTTACATCTTCTTCACTCTGGACCCCAATGACCACGTCAATCCGGAAGCCGAACACGCCACACCTGCCCGCTGCGAGCATATGGCCCGGGCGTTGGATTGGGCCGGGTTGGAGTCGTCCTATGACGAGTTCCTGGCGACCTACTCCGGGCACACCATTGAGTTGGAGGATGGCGCGATCACGCTCGATGACGCCTCCTTGATCCGGGCTTTGGCGAAGTACGGCGACGCGCTGGTCCAGACCATGGCGATGTACCGCCACCTGGTCGCCACTGGCATCGACTTCGAGTTTGAGATGGCGGTCGACGAGACGGATTACCCGACGAAACCGGCCGAACACGTCGTCATCATGAGTGAGCTCAAGCGACTGGGGGCCCAGCCGGTGTCCTTCGCACCGCGCTTCGTCGGTGGCTTCGAGAAGGGCATCGAATACATCGGTGATCTAGCCGCGTTGAAGCGTGACTTCGAGGTGCATGCGGAGATCGCCCGTGTCCTCGGACCCTACAAACTGTCGCTCCACTCCGGCTCCGACAAGTACTCGACCTACCCGCTCATCGCTGAGGCGACCCGCGGCCTGGTGCATCTGAAGACCGCCGGCACGAGTTGGGCCGAGGCCTTGCGTGTCATCGCTCGTCACGACCCTGTTCTCTTCCGCGAGGTGCTGGATCTGTCGATCAAGGAGTTCGACACCAACCGGAAGAGCTACCACCTCAGTTGCGATCTGGGGAAGATCCGCACGGATGTGCCCGACGCTGACCTCGACAATCTGTTGACCTTGATCGACTCGCGTCAGGTCCTTCATGTCGGCTACGGGGCGGCGCTGACAACCTACCGTGATCGGCTCTACGCCTGCTGGTTGGACAACGAGGACGAGTTGAACGAGATCATCGCCCAGCATTTCATCAAACACTTGGAGCCCTTCGCCCGGTGGGCCTGAGCCCGAGCGGGGTCAGGTGAGTCGGGTCTGGTCTGGTCGAGAGCCGCCCTGCCCCAGATCCCTTCGGTCCGCGGTTGTGTGGTGTCCCGGTGGTAAAGTCGTGGCCTGACAGCCAGAAATGTTGTCCAGGTAGAGGAGTTGACCATGAGTGGAATCAGAGTTGCGGTCGTCGGGTACGGCCACGTCGGTCAGTATGCGGTCCAGGCGGTGCAGGCGGCCGAGGACATGGAGTTGGCCGGAATCGTGCGCCGTCAAGCTTCCGGAAAGGAGTCGGCCACGGTGACCGACGACGTCGCCACCCTCGGGGCGGTCGATGTGGCCTTGTTGTGCCTGCCGACCAGATCCGTTCCCCAGGCGGCGGTGGCCTACCTCAATCGTGGGATCAACACTGTCGACTCCTATGACATCCACACGTCGGTGGTGGACGTGCGTCGCGACCTTGACGCCGCCGCTCGCCGCAATGGGCGGGTGGCTGTCATGTCGGCCGGTTGGGATCCGGGCAGTGACTCGGTGGTGCGGGCCTTGATGGAGGCCATCGTCCCACGCGGCATCACCTACACCAACTTCGGTCCGGGCATGAGCATGGGTCATTCGGTCGCGGTCAAGGCGGTCGACGGGGTGCGCGACGCGCTCAGCGTGACCATTCCCCTTGGCACGGGGGTGCATCGCCGCATGGTCTACGTCGAACTTGACGATGGAGCCAGCCTCGACGATGTGACCGCCCGAATCAAAGCCGACCCCTACTTCGCCCACGACGACACGCACGTCGCAGCGGTCGCTGACCTGGCCCAACTGGTCGACATGGGTCACGGCGTCGAGATGACTCGTAAGGGGGTGGCGGGAGCGACCCACAATCAGCTTCTGGAGTTCTCGATGCGGATCAACAATCCAGCCCTGACTTCCTCAGTCATGGTGGCCTGCGCCCGCGCCAGTCTGAAGCAGACACCCGGCGCCTACACCATGATCGAACTGCCGATGATCGATCTGTTGGCGGGCGAGCGTGAGGACGCCATCCGACGCTTGGTGTGACCCAACGAGTGGGTCGACGGGCTGCATGGGGGTTCGGCGTCAGCGCCGATCCCCACTGACCCAACGACCTTCCGTGTTGCCTGTATGCTGATGCCAGAACACGGAAGGAGGGGGCCGATGACTGTGAACCGCGTGTTCGCTATGACATTCGCCAGTATCTACCCTTTGTACCTGGCCAAGGTTGAGCGAAAGGGGCACACCAAGGCCGAGGTCGATCAGGTGATATCATGGCTGACCGGGTACACCGAGGAGGGGATATCCCAGGCTGTGGTTGACGGGATCGACCTGGAGACATTCATCACTGACGCCCCCGCCTTCAACCCTGACTCCAGTCTGATCACGGGCGTGATCTGTGGCCATCGCGTCGAGGAGATCGAGGATCCTTTGATGCAAAAGCTTCGCTACATGGACAAATTGGTCGATGAGGTGGCCAAAGGCAAGAAGATGAGCTCCATCCTGAGAGGATCGACCCCGTCCGCGTGACCTGATCCTGCTGAGCCACCGCCCGTGGGAAGGATCTCCGTTCCGGTGTCGGTCCGCCACACCGTGACTGAGATCAAGGGTAAAGTGGCGTCACAGTGAATGGAGTAGCGATGACGTATCCCAGTGCGACCACGGTCGACGTGATGGACGCGCTGGACGTTCACGCGCTGGTCGCATACATGCGGGATCCAGCCAGGCGTCGCCCCGTGGTCGTGTTGTCCATCGCCTGGCGAAGAACTGCACCTTTTGTGTCAGTCAGCGAAGTTGAGGCGATGGTGTCTGGGCGAGCCGATGTCGTCGTCGTTCCGCCCGCCATGACCAGGATTCTGTCGGATCTCGTCGTGGACGGGGCGTCGGTTTACCAAGGAGCCTGTCGGGTGTATCCGCCCGGTCGGCGCTGGGAGGACGAGCCCTACTCGGTGCCATTGAGGATGGCCCGTGACGCCGGCGAGAAGGCGGCTCTGATGTCCTTCATCGACCAGGATTTGAAACGGGCCTTGGTGGAACCTGTCCCCAGCTCTGGGTCGGTCAGCTACGATCGGCGGAAGACCAGTTGGTCGCACAGCCATGCTGGGGCAGCCGGTTCGTCGTGCGCCCAGGCTATGACGCCGATGGCCTCATCAAGGCCCGCTGCGCCAAAGCCGGGCTGGCCGTCGACTGCGGCGGCTAGTCAGACTGCCGCTGCGCCGCCGGCGACCTCCTCGACACCGGCTGTGCATCCGACACCGGCTGTGCATCCGACGCCGGCTGTGCATCCGACGCCGGCTACCTCACCGCCGCTCGTCGCCTCGACGCCGGTGCGACCGCCTCGTCCAGCCACACCACCGACGGACGCGTCCACGAAGGCTGACGCCATCACGCTGGCCACCTATCTGAGAAATCCCGGTCGGCCCATGCCCGCGCTGGTCCTGTCTCGGGGAGCCGGTCAGGACAAGGCATTTGTCGATGTCGCCAGGCTGAGGGATGATTTGGTCGGACTGGCCGACGTCTTCGAGATCACCACCTTGGCGGCGAGTTGGGCCTTCGCGGCGGCCATGCCCAAACGCTGCGAGGTCTATGGCGGCGCCGGTCGGGTCTACCCGCTGGGCGAGGACTGGGTCGCCGACCACTCGTTGTCACCCCTGCGCCTGTCCTATGGGTCCACCCCTCACGATTGCGACCAGTTGACGGGTCTCTTGTTGTCCGACGCCATGCGGATGGCTTCGCGAGGATCCTACGAGACCAGTGCCAGCCCAGCGCGACGCACGCCTGTTGTTGGAACGGTCATCGGTGTCGCCGGTGGTCGAGGCCTGGTGACGATGGCCGACGGCCTAGCCGTGTTGTGGCCAGAGTTGACCGAACCGGGGCTGCCCGCCGAACAGCTTTTCGTCAAGGATATGGATGTCCATGGCGAGCTTGACCCCGAGAGCAGCCGCATCGATGTTCGGGCCATGCGTCAGCCCAAGACCGCGGCAGTGAGCGGATACCAGGTCGGCGACACAGTCCTGGTAAGGGTGGCGAGCGTGTCCGCGACATCATGCACAGTGACCCTGTTTCCCGGTGTCGATGTCATGATCGACGCTCAAGACGCCACCGATGAGACGGGCGTCGATCTGCGCTACATCCTGTCTCAAGGGGAGACGACTCCGGCAGCGGTCATCTCCCACGAGGATGATGAGTGGTTGTTGTCGCTGACAGAAGCGGATGAGGCGTCGGCCGCCCGCTCGGCGCCGTCGATTCTGACCGGTGGGCCTCCCTGGTTGGTGCCAGTCGACGAGGTGGCCGAGGACGCCTCGACAATCCCAGTGACCGAGGATGACGCCGACTCAGACGAGGATGTCGCGTCTGACGCGGACTATGTGCGCAGCCTACGGCTGGAAAAGAGACAACTCATTCAACGCTTGAAGGACTCGGACGCCAAGGTGGCCAGTCTGAAGAACCAGTTGGCTCAAGCGCGCAACCAGCGTCGCGAAGCGACCCGTCGACGGGCGCGGGCCGACCGTGACGCCGAGGCGCAACGGCTGGCCGACAACGACCAAGCGCTCTATCTTGACGAGCGTGAACAGCTAGACTTCGAGATCCGTCTGGCTTGGGCACGTATGATCGCGGCGGGTGACAAGGAGAGGCACCCCCTCAAGCCCTGGTCCTACGGTGATCAGTTCTTCACCACGCTCAATCAGATTCAAGGGGTGACACGCGAGAAGATCGTCGAAGTCATCGTCCATGTTCTGACCGGATTGGCGTCAGAGCTGCCGTCCCGCCAACTTCATCGGCTGCGCACCGGGCCTGGCGGTGATGACCCAGTCAGGACGAGAAACAACGGTGAAGTCTGTTACCGTGTCTCGATCCAACACAAGACCCCTCAAGCCCGTCGTATCCACTACTGGCTCTGCCATGACGGCAGCATCGAGTTCGCCAGCGTCCGTCGCCACGACGACCTCGACACCTGACGGGATGGGCCCAGGTCAGGCAACCCGTCGCACACTGTCCGGCGGGCGACTCATGGATGGTGAGGGCTCATGGATGGTGAGCTTGGTCAATCCACCAGGGCTTGGTACAAGGCCCGCACAGCGGTCTCGTACTGGGTGGTGTTGATGGTGATGAGGTGGAGGTCGCCCCAGCGGAAGATGGAGAGGATGTCGATGCCGACTTCGCATAATGCGGTCGACACCCGCCCGGTCAGAACGGTTTCGGGCAGCGAGCCGGAAGAGACGACGCCGAGCAGGGACAGGCCGTTCTCAATCTCGATGGTGGCCGGTTCGAGGGCGGTCTTGATCTGGCCCATGACCGAGTGACGCACGGGTGCGAAGGCCTCGGTGGACACAGCCACAGTCCAGCCGTCGATACTTGTCAGCGCCAGGTCGAGGACGAGGTTGGCGTCGCCGAGGATGTTGAACAGGGTGCCTGAGACACCAGGCATGCCGCTCCACTGGGGTTTGCGCAAGGTGATGGTGGTATACCCCTGTTTGCCCGCCAAACCCATGATCGCTGGGTCTTTGGTGGAGACGGCGGCCATCTCGGTCTGCACCCAGGTGCCGGGATCCTCCGGGGCGTTGGTGTTGCGAATGTTGATCGGGATGCCACGCTCACGCACCGGGGTGATGGCGTCTTCGTGAAGCACCGACGCTCCCAGGTAGGTCAACTCACGCAAGGCTGTGTACGACAGGCGGCCGATTGAACGGGGCTGATCGACGATGCGCGGATCGGCCATCAAGATGCCCGAGACATCGGTCCAGTTCTCGTAGACCTCCGCCGCGACCACCCGCGCGACCAGTGCGCCTGTCACATCGGACCCGCCGCGCGAGAAGGTGCGTATCGTCCCGTCACTGGTGGCGCCATAGAAACCGGGGATGACGGCCCGCTCCACTCCGGCCAAGGCTTTGGCCAAGGCCTCGTCCGTCTGTGCCGCCAACAATTCACCTGACTTGGAGAAACGAATGACGTCAGCGGCGTCGATGAAAGTCCAACCGAGATAGGCGGCGATCAACTTGCATTGAAGGTACTCTCCGCGGGAGGCCACATAGGGTCGCTTCCCGCCCGACACCAGGTGTTCTTCGATGGCGTCGAACTCCTTGTCCCAATCCAGGGCCGCAGGTCCGACGCCGAGGTCGCCGGCCAGATCGACGTAGCGTTGTCGAATGGCCGTCAAGGTGTCCGTGTAGTCGCCTTTGCGCTGCTCATAGAGTTTGTACAAGAGGTCAGTGACCTTGACGTCGTCTGTGGAGCGTTTGCCGGGGGCCGACGCGACCATGTACCGACGGGTGTCGTCGCTGGCCAGGATGGCGGCCACCTTCTTCACCTGCGTGGCATCCGCCACACTCGAACCACCGAACTTCGCCACCTTGACACTCATACGTGCTTACCTCGTTCCTTCGTCACAACAACGCTAACCTAGTCAAGCCCAAGCTCGCCAAGCGGCGGTACCACGACGTGAGATAGGGATTCACGATCGAACCGGTCACCAAAAGAGCGCTTTGACCCGGTTGATCTTGACACCATGAGCGGTCACGGTGTTCCAACAGGTGATGCCGTCTTCGTCCGACAGGCACGCCACTGGGTCAGGATGTTGGCCGCGAGCCGCCGTGTTGGGGTAATCCGAACTCAGAACGATCTGGCCATACTCGAGGGTAGGAGCGGACTGAGTGGTGGGGATCAGGTCGACGCCGAGCACCCCCGAGTTGCAGCCCACGCCGGATCGGCTGTCATCGACGTACAACCCATGGCGGCAGTTTCCTGAGGAAGGGTTCTTCGGATCGGTCGGCATCGTGGTCTCAAGCACGACGGCGTCGCAGATCACGGTGTAGCCGTCCTCGTACCAGGAGCAGGCCAGGTTGCGTGTCGGTGACGCGAAGCCGTACGCCGCCGTGGTCGGCATGCCTGAACCGGTCGCGAATGTGAAGCTGGGCAACACGGCGGTGCTGACCGGTGCAGGTCCACAAACCAGATTCTTGTCAACCCCGTCGGGAAGGGTCACGCCCTCAGGGCAGGCGATGCCGCTGGAGACAATCATTGTGATGACCGCGCCGCGGTCGGCCTTGCCACCCTTGGCCGGATCAGTAGAGATGACGGCGCCTTGGGCCACGTCAGCGCTGGCGGCGGTTTCGACCTTGACGGTGAAGCCGAGGGTGGTCAGGACCAGAGTCGCCTCAGCTTGGTCGAGACCTTCGACTGAGGGCACCTCGACAGTGTCCCTGCTCGTTGGCATTGAGGGTGCTCCAGTCGAGGGAGCCATCGTGGATGGGTCGGTGGGGGTCGCGCGATGAGTGAGCAGGATGTACATCAAGGCGCCGCCAGCAATGAGCACCACCACGGCCAAGAGTGCGATGAGTGCTTTCGAAGTCGTGCTCATGGTGGAGCGGTTCTGCTCATCGACGTCCTCATCGACGGATCCGGCTGTCAGGAGTTGGTGCGAGAGTGAGGCTGAGCCAAAGTCGTCGGTGGG
>JAITVA010000060.1 GCA_031286045.1 Propionibacteriaceae bacterium | reverse complement strand
AGATGTTGCCGCAGCGTCTTCGGCTGCGCAGAAGTGCAGAGTTCGCGTCGGTGATTCATACTGGCCGCAAGGTC
This sequence comes from Propionibacteriaceae bacterium, assembly GCA_031286045.1. Classification (GTDB taxonomy): domain Bacteria; phylum Actinomycetota; class Actinomycetes; order Propionibacteriales; family Propionibacteriaceae; genus WQYJ01. Next base: position 10,466 of record JAITVA010000060.1, on the reverse strand, counting down.
AGACGCCAGACGTTGGTTTTGTATGCCGCCTCGGCGGTATCGCCGCGTTTCGGCGTGATCGTGGGCAAAAAGGTGGGCAATGCTGTGGCGCGCAACCTGGTCAAACGGCGTCTGCGTCATCAGGCGGCGGCGCTCTTGGACGAGGCTGGCCCCATGGATGTGGTGGTGCGGGCACTGCCTGGGGCTGCCCAGTCGGGCCATCGTCTGCGTGGCGACATGACATCGGCATGGCAGAAGGCTGCCCAGATGGCCACGGAGTCAGTCTCATGAAATGGCTGCTCATCGGTTTCATCAAGGCGTGGCGGGCCATCGTCTCGCCCTGGTACGGCAATATCTGCAAGTACTACCCGACGTGTTCGGCCTATGGACTTGAAGCGGTTCAGGTTCATGGTGCGCTCAAAGGCGCGGGGCTGATCATCTGGCGCCTGCTGCGCTGCAACCCCTGGTCCATGGGTGGTTATGATCCGGTTCCTGGAACCAAGGCGGCTCGAGCCTGGCAGTTGGAGCAAGCGGGGATGCTTGGTCCACAGCCGGTCGACAGCCCTATCAATAGAGGTATGACAAGCGAGGACGATGACCGATCGTCCCATCTGGACTGTACGACTCGCAGGGGGTCGACCAGGGTGGAGCTGGCTGGAAGGGTGTGCGTATGAGTGTGCCGATGCTGATGATGTTCGCGGGGCTGTGGGATTTTCTGACTGCGATCATGACGCCGATCCATGCGGCCATCTCACTGGTTCTGATGTTGGCCTACCGCGGTTGGAGTCTGATTTTCGGACCCGACAGCGGTGGTACCTGGGTGGCGTCGATCATGACCATGGTCTTGGTGGTCCGCACCATCTTGATTCCCCTCTTCATCCGCCAGATCAACTCGGCGCGCAACATGCAGTTGATCCAGCCGAAGATGAAGGCCCTGCAGGAGAAGTACGGCGCCGACCGTCAGCAGTTGGGTATCGAGACTCAGAAGTTGATGAAAGAGGAAGGCGTCTCGCCGACCGCCTCCTGTGTCCCCATGTTGTTGCAGATGCCGGTCTTCTTCGGCTTGTACGGGGTCTTGTACGCGGCCTCCTCCACCCCCGACAACCCCGTGGGGTATTTCTTCGTTCACAATCCCGACATGGTGCAGTCCCTCAACCGGTCGGTCTTCCTGGGCGCCCACCTGTCGGGACGCTTCTGGCTGGACGATTGGGGACAGTTCGGCGCGACCCAGATCATGGCCATCGTGCTGGTCATCTTGATGGCAGGGTTGTTGTTCATCACCCAGCGCCAGTTGATGACGAAGAACATGGCGGCCGACGCTTTGACTGGGCCCATGGCACAGCAGCAGAAGATGATGTTGTACCTCTTCCCGGCCATGTACCTCTTCACTGGCGCGGTCATCCCCGTCGGCGTCCTGGTCTACTGGGTGACCAACAATCTGTGGACCATGGTGCAGCAGTGGTTGTTGATCCGCAACAACCCAACACCGGGAACCCCGGCCTACATCGAGTGGGAAGAGCGCATGATCCGCCTGGGCAAGGATCCCAAGGAGATCGCCGAGCAGCGTCGCGCCAAGCACTCACGCAAGCCGGCCACCCAGACCAACTCCTCTCGCCAGGTCGGCGGGTCACGACCGGTCGGGTCTGGTGGTTCGGGTTCAGGTGGGTCCGGTTCGGCTGGGTCGGCCGGTTCAGGCGGGGTGGCCCGCCAACAGGTCCAACGTCAGCAGCCCAACCGCCAATCACGGTCGACCCGACAAGTCAAAAAGAAGAACGATGAGGGTCCGGCTGGCCGGGCCTGATCCCATCCATGTCCTCACCGACCAAGGGAAACGATGATGCCCCACCCCATCGGGACAAGCAAGGATCATCATCGATTCTTCGGTGGTGAGGGCGCCAGGAGCACACAAACAGTTCACTGTGGACTATAAGGAGAAACAATGAGTGAAGTCATTGAGGTTGTGGAGGAGGTCGTCGCTGAGCCCGACGACCAGGTGGACGGCTTGACCCAGGAGGGCGAGACCGCTGCCGATTACCTCGAAGAGTTGCTCGACATCGCCGACCTCGACGGAGACATCGACACCTACGTCGAAGCTGGTCGCCCCCAGGTCTCCATCCTCGGGGCTGGCGAAAAGTTGGTGGGCGCCAACGGTGAGGTGCTGGAGGCCCTGCAGGATCTGTCCCGTCTGGCGGTCTTGACCAAGCTGGGTCGGCACTCCCGTCTCATGCTCGACATCGCCGGCTATCGGGAAAAGCGCCGCCAGGAGATCAAGGAGATCGTGGCCGCCGCCATCGCCGAGGTACGGTCCTCGGGTGAGCCGGTCGCATTGGCCGCTATGAACCCGTTCGAACGCAAGATCGCCCACGACACGGTCGCAGCCGAGGGCATGTACAGCGAATCTGAAGGTGAAGCCGACAAGCGTCACGTCGTCATCCGTGTGGCCAAGCCCGAGTGAGGGTGAGGGCGGACGAGTCCGGTGGCGCGGGTGTCGTGCCGCAGGAGTGGGCCGAGGTCGTCCAGCTAGGGTTCGGCGATCGAGTCCACTTGGGCGAGCAGTATGCCGGAATCCTGGCTGATGAGGGCATTGAGTGGGGGTTGATCGGTCCACGCGAGGCCGATCGACTATGGGATCGTCACATCGTCAACAGTCTATGTGTGATGCCTCTCATCGATGTTGGCGCGACGGTGGCCGACATCGGTTCGGGCGCGGGACTGCCGGGGATTCCATTGGCCATCGCCCGCCCCGATCTGAGGATAGACCTGGTGGAGCCGATGCAACGACGAGTTGATTTCTTGTCGATGTGCGTCGGGCGTCTGGGGCTGGAGGCACAGGTTCGGGTGGTACGTGCCCGAGTTGAGGAGTACGAGGGTCACCCCCAGGTGGTGACCTGTCGGGCTGTCGCCTCGGTGGCGAGACTAGTCGAGTTGACCAGCGGGGATGCGGCGCCGCTACGGAGCGGTCACCTAGCCGACACTCAGCCCCTGGTACCTCCCGCCGAGTTGCTCGCTATCAAAGGGGAACGCGCTGAGGAGGAGATTCGCGCCGCCAAACGCTGCCTCCAAAGACGAGGACTGACGGCCGATGTGTCCCGCCCTGAGATCGCAGGCCGGCTCCTGGGGACAGTTGTGCGAGTGCGTGCCGCCTGACAAACAGCCCTGGGAGTGTCATAGAACTCCGGCGGCTGATCGTCTGGACAGTTGTGCGGGCGCGTGCCGCGTGACAACGGCCCGGGGAGCTGTCGAAACTCGCGCTGAAGGGTCATCGCACACGCCGATCTCCTTCACAACCAATGGCAGGAACAGCCTGGAGTTGTCGAAACTCGCGCTGAAGGGTCGTCCGTGCCAGTGAAACGGGTAATCCTCAGCCCTCAGCGGACCCAAGTCCGTGCGACCGGTGCGTCGCGTTGGCGACAGGCGGGGTCCGACGGTGAGCATGCAGCCCGGCCATGGTCTTTGTCGATATATCTGCACCCAACTATGGTAAGGGTAGTTGTGATATGCGGATCTGGGATGGAAAACCGCCCCGATCGGGGTCGTTTTGGTGTGGTTTGTCATCCCAGATGCTGATCGAAGGCCGAGATCACTCGCATCGGGGATGGGAAACCGCCATCACCCTAGCCTCCCCATCACCCAGCCTCCCCATCACCTGGCCCTCATCATCTCGCCCCAAGTCACCGGGCCCCCCCCATCACCCATCACCCATCACCCAGCCCTCATCGCACCCATCCCCAGATCCCTCCTCGAAATCGGCGGGCTCAAACCAGCCAGGCGCCACGAGTAACCCGACGCACCCTCAAACGCCTCATCGCCCGCCAGACCCACCGACTCCTCAACCACACACCAGCTTGACAAACATAGAAGCGTCTCAAGTACGAAGAGCCAGTTCGACGTCCCTCGATCCAAACTAAGAAACATCGTTAAGATGTTGTGATGTATGCTTGTAAATATCTACTATTTGAGAGGATTATTATGTCAAATTTGACTCCCCCCCCCTTATGACCAGCCTGTAGGGGCGCCAGCAGCGCCCTCCCCTCACAATGCCCACCCTCCGACAATGGGAAATGGGTACCCACCGGTTCAACCGCCAACTCCAAGCAATGGATTGGGCATCGCCGCCCTTGTGCTTGGCATCATCGCTTTTGTCATATCTTTCATACCGATTGTCAACTTTGGATCCTTCATCATGGGCGGTCTCGCTGTGATCCTTGGAGTGGTGGCACTCGTCACGCACAAGCCGAAAGGACCGCCATTGACGGGGGCGATCCTCGGTCTCGTTGGCATCATCATCACTGCGGCGATGATCGCGAGCGTCAATAAGGCGGTTGACGCCGCCCTTCAGACAGGAGGAGCCGCCGCGACGCAGACGGCAACGACAGCTGCCACCGACGGGACCACCGCGCCAGCGGCCGAGGCGACATCAGCGACATCATCAGCAGCCAGCGCCTACGCGGTCACGATCGACGGGTCTCACAAGACACAGGACTACGAAGGAAAGCCAGTTGTGGTTGTGAACTACACATTCACCAACAATAGTGACAAGGATGTGAGTTTTATGCTCGCAGTGTCGGCGAAGGCCTTCCAGAATGGCGTCGAGTTGGAGCATGCGATCATCACGGGCGACGCCGACTATGACGGTGAAGGCGCCATGAAGGACCTCAAGCCAGGCGCCAGTCTCACGGTCCAGGAGGGCTACGTCCTGAACGACACTTCCGATGTGACTGTTGAGGTTGGCGAGCTGTTCAACTTCAAGGACACCCTCATCGCATCTCAAGTGATATCAGTCGCCTAGTGCTGGGTGTGTCGTGGACACACTTCGTGGCGACCTCAGTGCTGCGGGTCTCCGCCACAGTGTCTGTGATTATGCGCATGCTGACACTGCCTGTGGAGGAGACCCGCTCTCACTTTTCTGAGACTGTCGAAGCAGTGGTTGGCTCGTTGGAATGGTACGACGAAGCGGATGTGCGCCAAGCCATGCGACGAGACTGATCGTCGCATGCCCACCGGCTAATCACTCCTCCTCGTCAGATGAGGTGACGATGGAGAAGGTGAGGAGCAGGCCGGTGGCCACTGGGCCGCGCAATGTGGCTGGCACGGTGTGTTCACCACTCGCGTTCTTGGTCAACAGGCCCAGTCTTGCGAGTTGGGCGAAGTCCTGGTCGCCGAAGGTTTGAAGTTGATCCGGCTGGTCATCGGCGCTGAGGCCCTGCTGCATCGGGTCGAGGGCCGCCACGAGGCGCGCGACAAGGCCCATGACCTTATACCGGCCCAGGATGCCCCACTGGTTCAGGTCCTTTGTCAGGTACTCACCCAAGAACAGGCCGATGATCACATCCGCTGTCTCGAGCAGGGGTTCGGATGCGGTCAGCCATTGCTCGGCGGCGAGTCCGGGGCGAACCTTGGTCGACGTGACGTCGATGAGCCCGCATAGTTGCAGCACCGACCACCATTGGGACAGAACCGGCAGGTCCCACATTGATGTCACATATACCGTCTGGGGCTCGGCGGCGGGGCTTGCCGCTGTCCCCGGTAGTGCTTCTTGCTCAGGGGGAACTGTCGAGTTGGAGCTCTTGACGCCAACCGCCGATATCCCCAGCATCGCCGCCACTGTGCCGATGTCCGCTCGCCGCAGGCAACCGGTGCTGGTGACCGGTTTGCCGGAGCCAATCCATTTCAGCAGAGGGGACACTGCTGTGATCAGGGGAAGGTTCATCACAACTGCGACTCGATCGGCTGGGTTGATCAGACTCGCCTCCTCCACAACCTGCCCCAGTATGTGCCGGATCGGGTCGATCTGAGACAGCGCCTCATGCAAGGTCTCATCGGCCATGCCCCAGCCTTCTTGATCAGTGGAGGTGTCGAGACGAAAGTGGACATAGTCGGTCAGAATCGTCAACGCTGCGGTTGCGGCGTCGTCGGCGTCGTCGGTGTCGCCTGAGGGGTCGTCGAGGTTGAGTGATATTTCATCGGCCAGGTACTCGGTTCCGAGGGGATCATGGATGTCCAATCCCCGCGACTGAGCAAGGCTGACGATCGACGTGAGTATACCCACCTGTATCTCGACATCGTCTGTCGCGGTGATGGGGTTTTGGTCGCGCAGCCAGGTCTCGAAGTCCTTGAGCATTCCGCGATCTTTGCTCGACAGGTGCGCCTTGGCAGGATCTCCCGATCCCCGCCCCTTCCGCACGGTGCGTCGCTTCGATCGGTCAGAGGAGCCGAACGTGCCAGGGGTGACACGAACATCGAATATATCGGCCGGTGTCGACTGGTCGATGCCAAGGGACTGTGGAGCTTGGTCGCCTAGCAGGTCGGCGATGGCCTGATCGACGTCAATGCCACGCTTGCTTGCGACGGTTACGACGACACTCGAAACAGCAAGAGCTGTTCCCCAATACAGCACTTCACCGGTATAGCGCTCAATCAACTCGTTCACAGTGGCGACAGCCTGACTGGTCTTCGCCAGCGCCAGAACGCCCCGGCTGGCGGCTCGCGAGTTCACCTCCCACGGCGGCAGACGGGTGGAACGCAGCGGGCCACGAAGCTGCGCGTCCAGCCCCCAACTGTCCAATAGCCGCAAACCGGTGCCGACCACCTGTGTCGCCGCCAATGAGTCATCTTCGGGATCGATGTCGACGGCGTCGAGGATGTCGTCCGCAGCCCCTTCATCGCCCGCCGCCACCGCACGGGTGAAGCGTCGCAACACATCGAGTGCTTCTTGTCGCTGCGCGTCAGTCGTGGTCATTCTCCCCAGGTTGTACTGCTGGTTGGCCCGCGTCAGTGCCTCCATGATCGAGGTGAGCTCGGTGGACTCTTCTAGGCTGTCCAGATCGATGCCCTCGGCGGCCAGATAGGGCGCCATGTCGGCCAGATAGGGCGCCATGTCGGCCAGCATCTTGTCTACCATCTCCTGTGACAGTGCTGCCTCGGTGGAGGTAGTTCCTACCGTGCGGGTGGCGTCAGTGTCACCTGGAGAAGGGGTCAATTTGCTGTGCGAATCAGTCATGGCGACAGCCTACCGTTCACCGTCGCCACCAGGCTGACCGATCCATCGCTGTCGCCTTGCCACGGTGGGGCGGACGCGCCCGAGGGAGGTGGGCAATCAATGTACGTAGTCAATACTCAGCGTTTCGTTTGGCAGCGTTCAGTGTTTCGTTGGGCAGCGAACGAAATATTACATTGATAGCGCTTCCTAAAGTCCCGGACTCACTGGCGGGACGAGCGGCGACCATTCGGTTGCGACCGTTCAGTCAAGGGGAGTTGGCTGGCAGGCGGGAGGGCTTTGTGTCGCGGCTCTTGGTCGGCTTCGACGATGTCGCGTCCAGGAAGGACTACGCGGCGGCGGCCAGGCGGGGCGGCTATCCCGAGGTGCTGAGCCTTGACGACCCCTGGCGGACGATGTGGCTCGACTCCCACATTGAGCGGATGACATTGCGTGACGCGCAGTCGGTGTCAGAGCGAGTGTCTAGCCAAAGACTACGGGCCGTGTTACGACTGCTCGCCGCCAACCAGGCTGGGGAACTCGTCAAGGCCCACATCGACAGCGACCTATCAGCCTGGCCACTTCGAGTCGATCAAGAAACTCGCCGCTGACTTGGGTGATCGCTTTGTTGGTGGAGTCGTTCTCGCGACTGCTGATCATGGTTGGTGATACTCCGACAATCTGGAGGGCTTGCCGATTTCGGCTTTGTGGCAGGAGTGGTGAGGGGTTCCGGTCTGCTGCTGGCAGGGTTGCCGCGGACAACTGATGTGTATGGTCACGGGTTCGTCCTTCACTCAGGTGAGACTCAATCAAATGGTTGTGTGTCGGCTATGGGTGAGTGGTTGACATAACTGAGCAATCTTTGGCTGTTTGTGGGTTGGTCGTACGATTTAGGTCAATTTCAGTCCAAAAACGAGTCAGAATAGACATGAAATTGACCTAAATCGTCAGATCGCGCGCGAGGATTAGGGGCGGGGGTGAGAGAGGGTGAGTCTTTGGATGGGCTACTGGCGGGCCGGTCACCCCTGACCGTGGGGGTTGAAGATGGACCATCTTCGGATGAGTAGCGCCGCTTCACGCGGGTACGACACCGATGGGCAGCACCATGGGCAGCCCTTTCTGCGATAATGACGCTATGGTGACACTGCCGGTGGCGAGGGCGCGCGGCAGGCTGACGGTCTTTCTTGGCTACGCTGCCGGCGTTGGTAAGACCTATGCGATGCTGTCTGATGCTCATGAGTTGTTGAGCGATGGGGTGGATGTGCTGGTTGGATACGTCGAGCCGCATGCCCGACCCGAGACCCTGACCCTGCTGGACGGGCTGCCGACTTTGACGTCGAAGCGAGTCGCTTACCGCGGGATCACCCTCAACGAGCTGGACATGGACGCAGCCTTAGGGCGGCGTCCGACGGTCATGTTGGTCGACGAGTTGGCGCACGCCAACGCGCCGGGATCGCGCAATGAGAAGAGGTACCAGGATGTTGAGGACTTGCTGCAGGCGGGCATCGATGTCCATACAACAATGAACATCCAACACGTCGAGCGCCTGAGTCGGGTGGTTGGTGACCTGACCGGCGTCCGCATTCGCGAGACAGTTCCTGACCACATCTTCGATCAGGCCGACGAGGTTCGGATCATCGATCTGGAGCCGGAGGACTTGTTGCGGCGGTTGGCTGCTGGCAAGGTGTATAGCCCAGATCGGGTCCGGCTGGCGACTCAGAACTTTTTCGCCGTGGACAACTTGCGCGCCTTGCGTGAGATGACGATTCGCGAGGGGGTGGTTCGCGGGTAACGAGTCGCGGGGTGACGGATCGGATCGGCCTGGCCACTCAGTTGGTGCCAGTCCAGTTGTCCTTCTTGGCGTGCATGGTAAAGATGAGTTCAATGAGGGACGGGGGGTAGGCCCAGAAGTCGCCGGCGGTGATCATCGCTGTGATGTCTGCCAAGGTCGCCCAGCGGGCAGCTTGGACTTCTTCAGCCTGAAGTCGTACTTGGCTTGGGTCGCCTTCGAGGTCAGCGGTGTAGACATCCAGGAAGGCGGGTTGATCAGCGATGGTGAGAATGGGGGCTTGACCAGCGAAATCATGGGTGAGGCCAACCTCTTCATGAAGCTCACGAGAAGCAGCTTCTTGGCTGGTCTCGCCGGCGTCGACTGCACCCCCTGCGGTGAAATCCCACCGGTTGGCGCCGATTCTTCGAGACGCGGAGCGCTGTTGGATCAGCATCTCGGCCTGAGTGTTGAAGACGCATGTCAGTACCACGCGGTACCAGTCGCCCGGTCGAAGCGGATCCTTCTGAAATGAATACTTCTTGCGCTCGATGATGCGGCCAATCGGGCGGCCAGTAGCGTCCAGCACGTCAAGGAATTCGGGTATGTATGGTGGCTGACTCGTGTTTTCGCTGCGCGTTGACATGGTCACCATCGTAGCTGACTGGTCACCTTGCTCCTTGCCGCGTGAGCCATTCAGACCACTGTCGGCGGGCGTTTGTTCACGCTCGGTCAGGACGGCACTTTGTATTCTCTGGGCTGCCGCGTGACGCGCTGCACGACACAAGTGAGCAAAACTCGATGGAAACCGATGGCAACTCCATTTCTTGTACTAGTCGTGTCGCTGTTTCGAGTGGATTTGGTGACACGACTAATACAACAAATGACTCTCGGAGGTCGAGAGGGCAACTTTTGCATAGTTATGGCCCGCACACCACCCCCGCACGAAGACAGCTTGGACATCGATGATGCTATCTGCTGGATCGTGCAGCACACCGCCCCCGTTTGGAGGCAGCCCCGGTGTCGTGGAACCCACCACATCTTCGCGACGAATGCCGGGCGCAGACTCACCTCAGGTCGAGAGTTGGCCAGGCAGCAGGTAACGACGGCCCAGCATGAGAGCTAGCTTCATCGTGTCAGCGGGACTCGATGTGGTTCAGGCAGGTGTGACCGCCCGGACCGGATGGCTCCGACGACTGAGACGGCCAAGATCAGCATCATGACGACAGCGCCTGCGAACCCCGATGCGGGGTCAGTCGAGGCCGCAGCTATGGCAGTTCCGCCTGAGGGGACTTGTGGTCCCCGGCAGCCTTGGCCCGGTGCGGTCGCAGCCTGCGACGGTGCGACCGGCGGGCAAGTGGCGGGATCCCATGAAGTCGCCGGGACTGGTTCCGGCGATGACGTGGTGACCAGGTCGACGGTCGGCATCGGTACGGGGTCAGGTGTGGGGTTGAGGGTCACGGTCGGTCGCGGTATGGGGGCTGGGCTGGGTGATGGGGTCGGTCGGAGCATCGTGCCTGATGGGTTGGGGTTGAGGGTGACGGTGGCCGTTGGCATTGGCAGGGGGTCGGGTGTGGGGTTGAGGGTGATCGGCACTGTTGGGATGGGTGCTGGAGTGGGGGTTGGGTTGACGGAGACGTCCACGCTGGGCATGGCTCCGGTTGGGGATGGGTTGAGGGTGACGGTGACGCTCGGCATGGTGCCTGACGGTGTGGGGTTGACGGTCACGGTCGGTCGCGGTAT